>UQWH01000016.1 GCA_900544705.1 uncultured Eubacteriales bacterium | reverse complement strand
AAGGGCAAGCGCATCGCGCTGCCGAACGCGGAGATCATGATCCACCAGCCCTCCGGCGGCGCACAGGGTCAGGTCACGGATATCCAGATCCATGCCAACCGCATCGCGGAGATCAAGAAAAAGCTCAATGAGATCATGGCGGAGAATACCGGCCGGTCGATCGAAGAGGTCACGCGCGATACCGAGCGCGATCACTTCCTCACTGCGGAGCAGGCGAAGGAATACGGCCTGATCGACAAGGTCATCTATCAGAGATAAACAGCAAAAGCATCGGGAGGGATATGATTTGGCGGACAAATTGATTCGCTGCTCTTTCTGCGGAAAGACACAGGGACAGGTGAAGCGGATTCTGTCGGGCCCCAATAACGCTTACATCTGCAACGAATGTGTCGCGCTGTGCAGCACGCTCCTGCAGGAAGATATGTATGATACCACGCAGCAGCTTCCGGAAAAGCCGGAGCATCTCCCCACCCCCAAACAGATCAAGGAATATATGGACGGCTATATCATCGGGCAGGAGAGAGCCAAGATTGCGCTTTCCGTCGCGGTGTATAACCACTATAAACGCATCTATTTTGGCGGGGAATCCGACGTCGAGCTGCAAAAGAGCAACATCCTGCTGATCGGCCCGACCGGCTGCGGCAAGACGCTCTTTGCACAGACGCTGGCGAAAATTCTGAATGTCCCCTTTGCCATCGCGGACGCGACCACGCTCACCGAGGCCGGCTATGTCGGCGAGGATGTGGAAAACATCCTCCTGCGCCTTTTACAGGCGGCGGACTTCGACGTGGAGCTGGCCGAGCGCGGCATCATCTATATTGACGAGATGGATAAGATCGCCCGTAAGAGCGAGAATACCTCCATCACGCGCGACGTTTCCGGTGAGGGCGTGCAGCAGGCACTGCTGAAAATTCTGGAAGGCACCGTTGCCAATGTTCCCCCGCAGGGCGGCAGAAAGCATCCTCAGCAGGAGTTCATCCAGATCGATACGACGAATATCCTCTTTATCTGCGGCGGTGCCTTCGACGGTCTGGATAAGATCATCGAAAAGCGCACCGACCATTCCAGCCTCGGCTTCGGGTCGGAGCTCAAGAGCCGCGAGGAGCAGGATGTCGGCACGCTCTTTGAACAGGTGCAGCCGCACGATCTTCTGAAATTCGGCATCATTCCGGAGCTGGTCGGCCGCCTGCCGGTGGTCACGAGCCTGTCGAGTCTGCACAAGGAGGATCTGGTCCGTATTCTGACGGAGCCGAAGAACGCCTTGTGCCGGCAGTACCGCAAGCTGCTGGAGTTGGATCATGTGACGCTGAATTTTGAAAATGCGGCGCTGGATGCGATCGCGCAGAAGGCGATCGACCGCAAGATCGGTGCGCGCGGCCTGCGCGCGGTGCTGGAGGACGTCATGACGAACGTCATGTACGAAATTCCGTCCGATCCGACCATCAGCGAAGTCCTGATCACCAAAGACTGCGTGGAAAAGGGATGTCAGCCGGAGCTGACGCACTCCAAGGAGCGCGCACGGCTAAAGCGTCCCAACGCGGGATAAAGAAATAAGGGAAGGGGGCGCGGAAACCGTTTTTGGGGTTTCTATGCCTCCTTCCTCCTGTCATAGCAAGTTTTTCTGCGGAAAGGAGTACGCATGAACGAATTGATTTTATCCGAGAGAATGCCGGTGCTGGCTCTGCGCGGCCTAACGGTGTTTCCCCGGACGACGATGCACTTTGACGTCGGACGCGAGAAGTCTGTCCGCGCACTGGACAAGGCCATGTCCGGCGATCAGCGCATCTTTCTTGTAACACAAAAGGATATTTTGCAGGACGATCCGTCCTTTGACGATCTCTATCCGGTCGGCACGGTCGCGCAGGTGCGGCAGGTGCTGAAAATGCCGGGCGACGCCGTGCGCGTTCTGGTCGTGGGCGAGTGCCGCGCAAAGGTGACGGAAGTCCAGCAGACCGATCCCTATCTCTGCGCACGCGTGGAGTCCATCCCGGATGCAGAGTATGCCAAGGGCACGCCGAAGGTCGAGGCGCTGGTGCGGCAGGCGGCGCAGCTTTTTGACGAGTTTGCGGATCTGACGCAGCGTCCCGTACAGGAGACGATGCTGAAAATTCTGGCATCCGACGCCCCCGGCTATATCGCCGACCTGATGAGCCAGAGCGCGACCTACGGCTTTGCCGAGAAGATGCGCGTTCTGGAGCAGCGGCACCCCGTGCGCCGTCTGGAGATCTCCAACAAGCTCTTTGCGCATGAGCTGGAGGTTCTGCGCATGGAAAACCAGCTTCAGGATCAGACCCAGCAGAACATCGACAAGGGTCAGCGCGACTATTTCCTGCGCGAGCAGATGAAGGTCATCCGCAATGAGCTGGGCGAGGGCGACGACGAGGCGGAATTCGACGAATACCGCGAGAAAATCGAAAAGCTGGCGCTTCCGGAGGAGATCACTGAAAAACTCAACAAGGAATTGCAGCGCCTGATGAAGCAGCCCTTCGGCTCTGCGGAGTCCTCCGTCATCCGGAATTATCTGGATGTGGCGCTGGAGCTGCCGTGGAACACCCGCACGAAGGAGCGCCGCGACGTGCGCGCCGCGCGCAAAATTCTGGATGAGGACCACTTCGGTCTGGAAAAGGTCAAGGAACGGATCTTGGAAATACTGGCGGTCAAGCAGCTTGCGCCGGAGCTGCCGGGGCAGATCATCTGTCTGGTCGGCCCTCCGGGCGTGGGCAAGACGTCCATTGCCATGAGCATCGCCCGCGCGCTCAACCGGAAGCTCGCGCGTATCTCCCTCGGCGGCATCCACGACGAGGCGGAGATCCGCGGCCACCGCAAGACCTATATCGGCGCGATGCCCGGCAGAATCCTGACGGCCATCCAGCAGGCGGGAAGCAAAAATCCGCTCCTGCTGCTCGATGAGATCGACAAGCTGGGCAGCGACTATCGCGGCGACCCCTCGTCCGCGCTGCTGGAAGTGCTGGACTCCGAGCAGAACGCGACCTTCCGCGACAATTTCCTTGAATTGCCTTTTGACCTGAGCGAGTGCATGTTCATCACCACGGCGAACACGACGGACACCATCCCGCGTCCGCTGCTCGACCGCATGGAGGTCATCGAGCTCGGCTCCTACACGGACGAGGAAAAGCTGATGATCGCAAAGCAGCATTTGCTGCCCAAGCAGCTCAAAAAGCACGGCCTGAAGAAGTCACAGGTTCGCGTGACGGATGACGCCATCCGCGAGATGATCGCCTGCTATACCCGCGAATCCGGTGTGCGTAATCTGGAGCGCGAGATCGCAACGCTCTGCCGCAAGTGCGATATGCGCTTTGTCACCGACCCGGAATGCAAGCGCATCACCGTCACCGGCGCGACGATCGACCGTTTCCTCGGCCCGCGCAAGATCCTGCCGGATAAAATGCCGCCCGCGGACACCGTCGGCCTTGTCACGGGCCTTGCGTGGACGGCAGTCGGCGGCGAAACGCTGGAGGTCGAGTGCAACGTGGTCGAGGGGAGCGGCAAGCTCAATCTGACCGGCAATCTCGGCAATGTGATGAAGGAATCCGTGCAGGCGGCGATGAGTTATATCCGCAGCCGCACGGAGCGCCTGCACATTCCGGAGGACTTTTATAAAACAAAGGACATCCATGTCCACTTCCCGGAGGGTGCGATCCCGAAAGACGGCCCCTCGGCCGGCATCACGGTCTGCACGGCGATGGTTTCCGCCCTTACGAACCGCCCGGTGCGCCGTGATATTGCGATGACCGGCGAGATCTCCATCCGCGGCCGGGTGCTGCCCATCGGCGGCCTGCGGGAAAAGACCATGGCCGCGCTGCGCCACGGCGTGCGCACGGTCATTATCCCCAAGGCGAACGAAAAGGACCTGCAGGAGATCGACCAGACGGTCCGCCGCGCGCTGAACTTCCTGCTGGTAGAGCACGTGGACGCGGTCATTGAGGCCGCGCTGGACGCGCCGCAGGAGGAGCCGAAGGAGCTTGCACAGCACCATTCGGAGCGTGCCCTCCCGGTTGCGCATGAGCCTGCAAAGCCGAAAACGGGGATCCGCCAATGATGAATTTACAAAAAGTCGAATTTATCAAGTCCGCTGCCCAGCCGAATATGTTTCCGGCGGACGGCCTGCCGCAGATCGCCTTTGCGGGCAAGTCGAACGTCGGAAAATCCTCGGTGCTCAACTGTGTTTTGCAGCGTAAAAATTTTGCCCGCGTCGGCCAGACGCCGGGCAAAACCATCCATATCAATTATTTCAAAATCGACGGTAAGGCTTACTTTGTCGACCTGCCGGGCTATGGCTATGCCAAGGTGTCTGCGTCGGAAAAGGAACGCTGGGGCAAGCTCACGGAGTCCTATTTCGCGGAGCCGGACCGCATCACGCTCGGCGTGATGATCGTCGATGCGCGCCATAAGCCGACGCAGCTCGACTGTGTGATGGCGGGCCTGTTCCGCAGCACGGGACGGCCCTTCGTCGTGGTGGCCAATAAGCTCGACAAGCTGAAAAAGAGCGAGATCGAGCCGAATTTGGCCTGCATCCGGGAAACGCTGACCTTGGCGGAGGACGTGGAGCTTCTGCCGTTTTCCGCGGAAAAGGGAACCGGCAGGGAAACGCTCGTCCGCCGGATCATGGCGGCCGTGGAGTAATTTTGAATCAGCACAGGGAAAAGTTTCCCTGTGCTGATCGTTGTGACGGGGAATATGCTATTTTTTTGTTGCGATTCTTCGAAAGAAATGGTATACTAATTCAGATATGAAGCGAAGAGGGATTGCATGGAAGAACCGAGCTACCACCTGTCAGGCGTGATGAGGACGCGGGACGAGCTTCCGGCGGACTTTGACGGCCCGTTGGACGTGATCCTGCTCCTGCTGAGCAAGAATAAAATTGAAATACAGGACGTCAGCATCACCTCCATTCTGGAGCAGTATCTTGCTTATCTCGACGAGAGAAAGCGGCTGGATATGGAGATCGCCAGCGAGTTTATCGCGATGGCCTCCTATCTGATGCTGATCAAGACGAAAATGCTGCTTTCCGCGACCGAGCGCGAAGAAGCCATGAGCGAGATGGAACTGCTCATCCGCTCTCTGGAAGAACGCCAGCGCGCGGAGGCCTATGACCAGATCCGCACGGCGGTCAGCTTTCTGGAGCCGCGCAATGAGATCGGCCGCGCGATTTTCACAAAACAGCCGGAGCCGCTGAAGCAGGATTCCACCTATCGCTACCGCCATGAAAAGGAGGATCTTCTGCGTGCCTTTGCCGCGATTGCCGAGCGAAGCGAGCGCAGACTGCCGCCGCCGGCTTCCAACTTTACCGGCATCGTCGGCGCGGAGCCCTATCCCGTGACGAAAAAAGCCGCGCAGGTGCTGAAAAAGCTCCTGATGCGCGGTGTGGAACGCTTCCGGAATCTTTTCCGCGGCAGCCGGTCGCGCAGCGAGATCGTCGCGACCTTCCTCGCGGTCCTGGAGCTTTGCCGCGTGCACAGCGTCGTGGTGGAGGATGCGGACGAAAACGACGTGAATATCCGCTTCTGCAAGATGCCGGAGGAAGAAATGGAGAGTTTGGATGGAACAGTCGGAACTGAAACGGGCGCTTGAGGCGATCCTCTTTGCCGCCGGGGAGCCGGTGGAGACGGAGCGCCTGTCCAAGGCGCTGGAATGTGACCCGGACGAGATCGACCGGGCGGCGCGAGAGCTGATCGACGAGCTGTCCTATGACCGCCGCGGCGTGCGGATCGTGCATCTCGGCAAGGCGTATCAGATGTGTTCCTCCGGCGAAATGGCGGAGTATATCACCAAGGCGCTGGAGACGCGCAAGCCGCCGAAGCTCTCGGCCTCCCAGTTGGAGACCCTGACGATCATTGCCTATTACCAGCCGGCCACCAAGGCCTATGTGGAACAGATACGCGGCGTGGACAGCTCCTATTCGGTGTCCGCGCTGCTCAACAAGCAGCTAATTGAGGAATGCGGCCGCCTGAATGTGCCCGGCCGCCCCATTCTCTATCGGACGACACCGGACTTTTTGCGGACGTTCGGACTGGAGAGTCTGGATGAGCTGCCCGAAATCGAAAAAATGCAGTTTTCCAAGCGAGAAATCACAGAAAAGGAAGGTACGGAAAATGAGCCAGAACATCAATGAACTTCTCGGCGCATCCATGTCCAAGGTGCGCGAGATGGTCGACGCCAATACCGTCGTCGGCACGCCCATTCAGGCGGGCGAGGGAACGACCCTCATCCCAATCTCCAAGATCTCCTTCGGAATGGCCTCCGGCGGCTCCGATATCCCGACCAAGACCCAGAGCGGCGCTTTTGGCGGCGGCGCGGGCTGCGGCGTGAAGATCGTTCCCGTGGCCTTCCTCGTCCTTCAGGGCGAGCGTGTGCGGGTGCTGCCCATTGCGGAGCCGGCGAGTAACGCCGTCGAGCGCATGGTTGAGCAGTTCCCCGTGCTGGTCGATAAAATTTCAGATCTGGTGCAGGGCCGAAAGACGGAGAATTCCGAGATTTGACACGCATGATACATCCCCCGGATGCGAATACTGTTCGGGGTGATGTAAAATGTTTCGGCGTATGACCGCAGCGGCAGCCGCTCTTGTTGCTGCCGTTGTTTTATCTCTGCAATGTGCCGCGGCGCCTGCCACCTGCGCGAAGTCCATGCTCCTGATGGATGCGGACACCGGCGCGGTGCTGGCGGAAAAGAACTGCGACACGCCGTCGCTGATCGCGAGCACGACCAAGATCATGACGGCGCTGGTCGTCGTGCAGCGCTGCGACCTCGACCGGCGCGTCCGGATCCCTGCGGAGGCGACGGGAATCGAAGGCTCTTCCATGTACCTGAAGGCCGGGGAGGAGCTGACGCTGCGCGACTTGCTTTACGGCATGATGCTGCGCTCCGGCAACGACGCAGCGGTTGCGCTTGCCCTCTGCACGGCGGGAAGCCTTGAGCGCTTTGCCGGCTGGATGAACGAAACGGCGCAGCGCATGGAGCTGCGCAATACGCGCTTCGCCAATCCGAATGGGCTGGACGACGAGAACAACTATTCCACGGCGCGCGATCTGGCGCTTTTAACGCGCGCCGCGCTGCGGGAGCCGGACTTTTTGCAGGTCGTGTCCACGAAAAGCATCCGCGTGGGCGAGCGCTGTCTCACCAATCACAATAAGCTCCTGTGGTCGCTGGAGGGCGCTATCGGCGTCAAGACCGGTTTCACCCGCGCAGCGGGGCGAATTCTGGTCAGCGCGGTCGAGCGCGGCGGGCGCAGGATGATTGCCGTGACGATTAACGACTGCGACGACTGGCGCGACCACGCGGCGCTGTATGCCTATGGTTTTTCCCTCTACGGAACGCGCACCGTCCTGCAAAAGGGCGCATACGCCGCGGAGCTCACGCTGATGGACGGCAGCCGCGCCGCACTGACAGCGGGACAGGACTTTGCCTGCTTCCTGCGCAAGGAGGAAGCGGTCACGGTGTGCGTCAGCTATCCGCGCTGCGCCTTCTGCGCAGGCACGCCGGGGACGCCAGCCGGATTCGGAAGCGTCTGGATCGGGGAAACCTGCGTGGGAACCATTCCGCTTCTCTGGGGAGAGGAAACATGAAAGAACGAATACAAAAGATCCTGTCCGCGCGGGGGCTTGCCTCCCGCCGGACAGCGGAGAACTGGATCCGCGCCGGGCGCGTGCGCGTCAACGGAGCGGACTGCACGCTGGGCGCTTCGGCGGACCCGGACGCTGACCGCATCGAGGTGGACGGCGTGCCGCTGCCGCCCCCGCCGGGGAAGAAGTATCTGATGCTCAACAAGCCGCGCGGCTATGTGACGACCTTGAAGGACGAAAAAAACCGGAAAACGGCGGCCTCGCTGGTGGACTGCGGCTGCCGCGTCTACCCGGTCGGGCGGCTGGACTATGATTCCGAAGGGCTGCTGCTTTTTACCAATGACGGACAGCTTGCCGACCGGCTGATGCATCCGCGCGCCAATGTCGGCAAGACCTATGAGGTCACGGTCGAGGGCGACTGGCGGGGAGGGGAAGCCCTCCTTGCGCGGCCCATCGTGCTCGACGGCTACCGCATCCATCCACCGTCCGTGCGCCTGCTGCGCGGTGAGGGAAGCCGCGCCGTGTTTGAGATCACGATCCGCGAGGGGCGCAACCGCCAGATTCGCCGGATGTGCGAGGCGGCGGGCCTTCGCGTGCTGCGCCTGCGCCGGACGCAGGAAGGAACGCTCCGTCTGGGGATGCTCCCTTCCGGAAAGTGGCGCGAACTGACCAAGGAAGAAATTGAAAGTTTGAATGGGGAATGAGCCATGACTGCTGATATTTTGAGTTGTATACATAACAAAATGAGCGGTTTTTCCAAGGGACAAAAACGCATTGCCGCCTATATTCTGGAGTCCTATGACAAGGCCGCCTTCCAGACGGCGGGCACGCTGGGCAGGACGGTCAATGTTTCGGAGTCCACGGTCGTCCGTTTTGCGGCGGAGCTGGGCTACGACGGCTATCCTGCCATGCAGAAGGCGCTGCAGGAAATGGTCCTCAATCGCTTGACGGCCGTGCAGCGCATCGAGGTTTCCAGCGAGCGGCTGGGCGAGCAGGACATCCTTTCCACCATTTTGCAGTCCGATATGGACAAGCTGCGCGTCTCCATGGAGTGCATCGACCGCACAGCCTTTGCGGGCGCGGTGGATGCGCTTCTGTCGGCGCGGCGCGTCTACATTCTCGGCGTTCGTTCCTCCGCGGCGCTGGCAGAGTTTTTCGGCTATTATCTGAACTATATGTTCGAGGATGTGCGCGTGGTCACGGGCGCGTCCGAGAGCGAGATGTTTGAAAAGATCGTTCATGTCGCGCCGCAGGATGCCGTGGTCGGCATCAGCTTCCCGCGCTACTCCACTGCGACCTCCAAGGCGCTGCAATATTGCGCCAGCGCGGGCGCGCAGGTCATTGCCCTGACCGACTGCGAAACTGCACCCATCGCGCAGAGCGCGGATTATCTCCTGACGGCGAAGAGCGACATGGTTTCCCTCGTGGACTCGCTGGTCGCGCCCATGAGCCTGATCAATGCGCTGATCGTCGCCGTTGCTTCCCTCCGCCGGCAGGAGGTCACCAAGACGCTTGACAGTCTGGAAAGAGTGTGGGATCGCTATGGCGTTTACGAAAAAGTCGACGGCTGATGTCGTTGTGATCGGCGGCGGCGCGGCGGGAATGTTCGCGTCCATTCAGGCGGCGCGGCGCGGTCTGCGCGTGCTGCTGCTGGAAAAGAACCCCGCCTGCGGCAAAAAGCTGCTGATCACCGGCAAGGGGAGGTGCAACGTAACAAACAACTGCCCACCGGAGGAGGTCCTCAAGAACGTCCCGCGCAACGGGCGGTTTCTCTACAGCAGCGTGTATGCCTTCCCGCCGGAGGCGGCGATGGCCTTCTTTGAGGAAAACGGCTGCGCACTGAAAACGGAGCGCGGCAATCGTGTTTTTCCGGTTTCCGACCGTTCCATGGACGTTCTGAACGCCTTGCTGCGCGCCATGCGCGCCGCCGGCGTGCAACACCGGCAAGGAAGTGCGCAGCACATTCTGACGGAAAACGGTCAGGTCTGCGGCGTGCAGACGGCGGAGGAAATGATCTCCTGCCGCGCAGCGATTCTCTGTACGGGCGGTGCATCCTATCCGCTCACCGGCTCTACAGGAGACGGCTTCCGCATGGCAGCCGCACTGGGACATACGATCACGCCCGTCGCGGGTTCTCTGGTCCCGCTGGTCAGCGAGGACGCAGACTGCGCGCAGATGCAGGGGCTTTCCCTGCGCAACACGGCATTCCGCCTGCTCGACAGCCGCGGCAAGACGGTGTATTCGGATTTTGGTGAGCTTCTTTTCACGCATTTCGGCGTTTCCGGCCCGATGGCACTGTCCGCCTCGGCGCATATGAAACCGGGAATACAATACACGATCCTGCTCGACCTCAAGCCCGCGCTGGACGAGGCGACGCTGGACGCGCGCTTCCTGCGCGATTTTGAGAAATACAGCAACCGCAGCATGGAAAATGCGCTGGCCGATCTCTATCCGCACTCCATGATCCCGGTGCTGCTGTCCCGCGCCGGGATAGATCCCGCGCTTCGCGCTAATTCCCTCAGCAAGGCGCAGCGCCGTGCGCTTCTGGAGCACACCAAGCGGTTTGCGATCTCCGTTTCCGGGACGCGCCCGGTTGCGGAGGCGATCGTCACGCGCGGCGGTGTCGCGGCACGCGAGATCGACCCGAAAACGATGCAGTCCAAGTTGGTTCCCGGCCTGTTTTTCGCGGGCGAGGTCATTGACTGCGACGCCTACACAGGCGGCTTTAATTTGCAGATCGCGTGGTCAACGGGCTGCGCGGCGGCGAATGGCTGCGCCGCATTTCTTGAAAATTACAGCAGCGGTGATTGACAAATTACCGCTGCTGCGATAAAATATACAGAGTTTTTGATTGAAACGGGAGAGAACCATGATGTATTACAGTGTCGCGATCGACGGCCCGGCGGGCGCCGGAAAAAGCACCATGGCGCGCCGTGCCGCGCAGACGCTGGGATTTGTTTATGTAGATACGGGCGCGATTTATCGCGCGGTCGCCTGTGGGGTCCTTCGCGCGGGCGTGCAGCCGGAGGACGGTGCCGCCGTTGCCGCGCTTCTTCCCCAAATGCGAATGCGCCTCAGTTGGACGCCCGACGGCGTACAGCATGTTTTCCTGAATGAGGAAGACCTGACGGCGCAGCTTCGCCGCCCGGAGGTTTCGGAGGCCGCATCCAAGGTTTCGGCACTTCCCGCGGTGCGGCAGTTCCTGCTCGATACCCAGAGGGACGTTGCAAAAACGCACAATGTCATCATGGACGGCCGCGACATCGGCACGGTCGTTCTGCCCAATGCGGACGTCAAGATTTTTCTTTCCGCCTCCGCGGAGGTGCGTGCGCGCCGCCGCTGGCTGGAATTGCAGGCGGCCGGTCGGCCGGATTCCTATGAGGAAGTCCTGCGGGATATGAATGAACGTGACTACCGCGACTCCCACCGCGCGGCGGCGCCGCTTGCCTGTGCACGTGATGCGCAGAGACTCGACACTTCCGATCTTTCTCTGGAAGAGAGCATTACGGAAATCCTGAAGATCATCCGGGAGAAAACTGGCTTATGAAGGAATTTTCTCAGCGTTTTTACCATTTTATTTTCTGGCCGCTTCGCATTATCTTTGCACTGAAGCACCCGGTTCTGCGTGTCCACGGCAAGGAGAATATCCCGCAGGGACCGGCGATCGTCTGCTGCAATCACAGTGCGTTTTCCGACCCGATCTGGGTCATCTTTGCCGCGCATCCAAAACGGATTTTCCGAACGATGGCAAAAAAAGAACTGTTCGATCACCGCTTTCTCGGTTGGCTGATCGGTAAGGTCGGCGCTTTCCCGGTTGACCGATCGACCAGCGACATCAACGCCGTCAAGACGGCCATGCACATCCTGCGCTCCGGGGACAAGCTGCTGATTTTCCCGGAGGGAACGCGCGTCCGCAAGGGCAAGGTTTCCCATCCGCACGGCGGTGCGATCATGATCGCGGCACGTATGGGCGTTCCCATCGTGCCGGTATATCTATCCACAAACAAGCACTTCTGGAAGCCGCTGGATGTTGTGTTTGGTGAGCCTTATCATCCCCATCCTTCCGACCGCCGGGTCAGCAGCGGGGAACAGGAAAAGCTCTCGGCAGAGCTGATGGAAAAGATCTATAAAATGGGAGAAAGCCTGTGACGATCCGTGTTGCTGAAACCGCCGGCTTCTGCTACGGCGTGAACCGCGCGGTCGATCTGGTGGAGCAGACCATCCGTGCGGGGAGACCTGTCGTGACGCTCGGCCCCATTGCCCATAACCGCCATCTGGTGCGGCACTTTGAAGATCTTGGCGTAAAGGTCGTTTCCGACCCGGAGCAGATCCCGGACGGCTGCGCAGTCGTGATCCGCTCGCATGGCATCCCGCGGGAAACCTACGAGCGCCTCTGCGGCCGGAGGTTGGAGATCATTGATGCGACCTGCCCCTCTGTGAAACGGATTCACAGGATCGTGGCAAAGGCCGAGGAGGACGGGCGCCAGCCCATTATCATCGGTACGCCCACACACCCGGAGGTCGTTGCGATCGCCGGCTGGTGCCGTCATCCGCTGGTATTCCAGGATGCCGCTGCATTGCAAAATTGGCTGGATTCCGACCCGAAAAACCGCAGTTTGCCGCTTAGCATGGTGTCTCAGACGACCAGTACGAAATTTTTATGGGAATCTTGCAAGAAAATCGCAAAAAAAGTGTGTACAAATTGCGAAATCTTTGATACAATATGCAAAGCGACTGAGAATCGCCAGACCGAAGCGGCGGAGCTTGCGTCCCAAAGCGACGCAATGGTCGTCGTCGGAGATAAAAACAGCTCCAATACGGTCCGCCTCGCGCACATTTGCTCCGAGCATTGCGATAACGTCATGCTTGTGGATAACGCTTCCGAACTGGAAGCGGACAAGCTGTGTGCCGCGGATAACATCGGTATCACAGCAGGTGCGTCGACACCTGCGTGGATAATAAAGGAGGTCAAGCAGACTATGAGCGAAATTACTAATGTTGATGCTGTTGCGGAGGAGAACTTCGAGGAACTTCTCGGACAGTCCATCAAGACTTTGAATACAGGAGATAAGGTTCTGGGTGTCGTAACAGCAATCGGTAACACCGAAGTCCAGGTAGATCTTGGCACGAAGCACGCCGGCTACATTCCGTATGACGAAGTCAGCGCAGATCCCACCGTTAAGCCCGAGGACATCCTCAAGGTCGGCGACGAGATCGAGGTCTTTGTCGTTCGCGTTAACGATCAGGAAGGCACCGTGCAGCTCAGCAAGAAGAAGCTGGACGGCATGAAGGTTTGGGACGACGTCGAGGCCGCTTGTGAGAACAAGACGACCGTCGAAGGCGTGATCACCGAAGAGAACAAGGGCGGTCTCGTTGCCAACGTCAAGGGCGTCCGCGTGTTCATCCCCGCTTCCCAGACCGGTGTTCCCAAGGGCGGCGACATGAGCGCAATGAAGGGCCAGACCGTTCAGATGAAGATCACCGAGTTCAACCGCGCCCGCCGCAGAGTCGTCGGCTCCATCCGTGCGGTCAACGCCGAAGCCCGTAAGGCTGCCGTTGAGAAGCTCTGGAACGAGATCGAGGTCGGCAAGAAGTACAACGGCGTCGTCAAGTCCATCATCAGCTATGGTGCGTTCGTCGATATCGGCGGCGTGGACGGCATGGTTCATATTTCCGAGCTGTCCTGGGGTCATATCAAGACGCCGGAAGAGGTCGTCAAGGTCGGCGATCCCATTGAGGTTTATGTCATCAAGTTCGACCCGGAGAAGAAGAAGATCTCCCTCGGCTACAAGACCCCCGAAATGAACCCGTGGAATCAGTTCTGCGCGAAGTATTCCGTGGGCGACGTCGTCAAGGTCAAGATCGTCAAGCTGGTCGACTTCGGCGCATTTGCAGAGATCCTGCCCGGCGTGGACGGCCTGATCCATATCTCCCAGATCTCCGACCATCGCGTTGAGAAGGCTTCCGATGTGCTGACCGAGGGTCAGGAAGTGGATGCAAAGATCATCGACATCGATACCGATCGCAAGCGTATCTCCCTGTCCATCCGTGCGCTGCTCGTCCCGTCCGCTGACGAGGAAGAGGAGTCCGCAGAATAATTTCATCCTTAGAATCCCACCCGTGATAGCGGGTGGGATTTTTTTGTGCCTGCCTGTGCCGCAGGCGTTTTTTCTGTCCTAATCTTCGGCGGCGCAACATAGACTGAACCGGGAGTGAACGAAGGATGAGAAAAGAAGTCAAACAGGCAATGAGAATCTGTCCGGATGCGGTACGCAGGGCGGCGGAACGCCAGCTTGCGGACGGGCTCTGTGAGGAGCTCCGCTTCCGCATCGGCAGGGCGGTGCAGGCCAGTGTTGGCGGCAGAAGTGTTTCTCTCGAAGTGCAGACGACGCGGGCAATGCTGGACGAGCTGCTGGAGCGCGCGACGCAGCAGTCTGCCTATGCGGCGCAGGAAATGCTGCGCTGCGGCTTTGTGACGCTGCCGGGCGGACACCGATTGGGCGTTTGCGGCACGGCGGTGCTGCGCGAGGGGGAGATCCGGACGCTTCGCGGCATTTCCTCTATGAATCTGCGCATCGCGCGCGAGCTGCCGGGAATCGGCGAAGCGTGCGCGGGCTGGCTGTGGACGCATCCTGCCTCTGCGCTTCTCTTCGGCCCGCCTGCCTCCGGCAAAACGACGCTGCTGCGCGACCTTATCCGACTGATCGCGCAGCGGCAGCGCGTGTGCGTGGTGGACGAGCGTCAGGAGCTGGCGGCCTGTCTGGACGGCGTGCCGCAGTTTGATCTGGGGGAAAATACGGACGTTTTAAGCGCCGTGCCGAAGGAACTCGGCATCACGCTGCTGCTTCGTTCCATGAACCCGCAGTGGATCGCGTTGGACGAGATCACCGCCGCGGAGGATGTACAGGCGATCGTGCGCGCGTCCTACTGCGGGGTCAGGTTTCTGGCGACGGCGCACGCTGCCAGCCGTCAGGAGCTGTTCTCGCGGCCGGTCTACCGGAGTCTGATGGAACAGGGGGTATTTCGTAATCTGATCTCTGTTTCGCCGAATCACAGCGTCAGGATCGAAAGGGGGAATGCGGGATGATTCGATGGGTCGGCGCGCTGCTGGTGCTCATCGGGGCGGGCAGCTTCGGCGGCAGCCGCGCGGTGCAGTATTACCGCCGGGCGCGGCAGCTTCGGGAGCTGAAAAGCGCGGTGGAAATGATCCGCTGCGAGATCAACTATACCCTTCTGCCGCTGCCGCAGCTCTATTCCGGTGTGGCGGACAGGCTTACCGGTGCGACGGCGCAGTTCTTTCGGGAACTTGGACGGCTGCTGGAGGCCGGAACACCGCGTCAGCGTGCGGCGCAGAAGGCAATGGAGGCCGTGCCGGCGCTGCTCCTGCCCAATGATGCGCGCATGACGCTGCTGGAGCTCTGCGGAACGCTGGGACGCTACGATCTGGATGGGGAAAACCGGATGCTTTCCCTCAGCGGCCAGCGCATTGGCGCGGCGCTGGAACGCTGCGAGGCGGAGAAAAAGCCGATGGCGCGTAGCTGTGCGGCGGTCGCGGTTTCCGCCGGGATCGCACTGGTCATTCTGATGGTCTAGGGGAAACGCTATGGACGTTGAACTGATTTTCAAGATCGCGGCGGTGGGGATCATCGTTTCCATTCTGAATCAGGTGCTCGTGCGTTCCGGACGCGAGGAGCAGGCGACCATGACGACGCTGGCGGGTCTGGTGGTCGTTTTGATCATCATTGTGCAGAAAATCGCGCAGCTGTTCGATCTGGTCAAGAACCTGTTTCATTTCTGATGAACACGCTGCTGCAAGTTGCGGTCATCGGCGTCGTGACCGCCCTTCTCGTGACGCTCATCCGCCGGAGCAACGCCGAGCTGGCGCTGCTTCTGACGATTGCCGCCTGCGTGCTGATGGCCATTGCCGTCCTTCGGCTGGTCGAGCCGGTGATTTCCTTTTACGGCAAGCTGCAAACGCTCTCCGGGCTGGACGATGAGCTTCTGACGCCGCTGATCAAAAGCGTCGGCATCGGCATTGTGACGCAGCTCTGCGCGGCCTTCTGTACAGATGCGGGGGAGAATGCGGTCGCACGACTGATCGAGCTCTGCGGCGGAATACTTGCAATTTATGTTGCGCTGCCGCTGCTGGAGGCGGTGATCGATATGATACGGACGATGATGGGAGGTTAGCATGAAACGAATCGGAATCGTGCTGCTCCTGCTGTTTTTGCTTGCCGGGACGGTCTTTGCGCAGGAATCGGACGATCTGGTGGATACGTCCTCCATGACGGAGGAACTGCCGCAGGAGGCGCAGGACGCGCTGTCGGGTCTCTCCCCGTCGGCGGCAACGGACTTCTGGGGAAACTGCAAGCGCCTTGTTCAGCGGGCGCTGCGGGGCAGCGACGGCGCGGTGAAGGAGGGGCTGCGCCTCTGCGCGGTGCTTCTGGCCGTCGTGACCCTCTGTGCTATGGCGAAAATGGCGGCAGAGCATGACCTGACCGGCGCGGCGACGGCGGTTGGCGCTCTTGGACTGTGCGCGGTCGCGGTCGGCTCGTTTCACACCATGATCTCGCTTGCCTCAAGCACCGTGCAGACCGTGACGGACTACACGGGCTGTATGCTCCCCGTGATGGCGTCCGCCGCGGCAATGAGCGGGGGAATGACCTCGGCCTCCGCGCTCTATACGGGGACCGTCGTTTTTGCGGAGATTTTAATGCAGCTCATTTCCAAGGTGCTGGTGCCAGGCGTCTATTTCTATTTGGCCGTTGCAGGTGCGGAGGCGGCCTTGGGCAGCGACACGCTCAGCGAGCTGCGGGAGTTTGTCGGATGGGTGGTCTCTAAGAGCCTGAAGGTCCTCCTGACGGCCTTCACGGTCTACATGAGCGTGACCGGCGTGGTCAGCGGGAATTCCGACGAGCTGGCCGTCAAGGCGACCAAAGCTGCGGCGGGTGCGGTGCCGGTCGTCGGCGGGATCATCTCGGATGCCTCGGAATCCCTGCTTGCCAGCGCAGCGATGCTCAAAAACTCCGTCGGCGTATTCGGAATGCTCGCGGTGCTGGCCGTCTGCCTGACACCTTTTCTGCGCGTCGGTGTGCAGTATCTGATGCTCAAACTCACGGCCGCCGTGAGCGGGACGGTGGGGCTTCCGCCGCATGTCAAGCTCATCAAGCACTTTTCCTCCGCTATGGGGTATCTTCTTGCGATGAACGGCGCCTGCGCGCTGATGGCTCTGATCTGTGTGGTCTGCTTTTTGAAGGTGGCGTAATGGAAGGAATCCGGAATTATTTTCTTGCGATCGTGGCGGCCTGTATGCTCTCGGTGCTTGCCTGCGCGCTGCTGAAAAACAGCAGAATTCAGAAGATCACGCGCTTCATCGCGGGCATCCTGATCCTGCTCACCGTGTCTGCGCCGCTGCTGCGGCTGGATCTTACCGGCCTTGCCGACCGCATCGCGGAGCTGGGCGACCGCAGCGGTTTCAGCACGCAGCAGGTTTCCAAGGACTATCAGACCATGCTGCGCGCACTGGTGCAGGCGAATATGGAAAAGTATATTGAGGCGAAGGCGGAGGCGCTGGGCGGGATCATTCAGGCGGAGGTCACGGTGGGAAGCGGCGAAACGCCCATGCCGGAGTCCGTGATCTTAACGGGAAGCATGACTCCGGCGCAGGCGCAGGCATTGGAGGACTACATTCGTGATTCGCTGGGCATTCCGTCCGACCGGCAGGAGTGGAGGCTGTATGGATAAGGGAAAATGGAACGAGTGGGCAAGAAAGATCATTTCGGCCCTGAAAAAATACAAATACGCGGCGTTGGTGCTCGTCATCGGCCTTGCGCTGATGCTGATCCCGTTCGGCAGCGAGAAAAAGCAGACGAAACAGCAGCAGACGCCAAGTGAGCCGGCGGCTGCAGAGCAGCAGGATTATGCACAGGAGATGGAAGCGCGCCTGACGAAGATGCTGCTGCAAATCGACGGCGCGGGGCGCGTCAGCGTCATGCTCACGCTGCAGACCGGCGCGCAGACGCAGTATCAGACGGACACGAAAATTACCAGCGAGCAGACGAATTCCGGCACCCAGACAAGCGAAGAACGAAAGACGGTTATTTTGTCCGAGGGAAGCGCATATGATGAAGCAGCGATCTCAAGCGTGGTCTATCCGCAGTTTCAGGGGGCGCTGATCGTCAGCGAGGGCGCGGACAATGCGGCCGTGCGCTGGAACATCGTGTCCGCGGTTTCCTCGCTGACGGGCCTTGGGACGGATAAGATCACAGTGGTCAAAATGAAATGATGGAGGAATGGCAAAATGAAAACCTGGAAACGCAACGCGATCATCGCCGGCGTACTGGTGCTTGTGTGCGCCGGCATCTACCTCAACTGGCTCTACGGCAGGGATTCCACCGATCTGACCAAGGTCCTCGATGCGGACAAGGTGCTGGGAGAATCCACCCTCGTGCTGAACGACACGACGCAGACCCAGCCGGCGCTTGCCGCGCAGGAAAGCGGCCAGAGCGCAAACGAATACTTTGCCCAGATGCGCCTGTCGCGGCAGAAGGCGCGCGATCAGGCCGTGGAGCTTTTGCAGGAAACCATTGCCTACGCGGAGGGGGAGGACACCTCCACGAGCAGCAAGGCGCTCGAGGGGATCGTGTCCGACGCGCTGGCGGAGTCACAGATCGAAAGTCTGGTCGTTGCCAAGGGCTATGCCGACTGCGTCGCCTACATCTCTGACGACGGCATTTCCCTCGCGGTCGCCGCGCCAAAGGAAGGACTGAAGCAGGCGGATGTTTCGCTGGTCGCCGACATCGTCCTGGCGCAGACGGATTTCAAACTGTCCGACATTCGCGTGATCGGCGTGGAGTGACGCATTTTTCGGAAAAGGTTATTGTATTTTTCGGAAAATGTGATAGAATAGGATAGAAATCCAAAGAGGACCTGTACTCCAGAAAGGAAGGAAACCGCTATGGCAGAAGGAAAAAAGTACATTGAGCAGCCGCAGGAAGGCGGACGCATCCTGATCTCTGAGGACGTCATCGCTTCCATCGCAGCGCTGGCAGTTCGCGAGGTCGAGGGCGTTTATGGCCTGAGCACCACCGCGGCCTTTGATATTTCCACCATTCTCGGCAAGAAGAATCTCCGCAACGGCATCCGCGTCACGATGGACGGGGAGAACGTTACGATCTCCTGCAACCTCATCGTCAAGATGGGCGAGGCCGTGATGACGGTCGCAAAGAACGTTCAGGAGAGCATTGCGAACGAAGTCATCTCCATGACCGGCGTTCACCCGGCTGCGGTCAACGTCAATGTCTGCGGCATCGCAATTCCCAAATCCGCAAACTGATACCTGCTTCGGGGTGCTGACCAGGCACCCCTACTTTTACATACCAAGGAGAACGCCATGACACGCTCAAACGCCAGAGAAGTCGCAGTCCATCTGATCTACGAGTTGGATTATACCGCCCAGACGCCAGAGGAAGCGCTGGAAACCCGCATGGAGAAGGGGTATTATTCCGGCCTTGCCGAGGAAAACGAGGTCTATATGGAGCGCCCCAGCAAAAAACAGCTGGAGTATATCCGTACCTGCGTGGAGGGCGTGGCCGCCCACGAGGATGAACTGGACGCGCTCATCGCGCAGTATGCCATCGGATGGAATCTGCACCGCATCTCCCGCTTCACCAAGGCGGCCATGCGGCTGGCGATTTTTGAAATGCTGTATCTGCAGGATGTCCCGACGGGCGTGGCAATCAATGAATGTGTCGAGCTGACCCGGAAGTACGAGGACGCCGAGGTCGTTTCCTTTGTCAATGGCATTCTCGGCTCCGTCGCGCGGGGACAGCAAAAGAAGGAAGAACAGCAATGACGGTACTGGCCTTTGACACCAGCAATTACACCACCTCCGTCGCCGTTTTTGACGGTAAGGAGGGGAAGAATGTTTCCAGACTGCTCGACGTTGCGCCGGGCGCGCTGGGTCTGCGGCAGAGCGACGCTCTGTTCGCACACGTAAAACGCCTGCCGGAGCTTGCCGACAGGCTGTTTTGCGATATGGGTGCGGTAACGCTCGATGCCGTCGGTGCAAGCACGCGCCCGCGCGCGGTAGAGGGCTCTTATATGCCGTGTTTTCTGGCCGGACAGTCGCAGGCAGAGGTGCTGGGCGCGGCGCTGCATCTGCCGGTCTATGCGTTTTCCCATCAGCAGGGACACATTGCGGCCTCCCTCTGGTCGGCGGGACGGATGGATCTGATGGACAAACCGCATCTTGCGTGGCACCTGTCCGGCGGCACGACGGAGCTTCTCTATGTCACGCCGGAGGGTGTGAGCGTCCACGCGGAAAAAATTGGCGGCACGACAGACATCTCCGCCGGTCAGCTCATTGACCGAACGGGGCAGCTTCTGGAGCTGCCGTTTCCCTCCGGCAAGGCGATCGATGCGCTGAGCCGGGAAGTGAGCGGCAAGGAGCGCTTCCGCGTCAAGGTGCAGGGCACGAGCTTTTCGCTTTCCGGCGTGCAGAACAAGGTGCAGGAGTTTTTCTCCCGCGGTGCATCCAAGGCGGACACCGCGGGCTATGCGCTGCGCTGTCTTACCGGTGCGATCGTGGAGGCAACACAGAACGCGCTCAAAGAGCATCCGGGCTGTGACGTCGTCTTTGCCGGCGGCGTGTCGTCGAATACCATGCTGCGCGAGCGCTGCAAGGCGCTGCCGGCGGTGTTCTGCGCCCCGGAGTTTTCCACAGACAATGCGATGGGCACCGCAATTCTGACATGGAGGGTGCACCATGCAGGTCTATGAGGTATCGCAGATCAATGAGTATCTGCGTCTGCGCTTTGAAGAGGACGAATTTCTCGCCGGGGTTTTCATCCGCGGGGAGATCAGCAATTATAAAGTCTATCCTTCCGGGCATCATTATTTTACATTGAAGGATTCGCAGAGTGCGCTGCGCTGCGTGATGTTCCGCGGCAATGCCTACCGCCTGCGCTTCCGCCCGGAGAACGGCATGAAGGTCATCGCCTGCGGGCGCATTTCGGTTTTCCCGCGTGACGGCGCGTATCAGCTCTACTGCACGGAGCTGACGCCGGACGGCGTGGGCGACCTGCACGTTGCCTTCGAACAGCTCAAAGCAAAATTACAGGCCGAGGGGCTGTTTGCCCAGCAGCGGAAGAAACCTCTGCCGCGTTTTCCGCATCGCATTGCGATCGTCACATCCTCCGCGGGCGCGGCGCTGCACGATATGCTGCGCATCCTGCGCAGGCGCTATCCGCTGACGGAGGTCGTGCTGCTGGCCGTGCGCGTGCAGGGCGCGGAGGCGCCGGGGGAGATCGTCAGCGCGCTGCGCTATGCCAACCGCTATCATGTGGCCGACCTGATCATCACCGGCCGCGGCGGCGGCTCCATAGAAGATCTTTGGGCATTCAATGACGAAGCCGTGGCGCGCGCCATCGCGGATTCTGAAATTCCGGTCATCTCCGCCGTCGGTCATGAGCCGGATGTCACGATCTCGGATTTTGTGGCAGACCTGCGCGCGGCGACGCCGTCTAACGCGGCGGAGCTGGCTGTGCCGGATCAGACAGATCTGCGGCAGCATCTGTCCGCGCAGCAGGCAATCTTACTGACACAGATGCAGAAACGCCTGAAAACCGAGCGCCAGCGCGTGGCGACGCTCGCATCTGCGCGCTGCCTGCGCAGTCCCGTGAATTATCTCAATGATCGGCGGATGGTGCTGGACTATCTCCAGCGCCGTCTGTGCGCGGCAGCGCAGAAGCTATTGAGCCGCGACCGTGAACGCTTCGTCCGTCTGACGGCGAAGTTGGACGCCATGAGCCCCCTGAAGGTGCTGGGGCGCGGTTATAGTCTGGTGCGCAGCGGCGGAAATCCCGTGCACAGCGTGCGGGAACTGGCAGTGGGGGAAACGGTGAGCATCACCCTTGCAGACGGCAGCGCGCAGGCGCAGATCACACAGTTGGAGGAAGCAGATGAAAAAAGAATCCATGACCTTTGAGCAGTCGGTCACCCGGCTGGAGGAGATCGTCCGGCAGATGGAAAACGGCGACGTGGCGCTGGAAGAGGCGCTGAAGCTCTTTGAAGAGGGTACCGCGCTGGCCGCTTCCTGCAACAAGCTGCTGGACAATGCAGAACTGAAGGTTTTGCAGATGACAAAGGGCGCGGACGGCGCGCCCGTAGAAACGGAGTTGCAGGATGAAACAGTTTGACGAGCGGCTGCGCCGCTATACCGATGAGATCGAGGGCTATTTGCAGCAGTGCTTTGTCGAGCCGGAGGAGCCGCAGCAGGCTCTGTTTGAAGCCATGCGCTACAGCCTGCTGGCGGGCGGCAAACGTCTGCGTCCCGCGCTGACGTTAGCGTTCTGCGCGCTGTGCGGCGGCAAGGCGGAGGACGCGCTGCCCTTTGCGGCGGCGGTGGAGATGGTGCACACCTACAGCCTCATCCACGACGACCTTCCCTGTATGGACAATGACGACCTGCGCCGCGGCCGCCCGACCAATCACAAGGTCTATGGCGAAGCGACGGCGGTGCTGGCGGGCGACGGCCTGCTGACTGCGGCATTCCGCTTCCTGACAAAGGCGAAGCTGCCCGCATCGCAGATCGTGCGCGCCGTGCAGGTGCTTTCCCTGTGCGCTGGGGAGCTCGGCATGGTCGGCGGGCAGGTGCTGGATATGGAGGCAGAGCAGCGCACCTGCACGGAAGAAGAGGTTCTGGCCATCCAGTCGCGCAAGACGGGCGCGCTCATCTCTGCGGCCTGTCAGCTCGGTGTGATCGCTGCGGGAGGCAGCGCGGCGCAGCAGGAAGCAGCCGCCGCCTATGCCGACGCACTCGGCCTTGCCTTCCAGATCGAGGATGATATTCTGGACGTGATCGGCGACGCGGAAAAGCTGGGAAAGGCAGTTGGCATGGACGCCAACAAAAACACCTTCGTCCGGCTTTACGGTGTGGATGCCTGCCGTGAGAGGATCAAGGCGGAAACGCAGAAGGCGATCGCGGCGCTGGACGGCTTTGCCGACGCCGACTTCCTGACGGAGCTGGCTGAGCGGCTGGTTTCCAGAGAAAAATAGCGGAATATGGACTTGCCGCCCCCGAATAGAGTATTCGGGGGTGGTTTTTATGCTCGGAGCGGCGGTCTGGCTGATGCTCGGCAGCATCCTGTATTCTCTGCGGCTGTCGAACGGAAGCGGTTCTTTTCCCAAGCCCTTGAGCGCCAAGGAGGAACAGCACTATCTGGCGCTGGCGGCGGAAGGCGATCTGGAGGCCAGAAATATCCTGATCGAGCGGAATCTGCGGCTGGTCGCGCACATTATGAAAAAATATTACACCCAGACGGCGGATCAGGAGGACCTGATCTCCATCGGCACCATCGGCCTGATCAAGGGCATCTCGACTTTTGACGCAAGTAAGGGCGCGCGCCTTGCGACCTACGCCGCCAGATGTGTAGAGAATGCTATCCTATCACAGAAGAACAATTGGCGGTTGAGGTGGTGGAACGGGTGTCTTTTGAGGCAAAATGGCGCCTGCTGGCGAGAGTGGGAGTCCGCTGCTATATTCTGATTTCCAATGTATCGGGTGCAGTAAAAGTAGCCCCGCTGCAAATTCTTCAGTTCCCAGTGGTGTTGCCGCACAAGTTTCAGGACGCGGAAAAGTTCAATTTGCAGTTCTCAGACTTCTCAGAAATCACCGAAACAGCGGACAAGCTGCGCTGGCTTCGCTACCAGAAAGGTCTGCGCCAGAGAGATGTTGCAGACTACGCCGGGATAGACCGGAGCACCTATGTCCACTATGAAGAATACGGAAAAGACCTCTATCCGCCGGAGCACATGGAGAAAATCGCGCAGCTTTTTGAGGTGCCGGTCGATACGCTTCTGGATGACTAGAATCTATTTCTGAGAAATGGTCAGGGTGAGCAGATCAAGGCGATCCGAACGAAACTGGGGCTGACGCAGAGACAATATGCGGACAAGCTGAGCGTCAGCCTCGGCAGTCTGAAACAGTGGGAGCAGAATCGGAAGCAGATTTTCAAATCCACATGGGAGAAGTATTTCAAACAGACATAACCATAGCAGTAAACGAGCAGACCGGCGTTCAATGCCGGTCTGCTCGTTTGCTATGTATTATTGCTGCGCTTTCAGGTGCTTCACTGATGCGTCCACCAGTTCCAGCTTCTGCTCCGTGGAGCAGGGCAGCTTCTGGATGGATTTCAGCGCCTGCTCGGACTGGAACTTCGCCAGCTCCTGCCCAAGCTCCTGCCGAGCCTGCTTTGATTTCGGGAAGATCAAAAATACGTCCATGGCTGCCCTCCGTTCCAGAGCGTTTCCTGCTTCAATTTATGCGTGTGTTCCGGTGCGTATGTAGACAGAACCTGTTTTCTTTATTGTGTTCTCCTGTTCTATAATGAAAATAGTCCTTCTACTAACCAGTTGCTGAATTTTTCCGTGAATTGTTAGTAACTGCCTTAAACATTTTCACTCAGCATTTCTCTGAGCTTCTCTAACGCACTTACTTTGTAATAGTGGACCGTACACCTCTTGACACCGAAAGCCTTTTCAAACTCGCGCTCGGTCATAGGCGCATCTGATAAATACAGATGGGTGATTACTTTCTGCTCAATCTCCGACAAATGGCACATTGCATCGAGCATATTCTCCGTGAGAATGCTGCGAAGGACATCGTCCTCCACATGGCAATCCGGGTTCTCCAGCAAGGCCTCTCCATTTATTTCCCAATTATCCGGCATGGAAACCGGCCTTTTCAATATTATGAGCCGGGAATATGTTCTCAGAAACTATATCGATTCGGTCCGAAAGAATTACGACTACATCTTAATCGACTGCATGCCCTCTCTGGGAATGATGACAATCAATGCGCTGGTTGCCGCTGACAGCGTGATCATACCGTCGCAGCCAAGCTTTCTGTCTACCAAGGGTCTGAATCTGCTCCTTCACTCCATCAGTAAAGTGAAACGGAGCATCAATCCAAGCCTCAAAATAGATGGAATCCTGTTTACGATGGTAGACAGCCGCACGAACAATGCGAAGGACATCATAGAAACCCTTCGTGATACGGTGGGACAGAATATCCGGATCTTTGATACCGAGATTCCGCACTCCGTCCGTGCGGCAGAATGCAGCCTTACCGGTGAGAGCATCTTTGCCCACGATAAAACCGGTAAGGTTGCTGCGGCCTATGAAAATCTGACGAAGGAGGTGGAACAACTTGAGAGAGCGGCCCAAACTCGACTTAGGAATGACCGGGTACGATGAGATGTTCATGAACGATCAGGAGCGTGCCGAAAACAGGTTCCCGAAGATTTTTGACATCCCCCTGACCGAAATCGACGACTTTCCTGACCACCCCTTCAAGGTCCGTCTGGATGAGGACATGGAGCAGCTGATTGAGAGCGTCAAAAACCGTGGGGTCATTACTCCCATCACCCTTCGCCGGAAGGAGGACGGCCGCTACGAGATCGTGTCCGGTCACCGGCGCAGAAAAGCCTGCGAGCTGGCAGGTCTTGCGACCGTGCCGGCAGAGATCAAAGAGCTGACCCGGGATGAAGCCATTATTCTGATGGTGGAATCCAATCTGCAGCGTTCCGTGATCCTGCCGAGTGAAAAAGCATTTTCGTACAAGATGCGGTTGGAGGCGATGAAACGGCAGGGACAGCGCACGGATTTAACTTCATCCCCAGTGGGGATGAAGTCCGATGGCAAGCAGTCTTTGGACATTATCGGAGAAGCCGTTGGTGATAGCAGAAATCAAGTTCACCGCTACATCCGCCTCACCGAGCTTGCTCCAGAGCTCCTCGATCTGGTGGACGAAGGAAAAATCGCCATGCGTCCTGCTGTAGAACTCAGCTATCTCAACGACGAGGAGCAGCAGGATCTGCTTCCGGCTATGGAACTGGCGGATGCCACACCTTCTCATGCGCAGGCCATCAAGATGCGCAAATTCTCTCAGGACGGCAAGCTCACGCCGGAGGTCATTGAATCCATCATGTGTGAAGAAAAGCCTAACCAGAAAGAAAAAGTCAGCATCAGGTACGAAGATGCAAGAAAGTACATTCCTTCCAGTGTTCCCTACAAAGATACCGGTGCGTTTATTCTGAAAGCGCTGGAATATTATCACCGGCATCTGGAACGTATGCGGGATGACGCAAGATAAAACCATATCGCTGCACCGTGGGGGTAGTGCGCCCTTTTACAGGCGGCACTGCGCTCCCCCTCTCACACTCTCCCCCTAATCAAACAAGCTGTTATTACCGGCTGAAAGAAGAATAAAGGCGCAGCTTTGACAAGGCAGTACCGGATCGGTAGGATAAAGCAAAAAACGGAAGATCAAATCATGAGAAAATTGCCGCTGATCTTTTTGCCGCTTCTGCTGATCGCTCTTTCGGCCTGTCCCCGCAGCCCTTCGCCGCCGACGGCTGAACCGCCGGTGCTGGCCACTCAGCCGACAGAGCAAACGACGATACCGCCGGAACAAACCAACGAACCGGGACAAGAATCGTCTTCTCAGCCGGTGACAGAACCCCTGCCGGAACCAACAGCACCGTCGGTTACCGAACCGGCTTCCACCGCTGCGGCAGCGGACACGCCCCCAAATACGGAGCCTGTATCCCAGCCCCCGCAGCCTACGGAGCCGCCTGCCACAAAGTCACCGGCAGCACCCACACAGCCGGAGCACACAGAACCGCCCGTCCCGCCGGAGACGGCGCAGCCGACAGAAGCCCCATTCGACATCGACTACTGGATCGGCTATGCGCAGACCGTCGCCACGGAAAAGGGGCTGGTTCTGGAACCATCGGCCGTGGACTGCTGGGACAACCCCATCTCCGCAAATCCAAACTGCATTTACCTGGAGCGAGACATCACCGCCCGACTGAACCGCTATGCCGGTGACGGGGACATTACCGACGTCTGGATCTGGTACGAATGCGTGGGAGAAAACCGGTACCTGATCTACACCGGATACGCATAAAACAAAACATTCTGAAATCAGCATCGTGGAAACACGGTGCTTTTTTCATGCATGAAGGAGGAAACATGAAGAAAAAACTCAAGCGAGGAATGTCGGGGCTGCTGGCTGCCCTGCTGACATTCACGGCTGTCTTCGGCAGCGGCGTGACGGCATTGGCCGCCTCGCCCTCCGGAGGAACCTCAAAATCCTACTCCGTCGCTTTCCCCCGGGATGGAGACGCCAACCAGATCTATTCCGAGGACGTCTGGGGCCACAGCGCCAAAACCTATATGAACGGCTGGTCCACCTCCGAGTCCACCACAACCACCGTCCACTGCATGGACAGCTTCGACGGTCAGGTGGTCTACTGCATTGAGCCCGGCGTTCCCCGCAGCATGGGCGAGACCTTCACCGGCTTCGGCGAGGACTTCTGGGACAACTACCCCAGCAGTCTGAACCACACCATCGAGCCGGATGACATCAAGGTGCTGCTGGGCCGTATTATGCAGTATGGCTATCAGGGAAATCTTTCCACCTCGTGGCGCTCCCAGAATGCGGCGGATGCAGACCGCATTGCCCACGCCTACGCCACGCAGATCCTGGCGTGGGAGACCATCGTCGGCGAGCGTGACGCAGACTTCCACCACGTCAGCACCGGAGGCTATGACACGGTGAAGTCCCTCGTCAGTACCGGTCATCCCCTCTATCAGCAGATCTGCGATTATTACGACAGCATCGTGTCCGGGGTGCAGAGCCATACCGTGGTGCCCAGCTTCATGGCCAGAAGCGCAGGCAAGGCGCAGAATGTGGAGCTGGAATGGGACGGCAAACAGTATTCTGCCGCCCTGACGGATACCAACGGCGTGCTGTCCCGCTTCCGCTTTACGGCCAATGTCACCGGTGTGAGCTTCAGCGTCAGCGGCAACCAGCTGACTATCACCGCCAAGGAAGCCCCTGCGGATGCCGTGCAGATCACAGCCACCAGAAGCCAGATGCGCAGCGGCGTTATCGTCTGGACCGACGGCAACATCGGCGGCGGAAAGCAGGACACGGTGACCTACAGTGCCTCCGTCAGCGACCCTGTCACCGCTTATCTCAACCTGAAGGTCAGCTACGGCAGCGCCAAAATCGTCAAAACCTCCGAGGACGGTAAGGTGGATGGCATTGCATTCACCATTACCGGCGAGGGCGTCAATCAAGCTGTCACCACCGACCAAAACGGCGAAATTCAGATCGACAACCTGAAGCCTGGCGTCTACACCGTTACGGAGCAGGGCTACGACCAGTATGAACCGCAGGAAGTCCGCAGAGTTACGGTGGTCAGCGGCAGGACAACCACGGTCAGCTTCAATAATACCTTGAATCGCGGCAACCTCACCGTCACCAAGACTGCGGAGGACGGCCTTGCGGAGAGTGTCAAGTTCCGCCTGTCCGGCACTTCGCTTTCCGGCCTGCCGGTGGACGAATACGCCGTGACGGATGCAAGCGGCGTGGCCACCTTCGAAAACGTGCTCATCGGCACCGGCTATACGTTGGAGGAGATCGACACGGCGGAGCGCTATGTGGTGCCGGACAGCCAGACCGCCGCCGTGGAGTGGAATACGGTCACCAACAAGAGCTTTTCCAACATCCTGAAGAAGTGGAACGTCACCGTGACCAAATCTGACCGTGAGACTGGCACGGCGCAGGGCGACGCCTCTCTGACCGGTGCGGCCTACGGTGTTTTCAAGGGCCAGCAGCTGGTGGACACCTACTATACCGACGAGAACGGCCAGTTCACCACTTCCTACTACGTCTGCGGTGACGACTGGACCATCCGGGAGCTGAGCCCTTCCGAAGGCTACCTGCTGGACGGCACGGTCTATTCCGTTGGCGCAGAGGCAGAGCATTACACCATCGAGCGAAACAGCGCTCCTGCCGTGGATGTGACCGAGCAGGTCAGCAAGGGCAGCATCGCCATCCTCAAGCACACCGACAACGGCGAAACTCAAATCGAAACCCCGGAAAGCGGCGCAGAGTTTGCCGTGTATCTCAAGTCTGCTGGCAGCTATGAGGCGGCGAAGGACACCGAACGGGACGATCTCGTCTGCGATGAAAACGGCTTTGCCCAGACCAAAGACCTGCCTTACGGCGTGTACACCGTCCATCAGGTCTCCGGCTGGGAGGGCCGTGAGCTGATGCGCGACTTTGATGTGTTCGTCCGTGCTGACGGCGAGACCTACCGTTATCTCATCAACAACGCCAATTTCCGTTCCTTTATTAAGGTCGTCAAGGTGGATGCCGAGACCGGAAAGGCCATTCCCTATGCCGGGGCGGGCTTCCAGATCTACCGCCCGGACGGCTCGCTGGTCTCCATGACCTTCACCTATCCGGAGGTCACCACCATAGACACCTTCTACACCAATGAGGAGGGCTTTCTCATTACCCCGGAGAAGCTGGAATACGGCAAGGGTTACACCCTGAAGGAAGTTTCTGCACCCTACGGCTATGTGCTACGTGCGGAAGGTGTCAGCTTTGATGTGACCGAAGACAACTCCACCGAGGGAAACGCCGTGAAGATCGTGGAGGTCAAGCTGGGCAACTACGCCCAGAAGGGCGTCATCAAAATCTCCAAGTCCGGTGAGGTGTTTGCCTCCGTGACGGAGTCCGACGGAATCTATCAGCCGGTCTATGCGGTGCAGGGGCTGCCCGGTGCCGTCTATGAGATCAAGGCAGCAGAGGACATCGTCACCCTGGACGGCACCCTGCGCTATCGCGCCGGTGAAGTGGTAGACACCGTGACCATCGGCGAGGATGGCCCGGCCGAGAGTCAGCCGCTGTATCTGGGCAAGTATGAGATCACGGAAATCCAGGCTCCCGACGGCATGGTACTGAACACCGAGCCCTACACCGCCGAGCTGGTCTACGCCGGGCAGGAAATTGAAATCACCCAGACCGCCGCCAGCTTCCAAAACGACCGCCAGAAGGCGCAGCTGTCCCTATGCAAGGTGCTGGAGCAGAACAAGCCGTTCGGTCTCGGCATGAATGACGAGCTTTCAGCCGTCACCTTTGGCTTCTATGCCGCTGAGGATCTGACCGCAGCAGACGGCAGCGTCATCCCGGCCGATGGGCTGCTGGAAATTCTGACGCCGGATGAAAACGGGAAAGCCACGCTGGGAAGCGACGTTCCCTTCGGCAGCTACTATGTCCGGGAGATCAGCACCGACAGCCACTACATTCTCTCCGACGAGAAGTATCCCGTGGCCTTTGTCTATGCTGGGCAGGACATTCCCGTGGTGGAGCTGGTGGTCAACGACGGCACGAGCATCTCCAACGAGCTGATTTACAGAGAAATTCATGGGCTGAAAAAGGATGAGGACGGCAGCGCCCTTGCGGGAGCGACCTTCGGCCTGTTCACTACTGACGGCACGGAGCCCATCCTGACTGCCTTTTCTGCAGCGGACGGCAGCTTCCCCTTTACCGGCGTGCCCTACGGCGAATATGTGGTGCGGGAGATTGTTGCGCCGGAGGGCTATGTGACGGACGACACACCCTATGCCGTGAAGATCGATGCAGACGGTGCCATGGTGGGAATCGAGGCCGTGAACACCCGCATCCGCGGCAGCGTGCAGTTGACCAAGGTGGACAGGGACTATCCCGACCACCACCTGACCGGCGCTGAATTTGAGGTGTACCGTGACGGCGAGCTGGTGGGCACGCTGGAGGAGCTGTCAGACGGCGTCTATCGACTGGATGGTCTGGCATACGGCGACTACACGCTGAAGGAGACGAAAGCTCCCGCAGGCTTTTATTTGGATGAGCAAACATATGCTTTCTCCATCACAGAAAACGGCGGAACCGTCATCGTAGAAAACGAGGCCGGAAAGGGCTTTGTGAACGCAGCGCAGACCGGCAGCCTCCGCATTGAGAAGACCTCTGAGGACGGCAGACTGCAGGGCTTTACCTTCCGGGTGAGCGGCACTGACGTCACCGGCAACGCTTTCTCCAAGGACTATGTGACCGATGAGAACGGGCAGATCAAAATTGACGGCCTGCGCGTCGGCGACTATGTGGTCTCGGAGGTCTCCAACGAGGCCAACAAGGCCTACGTTCTGCCGCCGGATGTGACCGTCACCGTCCATGAGGGCAAGACCGTGGTGGCCCAATTTCACAACCAGCTGAAGCCGGTTACGGATATTCCCAAGACCGGCGACAGCACCAATCTGACGCTGTGGGCAGCACTGGCAGGCGCTTCGCTGCTGAGTGCCGGGGCTGCGGCGTTCTTCACATTCCGAAAGAAGAAGGAGGGCAAGCATGAGCGTTAAAACCATCGTCGGCATCGGCCTTGTGGTGTTTATCATCGCAGGGCTGATTTTTTTGAAGCTGCGAAACAGAGGTAAGTGAACGAACTGGGCGGCATCGGTCTTAGGTTGTTTTCCTGAGTTACGCGAAGTGTTCCGAATAATATATAAAATTTGGGACACTTCGCATTCTTGATGATGCCTTGCTTCTCATTATTCTAATCAGAATGGCTGACAGCGATGATTAGAATGGTTAGAAAATGGGTAGAACAGAGCTGAGAGGTGAGTGGATAACGGTCAAATCAAACAATTCGGCGGAAGCCGTACCACACGGTATGAACTGGAAAAGAAGTAAGACAAATCGGAAGTTGTGAAATCCACATATTTTAAGAAGGAGCCTTCGCTTATGCGAAAGCTCCTTCTCTGCATACCTTACTTTTTCAATTTCAGACCGTCTCTGAACGCCTCGCCCACACGCTCGGTGACTTTATAATAGCCGTGGGTGTAGGGGTCAAATGCGATGGCGTTGACCTTAGACATATCAATTTTTCCGTCCACCATAACGCTTTCATCGGCAGTGACATTGACTACCTTACCGATGACACCGCATCCGTATTCATTGTTCTGATACTCAATGAACTTGCACTCCAGGCAAATTGGGAACTCATTGATGACAGGCGCATCGACGCTTTCGGCTTTGCTGGCAGTCAGACCGCTGTGGGCAAATTTATCGGCAACTTTATTGCCGGACTCCACACCAAAATAATCCGCTTCGACCATGTGGGCGGCATCGGCAATGCTGACGGTAAATGCGCCCCGTGCCTTGATGTTCTGTACGGTCTTATGAGTCTCGGTAAGGTTCAGCGCAACGGTGTCCCGCTCCTGCATGGTGCCCCATGCGGAGTTCATGACATTGACGCTGCCGTCCTCGTTGTAAGTTGCAACCATCAGAACCGGCATTGGGAAAATACCCTCAGTGATTTTCAATTTTGTTCTCATGATAACTTCTCCTTGTGACCGTATTGACAGGACTGTTCATCCTGCTTATAATTATACTCAAGCAAATCAGAAATTCAAGTACTGGCTAAAAAGACAGGTACTATCCTTGGAGAAAGCAAATGATAAAGAACTATATTGAGAACGCCAATTTTGAAGATACCGGCTTTGCCTACACGCTGTCGCTGATCTCCGGCAAGCACAAAATGGTCATTCTTTACTGCCTGATGGAGTTTGAGACGGTGCGATTCAATGAGCTGAAACGGTATCTGAAAACTATTTCCGACAAGACTCTCAGCACGAATCTCAAGGAGCTGGAAGCGGATAAACTGATCGTCCGCACTGAGTATCCGCAGATCCCGCCGAAGGTGGAATATACGCTTTCGGAACGAGGAAAATCGCTGATGACTGTGCTGGATCAGCTCTGCGTTTGGGGTGAGGAGAATCGACTGAGAGGGTGACAAATCGGAATTTGAAAGGATGATGATATGATGGATAAATTAAAAAAGAACATGGTTTTCTACCTACTGTTGCTGATAGATTTTTATATCGTTCCTTGGTTTATAAAAAACACAGGAAGTGCAATGATTGTTATGTTAGTAATTATTCCTCTAATATGTTTAATAACCTCTGTTTTTTATGGGATTAGGAATGGTTTTAACTTCTGGTATATTTTGATTGTAGCAATAATGTTTGCGCCATCTATATTTATATTTTATAACTCAAGTGCATGGGTTTATGTAGTTGGATATGCAGTTATTGCATTATTGGGAAATTTAATAGCATTGCCATTAAGAAAAAAATAACTTCCAGTTTGTCGAACTGAATATAGCGTACATAGCTGCTTGGTTTTCAAAAGAAATCAGGCGGCTATTTCTATTTTGAAGGAGGTGTTCGCTATAAGCGAAACAGATTACAACGCTCGACTTTACGAGAAAATGAAAGCCGAGCAGGACAAATACCGGGACTGGCTACTGCATCAGGAGCCGTCCGAAATCCTCAATCATACCTACGAATACACGATGCGGGAGGACATCGTAATGGGTATGGAGGAGCTGGAGCTTGAGCCGGAAAAGGCAAGGGCTTTGCTTCGTTCCCCTTGTCCTCTGAGTGATGTGTATAAGGAGTTCCGGGACAGAGAAACCGAGCATATGGATACCATCCGGGACTCCATCGAAACGGAAGCGGATAAGAGCCTGCAACGGCAGGAGAAGAAAAAGCAACGGGAAAGCAGGTGATTTTATGCCATATATTCCACCGGAGGTGGTGGAACAGGCACGGCAAATCGACCTGTTGACCTATCTGCAAAGCTGTGAGCCGCAGGAGCTTGTCCGCATTTCCGGCAACAATTATACCACCCGCACCCACGACAGCTTGAAGATTTCTAACGGCAAGTGGATGTGGTGGTCACAACGCATCGGCGGCTACAATGCCCTTGACTATCTTGTGAAAGTCAAGGGCTGTTCTTTTCGAGCGGCTGGGCGACGACATTGCCAAGGTCTACGGCTTTTCACTGCCGAGTCCGGCAAAAGAGTACCGGAAAAGGAGGAATGCACGATGAACTGCTGCTGCCCCTGCGGTGCAGATAAGAAAACGGCGATCTGCGCCTATCTGAGAGAACACCACACGGGAAAGAGCCGCGCGATCCACAGTGAGGATCTGCAGCGGCTCTTTTGTCTGGACGGGCGGAACATCCGCCGCAAGATCAGCGCCCTGCGGCAGGCGGGCTATCCCATCTGCAGCGACGAAAGCGGCTATTACTTTGCTGACAATCAGAAAGAGATCAACAACACCGTGTACCGCCTCAACGGAATGGTGACGCAGGTCTCCAATGCCCGGACGGGGCTGTTGTTTGCCTCCGCTGTGCGTGGTTTTGTATAGAGACCGGGACGGCAAGACGATTTCTAAGGATTTTTTGCAAGAAATGGATCCGCCTCCGAACGGATTTTCCATTGAGGATGTGCCCAGCAAAAAACCGAGAGAAAGGAATGATGCCCGATGAAGAAAGAAATCGTTTTTGTGGATGAGGACACCCTCACCCCGGAGGAATGGGAGGTAATAACCGATGAGCAGACCGAAGAATAAGGACGAATACCGTGCTGAGCTGGCCGATACCTTTGCCCATGTGCTGGAGGAAAAGGGGCTGGAATGGCAGAAGGAGTGGCGCGGCAGCGGCGGCAGTGCGCCCCAGAACGGCATCACCAAGGCCTGTTACCGGGGCTGCAACGCCTTCTGGCTGAGCCTCATTTCCGTGATGAAGGGCTATGACGATCCCCGCTGGGTGACCATGGTGCAGATCATGGATCAGGACGGCAAATACCACCCCAAGCAAAACTGGCACCTGAAGAAAGGCTCCAAGGCCACCTATGTGGAATACTGGTATCCCTACGACCTCTAGGACAAAAAGGCCCTGACCTGGGAGCAGTACAAACAGCAGCTCCGGGACGGGCGCAGTGAGACGGAGTTCAAGCTGTCCACCCGCTATACGGCGGTGTTCAACGCCTGCGACATTGAGGGAATGCCGGAGCTGCCTGCGGTGCAGGAAAGCGACATCACCCCCGATGAGCTGATCGGAAAGCTCAGCGCCGGTATGGGCGTGGAGATTCTGACCGACGGCGGCGATCAGGCCTACTACTCGCCCATGCAGGATAAGATCCATCTGCCCACGCCCGGCTCTTTCCAGAGCGAGTATGCCTTCAACGCCACGGCGCTCCATGAGCTGTCCCATTCCACCGGCCACCCGAACCGCCTGAACCGGCCGCAGGGTGCCCTGTTCGGCACGCCACAGTATGCCTATGAGGAGCTGGTTGCGGAAATGTGCTCCTGTTTTATGGGCGTGGATCTGGACGTAACGGCCACGCCCCAGCACCTCGACAATCACAAGGCCTACGTTCAGGCCTGGATCCAGTCCATCCGGGACAAGCCTGAAACCCTGATCCGTGCCATCAAGGACGCACAGGCGGCAGCCACTTATATGGACTACAAGGCCGGGCTCATCACCGACATGGAGTATGAAAGGGCCTGCAGGTCCGTGCTGGAGGTGAAGCAAAAGGAACGGGGCCGGGAGCGCTGATTCGCAGAGTTGACGCCGCCGTCCCCTCCGGCTACACTGGAGAAAAAACGGAGGTGCCCGCTATGTTCTTTCGCAAGCGTGACAAAGTCGTCCTGACCCTGACGCCGCAGGAAGCCCGCTATGCCCGCAGCATCCTTCTTCGCTGGCGCAATAAGCTGCTGAATGCCGGAAAACCTACGGAGGATGTAGAGAAACTGATTCTGAGGCTGGCAAGGTAATTCAGAAGGTGCAAAAGCACCTCGTTATACGCAGAAGGAGCCTTGTAAAAATTTACAAGGCTCCCTCATATCATAACAATTCTGCCATGTACAGGGGCAGATGAATGATGCCGTCTTTGATCATAACATCTTTGGTGTAGAGAATATAGGAATTGCCAATTACAGATGAGAAGTGTTTCCGAAATTTATCTAAAGAGGAATGGGAGCGATAATTGCCGGATTTAACTTCTACCGGAGCAATCTTTTTCCCTTCGGTAATTAGAAAATCGATTTCCATGTGGTTTTCCCGGTTTTGGCTGTCGGAACGGGAATAAAAGTACAGGCGCGAACGGCTATGGCGAAGCATCTGTGCAACAATGTTTTCCATCAGCATTCCTTCGTTGATATTAAGTTTATCGAAGAGAATCGCACGATAAAGTTCATTGTCTGTGTATTTTTTATCCTGGAAAGTGTGCGTTACAAGCAATCCGGTATCTGCCATATAACACTTCTGCGTGGCGTTATCAGCACTCAGCGCAAGCCCAACATGAGGATCCGTTGCATTGAAGCAGGTATTTACTATCATGGCTTCATTCAGCCACACAAATGATTCCTCATAAGTGCGAAAACGAGCCTGCTTTCCGAGAGACGAAAGCTTGTATTTCTTTTCTTTTTTTGAAAGCTGACCCGGAATGCCATCGAATACGGCAAACACTTTATCTTCATATCCCTCTGCAAATTTTGCCACATCCTCATGATACAGCTTCAGAATCCTGCGTTTGGCAACATCGGATGCCTCGAAGTCCTTGCCATTCATGTAAGCAAGAACGGACTGAGGCATCCCCCCAACCAGAATGTATTGACGAAAGTCATTCATGATCTTCCGGTGAAGTGCTGCGCCAAGGGGTTGCTTTGCTTCAAAACAATGCCGAATCAGTGGATATGTGGCCTCGTCTCCCATTGCCCAGAGAAATTCCTCAAAATCCAGCGGAAACATCTCAATGTGATCCTCTTCCGAAGGAATAATGATATCTTGGACATTCTTTTTCAGCCGAATCAGCGATCCTGTCTCAAGGTAATCAAACCGGCCATCCGCTACAAGATATTTGATGAGCTGGCGGGCTCTCGGGTATTGTTGAACTTCATCAAAAATGATCAGAGATTCCCTTCTGTGAAGAGGCGTTGCATAGAAGGCTGCGAGTTTTGCGAAGAAAAGATCAAGATCAGAGCTATCGTTGGTGAATAGATCCAGTATGTCTGTGGGAGCTCGTCCAAAATCGATCAGGATATAGCTTTTGTATTCAGCCTTTGCAAACGCTTCGGCAATATAACTTTTGCCGACACGGCGTGCGCCATCGATCATCATGGCGGTTGTTCCGTTGCTGCTGCTTTTCCACGCTACGAGTTCATCGTATATTTTTCGTTTCAGCATCTTCTCACTCCTTATGCAGATAGCTTACCCTTTTTATGTGCTAAGTATAACATGGAAAACACGAAAAAGCAAGTTCACAGGAGCTGGATTTGCACGAAAAAGCAAATTCATGAGATGCTGATTCGCACGAAAAAGCAGTATCAGCCTTTACCCTTGTAGTAGTCAAGAAAAGTAGACACGAAAAATATTTATTTTTAGTTTACTTTTTC
>UQWH01000015.1 GCA_900544705.1 uncultured Eubacteriales bacterium | reverse complement strand
ATGCCCTCTGGAAAACGGAGAATCACCCCGTGCTGACCGAGGCGTTCATGACGAATCTCTTTGACGTCGTGATCCAGCTCGGTGCGATCATCGCTGTGCTCGTGCTGTTCTGGCACAAGCTCTGGCCCTTCCACACGAAGACACGGCGCAGGCAGCGCTCCTGCTTCCGCGAGGCCAGCGACAACCGCTTCGTCTGCGGTGTGCAGCGCTTCTGCGATAACTACTGCTACATGGACAAGATCGTCATGTGGCTGAAGATCGCCGTTTCCTGTGTTCCTGCCGCCATTGCAGGCTTTCTGCTGGACGACTGGATGAGCGCCCACCTCTATAATCCCTATGTCGTGGCCGCCATGCTCATCCTCTACGGCGTCGGCTTCATCGTCGTGGAGAAGCGCAACGAGGGCCGCACGCCGCGCATCCAGAAAATGAGCGAGTTCCGCTGGTCGGACGCGCTGCTGATCGGCCTGTTTCAGGTGCTTTCTCTCGTGCCCGGCACATCCCGCTCCGGTGCGACCATCCTCGGCGGCATCCTGATCGGCGCATCACGCGGTCTTGCGGCGGAGTACACCTTCTTCCTCGCCGTCCCGGTCATGTTCGGCGCATCGCTGCTGAAGATCGTCAAATTCGGCGCATTTACCGGGGTGCAGGGCGTCGTGCTCCTGCTTGGAATGCTGGTGGCGTTCGTCGTTTCCCTCTTTGCCATCAAGTTCCTGATGAATTACATCAAAAAGCACAGCTTCGCCGCGTTCGGCTACTACCGCATCATCCTCGGCTTCCTTGTGCTGGCCTATTTTCTGGTTGCGCGGTCATAACCACCTTTCCCCGTATTTTGGTATAAAGAAAAGGCAGACATCATGGTAATTTCCCATGTGTCTGCCTTTCGCCTTCACGCAGCCGGTGGTTTTGATCGTGCATTTCTCTCCGCGGAATGGTAAAAGCAGCGCGTCGGCTTCAGGCCGGCGCGCTGCTTTGTGAATGGATCAATGCGAGCGCACGTCGCTGTCACCGAGGAAGAACAGCGCCACGGTGCCGGGGCCAACGTGTGCGCCGGTCACCGGCTCATAGCACACGGTCAGGATCTCCTTCGGCGGGTTATTCTCCCGCAGCATATCGGCCAGCTGCGCCGCGCCCTCCGGATTATCCGCGTGCGCAATGCCGACGATTTGCGCCTCCGGGTTGCGGACCAGCGTGTTGTATTTCTCCGCCAGCGCCTTGAGTGCGCGCGCGCTGCCGCGCACCTTCTCGATGCTCACGATCTGCCCCTGCTCGTTTCCCTTGAGAATGGGCTTGATGTTCAGGAGCGTTCCGAGGATCCGCGCCGCGTTGGAGAGGCGGCCGGTGCGCTGCAAATGTCTGAGATCATCCACTGTGAACACCTGATAAATATGCTTGCACAGCTCCGTGATCGCTTTGTAGCACTCGTCGATGGTCTTGCCCTGCCGGCGCAGCTCGATCGCGCGCAGAACGGGAATTCCCTCGCCCAGCGAGGCGGCCTTCGTGTCGATCATATAGAATTTCCGGTCGGGATAGGCTTCCTCCAGCATTCCCTTTGCGATCTCGGAGGAATGATAGGAGCCGCTGATACCGGAGGACATCCCGATATAAAGCACGTCTATTCCCTGCTCGGCATAGGGCGCGATCGCATCATAATAGGTCTGGGGAGCAATCTGCGAGGTGTTGTAGAGCGTTCCCTCGCGGATTTCGCTGTAATACGCTTTTCCGTCAAAATTCTCAATGTCCATGCATTGCATCAGACGGCTGGGATCATTCTTCGGATAATAGGAAAAAGGTACCTGCAGCACATCCGCCTCTTTGAGGATGCGCAAGGGAAGGTTGCTGGAAGTATCGGTAAGTATTTTGAAGCTCATAGGACATTCTCCATTTTCTCTGTTTGCCCTTGTCAACCGATGGTACGGTATAAAAGGAAGCCGCTCTGCCTGCAGCAGAGCCAGCGTGCATATCATATGCAGTTTCCCGCAAAAAGTCACGCCACTTCCCGGAGTTCCCTCTCTACGACTGCGGGAATCCGATTCTACTGGCAGTAGAGTCCTTGCGGCACAAGGCTTTGCAGGCAAAAGCGGCGCCCCGCGCCGGGCAGGTCTGCCTGCGGCGCGAGGCTGGTTTTTTTTACAAAAGGAGGCAGATCAGACCGTTTGCACCCTCGTTGATGATCTTCGTCAGCGCATCCTTGAGCTTGTAACGTGCATCCTCCGGCATCCGTTTGAGCTTCGAGCTCAGTCCTTCATTGACCAGCTCGAACACGGATTTCCCGAAAATGTTGCTCTCCCAGAGCTTCTCCGTGTTGCCCTCATATTCGCCCAGCAGATACTTGACCAGCTCCTCGGACTGCTGCTCGTCTCCCACCATGGGACTGATCTCCGTCTTGATGTCGGCGCGCATCATGTGGATGGAGGGCGCACTCGCGCGCAGCTTGACGCCGTAGGCGCTGCCCTTGCGGACGATCTCCGGCACCTCCATGTGCATTTCCTCTGCTGTCGGCATGACGATGCCATAGCCCGTGGCGCGGACCTCCTCCAGCGCGGCGGAAATTTTGTCATACTGCTTCTTCATCTCCGCCAGCGCGGTCAGGAGGCTGAGAAGCTGGCCGTCGTTTTCAATTTCAAAACCGGTACGCTCGCCCAGAATCTGGTAGAACAGGCCCTCGCTGAATTCCAACTCGCAGTTGACGATGCCCCGTCCCAGATCAATGGAGTCGATACGGTAGCCGCAGACCTGCTCCAGCTCGCAGATGCGCCGGATCGCCGCCTCTGTTTCCGCCAGGCGGGAGATCTGCGCCGCATTCGTGCGCATTGCCTCGTACAGCGCGGTTTTCAGCGGATTGTCACATTCCAGCGCCTGCACCCATGCGGGCAGGAACACACGCATTTCGCGCATTGGGAAGGCATACAGAAGCCCGGTCAGGAGTTCCTTCACCTCCGCCTCGTGCATGGACTGGCAGTCGGCGGCCATGGCGCTCACGCCGTAGGTCTCTTCAATATAATCGCGCAGCGCCTGCGCCTCGGCCCCCTTCGGTGCGGCGGAGTTGACAACGACCACAAAGGGCTTCCCCGTCGCCTGCATATCGCGGATGGCGCGTTCCTCGGCCTCGATATAGTCCGCGCGCGGGATGTCCGTGATGCTGCCGTCCGTGGTGACGACGATGCCGATCGTGCTGTGATCCTCCATAACCTTCTTCGTGCCCAGTTCGGCCGCCTCGGTCATGGGAATCTCGTGGTCGTACCATGGCGTCGTGACCATGCGCGGCTGGCCGTCCTCGGTCGCACCGATGGCGCCGCGCACCATGTACCCGACGGAGTCGATCAGGCGCACGGACAGCTTTGCCGTCCCGTCCGGGCTGATCTCCACCGCGTCCTCCGGAACGAACTTCGGTTCCGCCGTCATGATCGTCCTGCCAGAGCCGCTCTGCGGCAGCTCATCCTTCGCGCGCTCACGCTGGTAAAGGTCGTCGATGTTCGGAATGACCAGTTCCTCCATCACGCGCTTGATCAGTGTTGATTTTCCCGTGCGCACCGGGCCGACCACGCCGATATAAATGTCGCCGCCCGTCCGTCTGGCAATGTCGGCATAGATATTACTCATACAATAGCCTCCCCCACATTCTCGTGATACATGGTATGCACGAGGGGAAAAAGCTATGACACACCAAGCAAAAGTCCTTTTGGACTTTCGCTTGGTGTGTCTGCAAAATTGCAAAATATCGATTTGTAGTTCTATTTTGCAATTTTGGCCGCAGCGGCGGGTGATTGAACGCGAAAGGAAACCCTGTCGGTTTCCTTTCACTCTTTTCTTCCCTCCGGAAGCTATGGCTGCTCGTTTTTTGGCAATCTGCATTTCTATGCAAAAGTCCTTTTGGACTTTCGCTTGGTGTGTCTGTTAATATCCTTATCGGATTCTCGGGATCAGCGACACGCCTTCGTTCGTTTGCAGAGAAAAGCGGTCAAAAAAGTGTTCCGCATCCCCCTGAGGCTCCCGAAGGAGCGTCAGCTTGCTCAGGCCGTCTTTGCGGAAGGCGCTGACTGCATAGCCCAGAAGCTGCGCCGCAAGGCCCTGTCCGCGGTAGGCCGGCAGCAGGGCAAGGTCCGCGATCGCACCCGTTTTTTCGTCCAGCCGCCGCAGGGAGACTGCACCGGCCGCCTCGTCCTCCAGGCAGGCGACGACCGTTCGCGCCCCCGGCGCAATGCCAAGTGCGTCCAAAAGCGCGGCATCCTCCGCCTGCGCCGGGCGATACCAGAAATTCATATCGCGGTGATCCTCCCGCCGCCACCAGCTCTGGCGGCCGACGGTCGAGATCTCCTTGGGCAGATGGGACGCATCAAAGAGCGATTCCAGCCGGTAAGCGCCGTTTTCATAATGCAGGGTAGAAACGGCAGTATTTTCGCTGTGTCCGAGTTTATTCGTATCGCCTCCAAAAAACAGACGTCCCAGCGCGTTCTGTAAAACCATGCCATGCGAAAAGATTGCGACGCTCTGCCCGTCGTACTGCCGGGCGATCTCATCCAGCGCCTGCAAAAAGCGCCCCGTGAATTCCTCGTAGCGCTCGGAACCCTCGACTGCCCACTCCTGCGGCGCCTTGGCAAATTTCCGGTAGACCTCCGGCTGCTCGCGCATGACCTGCCCGAAGGGCGCGTCCTCCCAGACGCCCATATGTACCTCGCGAAAGCGCGGCTCTGTGTGCAGTGTCAGCCCCTTCGGCTTCCAGACCGCGCCCGCGGTGGTGCAGGTACGGATGAGGTCGCTGGCATAGACCGCGTCGACCTGCACCGTTTCAAAGCGTTTTTGCAGCGCCGCGATTTGGCGCAGGCCGTTGGGCGTGACGGAGGAATCGTACCAGCCATGCACGCGCCGGAAGATATTGCCCTCCGCCTCCGCGTGGCGGATGAGGTAAAGCGTTGTCATAGAATCACCACATATTTTCCGATGTCATTTTTCATTTTATGCGCCGCCTCGACCGCGCAGGCGGTATAGTCGCTGCCGTCCCTGCCGGTCTTCTGCCACGCGCAGATGATGCTCCGCGAGGCCGCAACGATCGCACCGTGACCGAAGCGGTCGAAGGCAAACTGCACGTTTTTCGCCGTGCCGCCCTGCGCGCCGTAGCCCGGCACGAGAAAGAACAGGCGGTCATACTTTTCGCGCAGGAGCTGCATGGTCTGCGGATAGGTCGCGCCGACCACCGCGCCGATCTCCGAATAGCCGTTTTTGCCGAACAGATTCGTGCTCCAGCGCATGGCAAGATCGGCCATGGCGGTGTAGATCACGCGGTCGCCGGAGAGCAGATCCTGCACCTCACGGGAGGATTTGTTGGAGGTCTTGAGCAGCAGGAAGATGTTCTTTCCGTCATTTTTGCAATACGGCAGATAGGGCTTCACGCCGTCGCTGCCGAGGTAGCCGTTGACCGTGAGCGCGTCACAGCGGTAGATCTGATGCGCCGTTTCGCCCACCGGCACCGTGCCGAACATCGCCTGCGCATGAATTTCGGCAATATTTCCCACATCGCCGCGCATGGAGTCGATCAGCACATAATAACCGAGGTCCTTGGCGTAGGCGGAGATGCGCTGCATCTGCGCGATGCCGTCCGCGCCCAGCGCCTCAAAGCAGGCGCTCTGGATCTTAACCGCAGGGACGATGTCCTTCAATGCGTCAAGCAGCTCCGTACAGAAGCGGTAATACGCTGCAGCCGCGCCCGCAAGCGTCTGCCCGTCGCGGTCAAAAGCCTCCTGCACGATGTGCTTCGGCAAAATGGGCAGATAGGGATCCAGCCCGACCATGGTCGGGTTCTTCAGCTTCCGGATTCTCTCCTGCAAAAAATCAATCGACATGACAGCAGCCTCCCTATTTTTTTATATAAGTAGTATACCACAGTTTTTTTGCGCTGCAAAGACGTTTTTCTGCAAAAATCCCCTGCAATACTTTCCCGCCGGACGCACAGACTAAGGACGGGAAGGAGGAGTTTACAATGCAGGTACGATCGTTTTTGCTGACGCTGGGCGCCGGGATGCTGGCCGGCGGTGCCGTCGCACTGATGCTGCCGCAGCAGTCGCCGGTCCGTCAGGAGGCGCAGAAGGCGGTGGATTCTCTGGAACAGACCGTCGCGGACGCAGCGCAGAAGCTGAAAGGAAATTGACTGTAACACGCAGCCCCGGCAGCCTGCTGCCGGGGAAAATTTTTCCCGGAAGTGTTTTCAAAAAATTCACATTTGCCCTATTGACAATTCCGCAGCATGGGTTTATTATGTGGAAAAAGAGGTTAGCACTCTCATGGTAAGAGTGCTAATTCCGGAGCTCCGGCACAGCCGGAGCCTTGGAAATGGAAGGAGGATTCGTTATGGATCTGAATCAATATACGCAGAAAAGTCTGGAAGCCCTGCGCAGCGCGCAGCAGCTTGCAGTGACCCATCAAAATCAGCAGTTGGAGCAGGCGCACCTGCTGCTGGCCCTGCTGCGGCAGGACGGCGGCCTTGTGCCGCAGCTTCTCAAGCGTCTTGGCGTGATGGTAGAAAGCCTTGATGCCGCCGCAAACGACGCGGTGGAAAAGCTCCCTGCCGTGACCGGCTCCGGCCGGTCGGCCGATCAGCTTTACATCTCCGGCGGGATGCAGCAGCTCCTTGCCGACGCGGAGGAAATCGCAAAGTCCATGCGGGACGACTACGTTTCCGTGGAGCATCTCTTCCTTGCGATGCTCGATAAGGCCGACAGCACCGTTGCGCCGCTTTTCCGCGACTACCGCATCACGAAGGAGGACTGCCTGAAGGTTTTGCAGAGCATCCGCGGCAGCAGCCGGGTCACGACCGATAACCCGGAGGACACCTACGAAGCGCTGGAAAAATACGGCACCGACCTTGTGAAAAAGGCGCGCGAAAAGAAAACTGACCCCGTCATCGGCCGTGACGACGAAATTCGAAACGTCATCCGGATCCTGTCCCGAAAGACGAAGAACAACCCCGTTCTGATCGGTGAACCGGGCGTCGGCAAGACGGCCATCGCCGAAGGACTGGCGCAGCGGATCGTCCGCGGCGACGTTCCCAAGAGCCTGCAGGACAAGACCATCTTCTCTCTGGACATGGGCGCACTGATCGCCGGCGCAAAGTACCGCGGCGAGTTTGAGGAGCGTCTGAAGGCCGTGCTGGAGGAGGTCAAGAACTCCGAGGGCCGCATCGTGCTGTTTATTGATGAGCTGCACACCATCGTCGGCGCGGGCAAGACCGAGGGCAGCATGGACGCGGGCAATCTGCTCAAGCCGATGCTGGCCAGAGGCGAGCTGCACTGCATCGGTGCAACAACGCTGGACGAATACCGCAAATATATCGAAAAAGACCCCGCGCTGGAGCGCCGCTTCCAGCCGGTCATGGTCAAAGAGCCGTCCGTTGAGGACACGATCGCCATCCTGCGTGGTCTGGAGGAGCGTTATGAGGTCTTCCACGGCGTAAAGATCACGGATCCCGCGATCATCGCCGCCGCGACCCTCTCCGACCGTTATATCACAGACCGTTTCCTGCCGGACAAGGCTATCGACCTGATCGACGAGGCCTGCGCCATGATCCGCACGGAGATGGACTCCATGCCGACCGAGCTGGACGTCATCCGCCGCAAGATCATCCAGATGGAGATCGAAGAGGCCGCGCTGAAAAACGAAACCGACGAGCTCTCGCAAGGCAGACTCACTGAGCTGCGCAAGGAGCTGGCCGAGCAGCGCGAGAAATTCAACAGCATGAAAGCCCAGTGGGAAAACGAAAAGAATGCCATCGGTAAGGTGCAGCAGCTCCGCGAACGCATCGAGGAACTGGGTGCCAAGATCGAGCGCGCCGAGCAGGAATATGATCTGGAAACGGCCGCGCGTCTGAAATACGGCGAGCTGCCGGAACTCAAAAAGCAGCTGGCGCACGAGGAGGAGCTGGCAAGCCACGCCAAGCAGAGTAACCTCCTGCGTGACAAGGTCACGGAGGAAGAGATCGCAAAGATCGTCGAGCGCTGGACCGGCATTCCCGTGGCAAAGCTGGTCGAGGGCGAGCGCGAAAAGCTCCTGCATCTGTCGGACGTGCTGCATCAGCGTGTCGTTGGACAGGATGAGGCCGTGCAGTCCGTGGCGGATGCCATCCTCCGCAGCCGCGCGGGAATTCAGGACCCGAACCGTCCGCTCGGTTCCTTCCTCTTCCTTGGCCCGACGGGCGTCGGCAAGACGGAGCTTGCCAAGGCGCTGGCCGAAGCACTGTTTGATGACGAGAAGAACCTCGTTCGAATTGATATGTCCGAATACATGGAGAAATTCTCCGTGTCGCGTCTGATCGGAGCGCCTCCCGGATACGTCGGCTATGACGAGGGCGGCCAGCTCACGGAGGCCGTCCGCCGGAATCCCTATTGCGTCGTTCTGTTCGACGAGGTAGAAAAGGCGCATCCGGATGTGTTCAACGTCCTTCTGCAGGTGCTCGACGACGGCCGTATTACGGACTCTCAGGGCCGCACGGTGGACTTCAAAAACACCATTCTGATCCTGACGAGCAACCTCGGCTCGGAATATCTGCTGGAAGGTATTGCCGCCGACGGCAGCATCCGCCCGGAGGCACGGCTTCAGGTCGAGCAGCTGCTCAAGAAGAGCTTCCGCCCCGAATTCCTGAACCGGCTGGATGAGATCGTATTCTACAAACCGCTGACGAAGGACAACATTGTCCGCATCATCGACCTGCAGATGAATCTGCTCAACCGTCGTCTGGAGCAGCAGCAGCTTCGCTGCGAGCTGACGCCGGAGGCCAAGCAGTATATCATCGACGCCGCCTACGATCCGCAGTACGGCGCACGGCCGCTCAAGCGGTACTTGCAGCACACGGTCGAAACCCTGCTGGCAAAGCGCATCGTACAGGGCAACATCTCCCCGAACTCGACCATCACCGTCAAGGTGGAAAACGGCGAGCTTTCGCTGGAATCCTAAAGGAAAAACGCAGCATAAAAGCGCAGCGCCCGGGGGCATCTCCGGGCGCTTAGTTCGCTTGTCAAAAAAGTCCTTTGGGGCTTATTTGACAGTCTGGGCAAGCACCTGCGCTTCTCCTGGACGCTTGCGCTACGTATTCGTTTCATGCCGCGCAAGGCGTCGATAAATCGGTGCAAGCGCCTGCTGAATTTCCTTATAAAAGCCAAACCCATCCTGATACAGCGCTCCGTTCCTTTGGTTCGGCGTAATCCACACAGAGCCGCTGCCGCAGGCCTGAGCAGCCTGTAAAAAGCTGCCGAAGAATCCATGCGCCACCGCCGCAAGCATCGCGCTGCCAAAAGAAGAATCGCTGGTCACCGGCTTGCACAGGGGCTGCTGAAACACATCGCTGACAATTTGCGACCATATTGTCCCAGAGGCTCCGCCGCCGATCAGCCGGAACTCTCTCGGTGCCGGAATTCCGATTTCAAGCAGCGCATGATAACCGTCAAGGAGCGAATAGGCGCAGCCCTCCATTACAGCACGGACGAAATGCGCATGCGTATGCTTCATGCTTGCGCCAACAAAGTCCGCGCGCAAATCCGGATCCTGATAAGGCGTGAACTCTCCCAGCAGATAGGGATGGTAGAACAGTCCTTCCGCACCAGCCGGGACGGATGCTGCCGTCTCATCCAGCAGCGCATAAACAGAACGTCCGCATCCTTTGGCCTCCGCACTTTCGTAACGGCAGAACTCGTCCTTGAACCAACGCAGGGATGTAGCGCAGCTTCGCGTTCCCGTGCCGGGGTACCAGAAGCCCGGTACAACATGACTGTAGTTGACCAGTAGGGCATGGGGATAGGGGCGCGGCGTCACAGCGCAGATGCGGCCGGAGGTCGCGAGCTTGATACTGGCATCTCCTTCCCGAACAACGCCCGCCGCCAAAAGCTCCATAACCGTATCGGATGCGCCGGCATAGATCGGCACACCCTCCCGCATCCCCGTTTTTTCTGCGCAGCTACGGCTAATCGCGCCGGCGCGATCCGTCGGCTCCAGAATCTCCGGCAGTACAAGATCGTCTTTCCCCAGCATTCCGCACAGGCGGGCATCCCACCGGTGCGTCTGCATATCCAGAAGCAGGCTGCCTTCTGCATCGATATAATCCGTTACATAATCTCCGCCGAGGCAAAGGCGCAGGTAATCCTTGGCAAATAAGATGCGCCGGACACGCTGCCAGCATTCCGGCTCATGTCTGCGTACCCAGAGCATCTGACACAGGCTCCACATGGCGCTCGGCGCATTATAGGTTTTTTCCAGAATATATTCTCCTGCCTGCCTTTGGCATTCCGCCGCGACAGAGGCACTACGCTGATCATTCCACAGGATTGCGTTGCGTACCGGATCGAGATTCTCGTCCAGCAGCACCGTGGTGTGTGTCGCCGCATCTACCGCAACGGCACATACTTCTTCCGGACGGATCCCGCTGGATTGACATGCCTGTGCAAACAATGCGCAGAAAACCTCATACCATGCCCGCGGATCCTGCTCTATCCACCCCGGTTTCGGAAATACGGAACAGATTTCTGCGCTGAAGGGGCCGGTACACCGCCCGGTGCGGTCCAAAAAAGTAAGTTTGATCCCGCTTGAGCCGAGATCAATGCCCAATGTATATTCCACAGCGGGCCTCCTGTCTGTTTTTTTGATGATTTATGAGGAAGGCTGCCGTGCAGAAGCCGCGGCAGCCTTCCCGTTAGAAGGAAGAATCAATAATCAACGGTAAAACGCGGCTCCGCCGAACGCTCCGTGACGTCGATGCCCGGAACCTCATTCGGCGCATAGTAACGTTCCAGATCGCGCAGGAGCACCAAATAGCGCTCGATTGCAGCCGACAGGACGCGCTCACCCTTTTCAGCAGTTGCAGAGTCAATGGACTCCTTCGTGCCGACACCGCCGCTGTGCAGCTCGCCGGGAACCGGAATATTGCACCAGGAAGCAACGTCCTGCACCGCAAATGCATCGCTTTCATCCATGCAGACGGAACGCTTCATGATGCTCTTATCAAAATGAACGGTACGGTTCATGCCCTCGGCCGCTTCCGGAACAACCAGATCGGGACGAATAAACTTCGCCGCGCTGGTTTCCCATTCGTCAGCATGCCAGAAGGGTGCAGAAATATACTGCTCAATTTCCTTGCGGCACAGTTCCCAATAAGTTGCGCCGACGATGAACAGGTTGATGCCTTCACGGCGCAGCTCGGTCGCAACCTCATGGACGATGGTCTGGAAGTTCCACTCCTGACCATGGGACTGTACGAAGATAATCTTGCGGAAGCCACTTGCCCAGAGGCCGCGGCACAGGTCGCTGACCAGCGCGTGCATGGTGGAATGACGGATCGCCAGCGTGCCGAACATCGGATTGCCCTTGGTGTCCCAATGGAAAGAGGGGGAGCAGCCGCAGCGGATGGGAGAAGGAATCATTGCCGGCAGACCCGTCCGCTTGGACAGCTCGGCGCACAGATACTCTGCGATCAGAGAATCGGTGCTCAGAGGAAGATGGTTGCCATGTCCTTCCGTCGTCGCAGCCGGAACCAGAATAATGCCTCTGGTATCGGCAATTTCTTTTGCCTTATCCAATGTCAGATCTTCATAGCGCAGCGGTTCTGTTCGTTTCATGGTATTTCGCGTCCTTTCTGATGTTATCTCTTATTATAGCAGATGAATTTCATTTTTTCCTTTAGAATTCAAAGCATCGACAGCAATTTTTCTGTAAATGTTTTCCAGTCCTGCAAAATTCCGATGTCCGCATGGTCAAAGATGGGCGCCTTGGAATCCGGGTTGACCGCAATAACTTTTTTTGCGCCGTGCATTCCCGCAAGATGCTGAACCGCACCGGAGATGCCGATCGCCAGATAGACCTCCGGGCTGACCGTGTGGCCGGACTGACCGATCTGACAGGCGTATGGAGCAAAGCCGGCATTTACCGCCGCTCTGGACGCGCCGACGGCACCGCCCAGCTTTTCGGCAATCTGATAAATCACCTGAAAATTCTCTCTGTTTTCCAAGCCAAGGCCACCCGCAACGACGATCTTGCTCGTGAGCAGTCCGCGCAGGGCGGCATCCTGTTCCGATACAGACGTGCAGAGCTTTGCTCCGACATATTCCTTTTTGTATTCCAGCCGTACACACTGCCGCGCACTACCCAGGGTCATCGCGCCAAGATCGGCATTCTGAACCCGCAGGGTCGCCATTTCCGGTTTGGAATGCGGCGTAATAATCCGGGCAAGCAGTTTTCCGCCATAAGCAGGCCGCGTCTGAAGGAGCTTTCCATCCTCCGCAATCTCCAGCGAGGTGCAGTCCGCCGTCAAGCCCGTTTGTACCAACGCGGCCGCAACGGACATGACCGTTCTGCCCCAGACGGTCGCCGGAGCAAGCACAATATCCGGCTGCTCCGTTCGGATGGCTTCTGCCAGAATCCTTCCTTCGGTGTCCGCGCTCCGGCACGGCTGCACCGGCAGAAGCAGCAGCCTTTCGCACTGCTCCGGCACGGCAACCGACCGCGCGGAAAACACTGCGGCCTCCATGTGCGCACCCGCAGCGGCAAGCGAACGGGCAGAATGAAACACATCCAAGGAGGCGGCATCCATCCGTTTGTCCTCCGCCTGCGCAACGATCCAAATTCTCTTTTTCATGGCGTTTTCTTTATTCCGTGGCAGCACGCAGCCGTCAAGGCCGCGCCCTCTACAGCGTCGTGTACGAATCTGCAGGTGCGTGTCAGTGTCGGCGAAAAGGTCTTCTGGACACGGGTCAGAGAGCCGCCCTGTCCAACCTCCTCCGGCCGGAAGCCCAGTGCTCTGCTGTCAAGCACCGTCAGGCCGATTTCCCGTGCCTTCCGCAGAGAACGCAGGCTGGGCATCAGCGGATGCGTAATTCCCGTCATGCCGCAGGAAATGCTTACCACCGCCGGCAGGCCGGCTTCCAGCGTCTGCGTTCCGTCCTCCTGTAGGCTCCGGCAGCGCAGCACATCGTCCTTCAGCTCCAACCGAATCCCACACGGGAGAAACGGCAGACCCAGCATGGCAGACAATTCTCCGGGAACCTGCCCCGTTTCGCCGTCAATTGCACGTTCGCCGCAGAGAATCAGGTCATAGGGGCCGGTGACCTCCAGCGCGCGGCGGAGGATTTTCGCCGTAGCAAAGGTGTCCGAACCGGCAAACGCACGGTCGGCCAGAAGGAACAGGCGATCTGCACCCAGACGTGCCGCATCCATGAGGAGCGTCCCGGCCGTTGCCTGAGGGCCCATGGAAAATACACTGACTTCCCGCTTCCCCAGATCCGCTGTCAGAGCCGTTTCCAGCGCGTAGAGATCCGCAGGATTCATCCCGGTGCTCTTTTCATTTCGCTCCGCGCCTTCCTGCGCACCGGTCAGGACAGACTTGATGCACACGGCGATCCGCAGCATGGCAGCGACGGTATTCAGGCGATATGCTGATCCAACAGCACGAACAGATCGGCAACCGGGAGTCCGGAAGCGTGCGTCAGATCCTCTTCACAGGCCGGGCAGGCGCAGATGAGCATCTCCGCACCGGTACCGACTGCGTCATACATTCTCCATGCAGCGGTTTTTTCAATGATCTCCGGCGCATAGGAGGAAAGCGCTTCTCCGCCGGTGCAGCGTGTCAGCGTCTTGCTCTGCCACATCTCCTTGACGGTATAGCCGAGTGCTTCGATCAGCTTGCGGGCGGGTTCCGTTTCCTGCAGATCTCTCGCCAGACGGGCGGGATCGTGATAGGTAACGGCTCCGGAGCTCTTCTGCACGTGCAGCTTGCCCTGCTCGACCAGCTCTTCAACGTAGGAAGTCGCCGTGCAGACCTCTGCATTGAGCTTCAGTTCCCAGGTGGTATATTCCTGCTTCAGCATTCTTGCGTCACTGGGATTAAGGACGACGATCCGCTTTGCGCCATAGGAGTTGAGTGCCTTTGCACAGGCAGAGGCAACATCCTTGACCTCCTGCACGCCGCCCATCAGATCATACTCCACAGATCCGGTGCTGAGATTTTCGGTGAACACGCTATAGTCCACGCCGGCCTTATCCAGCAGGCTTACAAATGCCTTGACCATGGCCGGATCCTTCACCGCAGCGATCGCGCCGACATAAACCAGCGTTTCCGCCTCTGTATTCTTCCGGAAGCCATAGGGCTCCAGTGCCTTCTCGCCGGAAACATGATATAGTGTTCCGTCCTTCAGCAGACGCTCCGCGGCGTCCTGCACACCCTGCGGCGCAAGCCCCTGAGCCATCAGCTCCGAACGCACCTCACGGATGAACACCGCAGGCTCATAGCCGGTTTCGCAGTTGGAGGAACAGGCATTGCACAGGCAGCACTCATAAATATCCTTGGAAATCTCGGAGAGCTCCAGTGCATTTTTTTCTACAAGGGAAAGTAGCAGCGCCTTGGCGCGCGGGTTGTTGAGTTCCTTGCCCAGCGCAATACCGAGGGGGCAAAGGTGTCTGCACATGCAGCAAAACCGGCAGGCATCTACATTTTTTTTGCTTTTTTCACTTAACATCTGTCTTTCCTCCTTGGTTAAATTCCCATCTTATAGGGGTTCATAATGCCGTTGGGATCGAGCGCCTTCTTGAGTCCCTCAAAGACGATCATGCTGTCGCCATACTGCTCTTTCATCAGGCGGCCGAGCTTCATGCCGACGCCGTGGTGGTCATTCACAACGCCGCCGCTGGCCAGCGCTGCGCGCACGCCTGCATTCCAGATCTTATTGTGCAGACGGAATGCCTCCTCGGGATCCGCAGGCGGATTGTCCATGATGAAACGGTCGTACATCATGCAGCCCCACTCATACCAATGGGAGAAATGCGCGATAAAGCGGACACCCTCAAACTGTTCGGTGGCTTCCTTCATGGCATGGTAGCACTTTTCCACGTTTGCATACTTCAGAACCGTGTCCATCGTGCCGAACATCAGCGGGAAATCAAGCACCTTATCCGGATAGAAGAAGGTCAGACGGCTGTCCCACCACTTTTCGCCGTAATCGGAGCCGAGATCCTCTGCACCGTAGCGGGCGCAGATTTCCAGCATATGCTTCTCCTCCACGGCGACCATATCCTTTGCGCCCTCAATGGCAACGTTCATGAATGCACCCGGCTTGGAGAAGCCGATCACCTTCTTGATGAGGGATACCGTTTCCGCCTCATCATACAGGCGAATAATGGAGGGCTTGATGACCTGAAGCATATCGCGTCCGGCAGCGAGGCCGTCGGCAACGCTCTTGAAGAGGAACGCGCGGAAGCGCCGGGTCTCCGGAAGGCGATAGAGCTTCATCGTCGCCTGCGTCATAACGCCGAGCGTACCCTCAGAGCCAAGGAAGAGATGCTTCAGATCCGGGCCGGAGGAATGCTTGGGCACGGGCGCCGAATGGAGAACCTTGCCGTTGGGGATGACCATTTCCACATTGACACACTGGTCGTCGATCTTGCCGTACTTTGTGCTCAGCACACCGATACCGTTATGTGCGAGGAAGCCGCCGAGCGTGCTGCAGTTGATGGAGCTGGGGTAGTGCATCAGAGAATAGCCGCGCTCGTTGGCGTAATACTCAAGCTGCGTATAAACGATGCCGGTCTGTGCCGTGACGGTCATAGACTGTTCGTCGAAGTCGATGATCTTATTCATCCGCTTGGTGTCAAGCAGGATGCCGCCCTTGAGCGGAAGCGCACCGCCCTGAGAGCCGCCGCCGCCGCCCCACGGATACACGGGCAGGCGGTAATAGTTCGCGATGACAAGAACCTTGGAAACCTCCTGTGTCGAACCCGGATAGACAATGATGTCCGCCAGCGGAGGAATCAGGCCGCGGTCGGCATACATGCGCGGGAGCCAGAAGTTGTCCACACTGTGGGAGATCTTGTCGCTTTGGCGCACGGAAACATTCTCCTGCCCGACGGCGTCTTCCAGCTCAGAGCGGATCTGGCGCATCAAAAAATCGTTCATATGCAAATAAGCTCCTTTCAAAATGAAAAATCATTACAAAGTGATTATAGTTGCTCTGAAAATAAAAGTCAATATTTATCGTAAAAAAATGAAACAAAATTTCTGTTTCAAAATTGTTTAATTTGCTGAATTGTGATTCATTTTTTCAAAAAGCTATTGTTATTTTCTGAAACGCCCTATATAATAGTAAAAAAAGGATTCTGTTGGCCGCAGCAATGGAGACTTTACTCTTGGCTTTCGGCAATCTTGGGAGGAAACTGGCATGGAAAATGACATTAAAATCAATACTGTATCTGTCCTGATGAAGATTCAGATGCTGCAGCCAACGCTCAGCAGAGCAGAGCAGCGCGTCGCAGAGTATATCCTGAACAATTCAAGCAAGGTAATCTCTCTATCCGTTGCAGGGCTGGCCGATCTCAGCGGTGTCAGCGATGCGACCGTTGTGCGCGCCTGCAAATCTTTCGGCTTCAGCAGTTATCAGGAATTCAAGGTCACACTGGCAAGGAACACCGTATCTCCTCTGCAAAGCATCCACGCAGAAATCGGACAGAACGACTCTCCGCAGCTTGTGATTGACAAAGTATTTCAGGAAAATATCCATACGCTCCAATATACGCACAACACCATCTCGCAGGATGCGCTTGTGCAGGCAGCAGATGTACTGCAAAGCGCCCGCCGCGTCGTGATTTTCGGGCTTGGCAATTCCAGTGCCATCGCCCTTGATTTGCAGCACAAGCTGATGCGGCTCGGTATCTTTGCGCAGGCGTTCTGGGATACGCATATGCAGGAAATCGCCGCCGTGCAGTGCAGCGAAGGCGATGTTGTCTTTGCCATCAGCCACTCCGGCAGCTCCATAGACGTTGTGGAAAGTGCTAAGCTAGGCCGCTCCAACGGTGCCTGCGTGATCTCTCTGACCAACATTGGCCGCTCCCCTCTGAGTAAAATTTCCGACATTGCGCTGATGACCGCCTCCCGTGAAACGGAATACCGTCTGACCTCCATTGCTTCCCGCATCGCGCAGATGACAGTCATCGACTGCCTGTACACATTAATTGCTCTGAAGATGCCAGGTAGCACGGACATCTTCTATAAAATAGATAAAGCACTTGACCGAAAAAAATACTGAGCTTTCTCCCCTGCCGAAGCGCCAGACAAGCTGTCTGGCGCTTCGGCTACTCTTTTCCGCTTATCCCGTTTTTTCTCGCTCCATCCGAAGTCATTATGAAAAAATCGTCAATTCGCACAAAAAGAAGATTGAATATTTGTTTCATATTTTTTTCGAAAATTGTTGACAAGTTGTTTCATTTCTTGGATAATGAGAAAGTAATAACATTTCAATGTTCCCCGCATCCTGCCGCACGTTTCATGCGCAGCACCGCAAGGCAGAACGGTCTGTTCCGGCTTGCGCCGCTTAAATAGAGTATAAAACCCGCGACAGCGGTTTTATAAAAACAAAACACGGAGGACTGATTATGAAAAAGTACTTGGCACTGATTTTAGCACTGGTTCTGGTCGCTGGCCTGTTTGCCTGCGGCACAAAGGAACCGCAAGATGGCACTGACACTCCCAGCACTTCCAGCGATCCCGCCTCCCCCAGCTCCTCGGAGCCCACAAATGACGTTGAGCCCTTTATCGGCGTCACGATTTTCAACTATTCCAACAACTTCGTCGGCTACATTCGCAATGGCGTTGATTACTATATCAAAAATGAGCTCGGCGGCATCAAATATCTGATGGTCGACGGCGAAAACGATCAGGCAACGCAGACCGAACGTATCGACACCATGATCAGCAAGGGCGTCAACGCACTGGCCGTCAACATGGTTGACTCCACTGCCGCTGACACCATCATTGCAAAGGCAAAGGAAGCCGATCTTCCTGTCATCTTCTTCAACCGTATGCCCACCATGGAAATGCTCAACAGCTATGACAAGTGCTGGTATGTCGGCCTGAATTCCATCAATGAAGGCAAGCTGCAGGCACAGATCATGATCGACGCATGGACCAAGGATCAGGCAAAATATGACGTGAACGGCGACGGCAAGTTGCAGTACGTCATGCTCAAGGGTGCAGCTGGTCAGAGCGACACCACAGAGCGTGCGGAAGGCTTCTATGCCGAGGTTGAAAAGAACGGTATTCCGGTTGAGGAGCTCGGCACCGAAATCGCCAACTGGAGCACCACCGAAGCAAAGGAAGTCATGGAAACCTGGATCGGCAAGTACGGCGCCAAGATTGAAATGGTCATCTGCCAGAATGACGCCATGGCGCTGGGCGCTGTGGAGGCACTGAAGGGCAATGGTCTGATCAGTGACAAATCCGTCGTTCCCGTCATCGGCATCAACGCCCTGCCGGAGGTTGCAGAGCAGATCAAGGCCGGCAATATGCTCGGAACGGTTCTGACCAGCACCTATGACTCCGCCCGCGCTATCATTGATATGTGCATCAACGCCATCAACGGCAGAGAGATCACGGAAGGCACCGAATGGACTCTGGAGGACGGCAAAATCGTCCGCATCCCTGAAACCATGATCACGATCGACAACATCGACGTCGCGGTTGACGCCTATAAGGCTGCTTCCAAGTAAAAAGAATAATATGCGAAAGTGCGAAGAAGCGCTGGTCGTTTCTTCGCACTTTCTCCTAAATCAAGCCATCCCGTCTGAATGACAGACCGGCAATCGAAAGGTGGAACACATATCGTGGCTGAAGAATATTTATTGCAAATGCAGGGCATCTCGAAAGCCTTTCCCGGCGTTCAGGCGCTCGATAACGTGCAGTTATGTGTCAAAGCCGGTGAGGTTCATGCGCTCATGGGCGAGAACGGCGCCGGTAAATCGACCCTGATGAAATGTCTGTTCGGTATCTATCAGAAAGATAGCGGAGAGATCTTGCTTGACGGAAAGCCCGTCAGCTTTTCCAATCCCAGCGATGCGCTGCGGAGCGGCATTGCCATGGTGCAGCAGGAGCTGGAGCAGGTTCCAAATCAGAGCATCATGAACAACATCTGGCTGGGACGCTTCCCGCACTCTGGTCCCTTTGTCAAAGATAAGGTCATGTACGCCAAAACAGCGGAGCTTTTACAGAGCTTTCACATTGATGCAGATCCGCGCAAACCGATCAGTCAGCTTTCCGTTTCTCTGAAACAGATGATTGATATTGTCAAAGCCGTTTCCTATGACGCAAGGATTATCGTGCTGGATGAGCCGACATCCTCTCTAACGGAAAACGAAACCGAAGCCCTGTTTTCGATCATTCGCCGCTTGAAAGAAGAAGGCCGCGGCATCATATATATTTCTCACAAAATGGACGAGGTTCTGACCATCTCCGACCGGGTGACCGTTCTGCGCGACGGCAAATGGGTCGCGACGCGCGATGCCTCGGAGCTGACCACTGCGGATCTGATCAAGCTGATGGTCAACCGTGAGATGAACCAGCGCTTCCCGAAAAAAATCGTAAACCATGGCGACGTCATTCTAAAGGTTGAGGAGCTCTCCACGCTGCACGCGCCGCAGATTTCCGACGTTTCCTTTGAGATTCGCGCAGGTGAGATCCTTGGCATCGGCGGACTGGTCGGTGCCGGACGCACAGAGGTGCTGGAAGGAATTCTGGGTCTGCGCAAACGCGCCGGCGGCACCGTGACGCTCAACGGCCGTCAGCTTCACACCTTGCGCGATGCAATGGAGCACGGTGTTGTACTCTTGACGGAGGAGCGGCGTGAAACCGGCATTTTCCCGCAGATGGACATCCGTTGGAACACCGTTGCTTCCAGTCTGAAAAGCAATCTCAACCGTCTGCGCTTTGTCTCGCCCGCAAAGGTCAAGAAAAACACCAAATGGGCGATAGAGGCAATGAACGTCAAAACGCCCTCCATGAAAGCGCTCATCAGCAATCTTTCCGGCGGCAATCAGCAGAAGGTTCTGCTTGGAAGATGTCTGCTCAACGAGCCGCAGGTGCTCCTGCTGGACGAGCCGACGCGCGGCATTGACGTTGGCGCAAAATATGAAATTTACCAGCTCATGCTCGACCTTGCGAAGAAAGGAAAGACGATTATTTTCGTTTCTTCGGAAATGCCGGAGCTGCTCGGCCTTGCCGACCGCATCCTGATGATGAGCAATCATCGCATGGCAGGCATCGTCGATGCCGCCAATACCACACAGGAAGAAATTCTGCATCTGGCAACGAAATATCTGTAGGAGGGAAATCGTTTTGGATAAATTTGTATTCAGAAATATTGAAGATGCACCGGCCTATCCGGTTGCAAACTGCGAAAGCGGGAACGGAACGATCTGGAATGTCACCCTGTTTGGTGATGAGGAAAAAATGCCTGTCGTCGGGCCGCGCAACCCGGAAGATCATTCCAATTTTCACTATGTCCATAAAACAACGCTTCCCGTCGGCGGCTCTGTCGGAGAGCATCCCCACGAGGGAAATGAGCAATTCTATTTGATCGTGAGCGGTCAGGGAGAAGTTACACTGTGCGGCAGGGTTTTCCCCGTTAAGCCATGGTCGCTGGCATTGATTCGCAGTGGCGGTTCTCACGGAATCCGCAACACCGGCAATGAACCGCTGGTCTATCTTTGTATTGAAACAGCGCTTTCCCATGAATAATCCAGACGCTGTCTTTGGAGGTTGAACAATATGAAATCAAATCTCAGCCCGGCCGCAAGTCCCATCGGCCAGAAGAAAAACGCAAAGAACTTCTTTATGCAATATGCGATCTATCTGGTGCTGTTCTGTATCATTATCGTGATCGTTGCGCTCGATCCGAGCTTCCTCAGCATGAGAAATATCACCAACATTTTGCAGCAGGCTGCCACAAAGCTCGTGATCGCGCTCGGTGCGGCAGGCATCCTTGTGCTGGGCGGCACCGACCTATCCTCGGGCAAGGCCGTCGGCATGGCCGGCATCATCTGCGCTTCCCTGCTTCAGGATCCCTCCTATTCGCTGCGTATCTATTCCAATATGCCGCAGCTTTCCCTGATCGTGCCGTTCCTGATCGCCGCTGCCTGCTGCGTGATTTTCGGCGTTGCACATTCTTACCTTGTTTCTACACTGCGTATCGCCCCCTTCATTGCCTCTCTCGGTATGCAGATGGTCATTTACGGCAGTATGTCCCTCTATTTTGAAGGCGTGAACAACTCCTCTCCCATCGGCGGTCTGGATCCCCGCTACACCAGTGTAGCACAGGGCTCCTTCTATCTCGGAAGCCTCAGAGTTCCCTATATTGTTCTCTATGCAATCGTCATCGCCGTTCTGTTCTGGGTGCTGTGGAACCGCACGCGTCTCGGGCGCAATATGTTCGCCGTCGGCGGCAACCGTGAAGCTGCCATCGTTTCCGGCGTCAACGTCCGCGTTGTCACGCTTCTGATCTATGTCATCGCCGGTCTTGCCTACGCCTTTGCAGGCTTCCTCGACGCAGGCCGCACCGGCAGCGCCACCAACAATCTCGGCGAGGGCTATGAGCTTGACGCAATCGCAGCCTGTGTGGTCGGTGGTATCTCCATGCGCGGCGGCATCGGTAAAATCAGCGGTGTCGTCACCGGCGTTCTGATTTTCCAGGTCATCAGTTACGGTCTTGTCTATATGAACGTCAACTCCTACGTCCAGTATATCATCAAGGGCTTGATCATCATATTTGCCATTGCCGTAGACACGCAGAAGTACATCAAGCGCCGCTGAGGAAAAGGAAGTGGAAGCAGCCATGAAAAAAGCCGTTTTGCGACAGTTTGGAGAGCCTCTGACCATCGAATCCTGCCCTATCCCAACGCCCGGAGCGGGCGAAGCTCTGGTAAAGGTCAAAGCGAGCGGACTTTGCGTGTCGGATGTTCATATTCAGGATGGCCTTCTCTCAACCGTCCGTCTACCTTATACGCCGGGGCATGAAATGGCAGGCGTTGTCTGCCGTCTCGGTGAGGGCGTACCCGAGGGTGCGCTCTACCCGGGGCAGCATGTGGTATGCGCCATTGATATCACCTGCGGGCATTGCCGGCCTTGCAGAATAGGGCGGAAGAATCTTTGTCTGAACCGCGTGCGCATCGGTTTTGAGCGCGACGGTTCCCACGAAGAGTATGCTGTTGTTCCATATGAAAATCTGCTCCCCATTGATTCCCGCATTCCCTTTGCGCAGGCCGCAATTATCCCGGATGCCGTGGCCTGTATGTATCACGCCGTTGTAACGCAGGGGAAGGTTTCCGGGGGAGATCGGGTTTTATTCTATGGCACCGGGGCACTGGGCTTGCAGGGAGTCCAGATTGCCCGGCACTGCGGCGCGGAAATCTACGCCGCAGCGCGGACACAGGCGAAGCTGGAGAAAGCGCTGGAATTCGGCGCGCACGCCGCCATCAATACAAAGCGGCAGGATCTGTACGACGAGCTCATGCGTCTGACCGACGGAGATCTGTGTGACGTAATCTTCGATCTGGTCGGCAATGCCGATACCATAGACGAGCTGCTGCGCTGTGTGCGTCCCGGCGGAAAAATCGTCGCGCTCGCCTATGGTGCTCCCTCTTTCCGTGTCAACTGTCAGGAGCTTGTCCTTCGGGAAAAGGAGGTGCTCGGTCTTCGCGGCTCGACCCGCGAGGAGCTTCAGGAATGCATCCGACTGGTAGAAAACGGCACCCTGACACCCTATGTTTCTGATTTTTATCGTCTGGAGCAGATCAACGACGCGCTCGCCGCGCTGCGTGCGTGCAGCGGACTTGGCAGAAGTGCCATTGTTTTTGACGATTGACTGACAGGAGGTTTTTTCAGTGGATATTCCAAAAACCATGAAAGCGATGACGCTGACCGCATACGACCATCTTGCGCTGGCTGAGCTGCCTGTTCCCCAGCCCGGTCCCGGAGAGGTGCTCTGCCGCATCCGCTCCGTCGCGATCTGCGGCTCCGATCCGAAAATGATCCACGGACATTATGCCTTTGCCAATTGGCCGCCCTACTATCCCTTTGTCATGGGGCATGAATGGGCGGGTGAAGTGGTCGCACTTGGCGCGGGCGTGGAAGAATTCCGTGTCGGCGACCGTGTCGCGGGAGAAGCGCACGCCGGCTGCGGCAAATGCGACAATTGCAAGCGCGGGCACTATACCGTCTGCCTGAACTATGGCCGCGACGGCCATGACGGCGGCCTTGATACCGGCCATCGTCACTATGGCTTCTACTGGCAGGGCGCAAATGCAGAGTATAATGTCTACAAGACAAGCTGCCTGCACCGCATTCCGGACAACGTGAGCTATGATGTTGCCTCCATGTGCGACTGCGCCGGTGTTGCGCTGCACGGCGTAGAGTTGGCTGGTGTCACACCGGGCGGCACCGTCGTGGTGATTGGTCCCGGTCCCATCGGCCTGTGTGCCATGATGGAATGCCGTGCGCTCGGTGCAGGCCGGGTCATCGTTGTCGGCCGCGGTGCGAAGCTGGAAAAGGCCAGAGAATTGGGCGCGGACGTCTGCATTGACTTTGAAAAAGAAGATCCCGTGAAGCGTGTTCTGGAGCTGACCGGCGGCATCGGTGCCGATGAGATAATGGAGTGCTCCGGCGCACCGGATTCCCCTTCCAAAGCTGTTCGCATGGTTCGCAAAGCCGGTGCAATCGCAATTATTGCAAATTACAAGCTGGACGAGGTGTGTGTTCCGCTCAATATCGTAAACTTCAACGAGATCCGTATCGTCGGCTCCAAGGCGAATCCAAATGTATCGGACAAGGTTCTTCACTTTTTCTCTTCCGGCGCGATTCGTGGTGAGGCGCTCGTGACGCACACCTTCCCGCTGGAAGATTATGAAAAAGCAGTCGATATTTTTGAGCACAAGAAGGACGGCTCGATCAAGGTCGTCATCCATCCGTGAAGGAGGATTGAAAATGGAAAGAACGCATGTACTGGTTGTCGGCGCAGGTATGATGGGCAGCGGCATCGCAGCAATGGCTGCTCTAGCCGGCAGGCCGACTCTCCTGGTTGACACTTCCCTTGAGCGGGCGACCGCCGGGCGCGAGAAGGCTCTTGCCTGCATCCGTCTGCGCGAGGAGAACGGTCTGGCAACGCATGAGGAGGCCACCGCAGCAGCCGCGCTTCTGGAGCCCTGCGGTGATCTGATTGCCGCCGTGCCGCGCGCGTTTCTCGTGATTGAAGCAATCATCGAAAAGCTTGAAGTCAAGCAGGCGCTTTTCCGCCAGCTTGACGAGCTGCTCCCCGCGGAGATCCCGATCTGTTCCAACACCAGCGGCCTGCGCATTACGGACATCAGCGCCGGCTGCACCCATGCAGAACGCATGATGACAACGCATTTCTGGCTGCCTGCGCATCTGGTTCCGCTGGTTGAGGTCGTAATGTCCGACCGGACGGAAGAAGTCATGGCGCAGAAAATGCTCGTCGAGCTGCGAAGCTGGAAAAAAACGCCGGTGCTTGTGCGCCGAGATCTTCCGGGCCAGCTCGCCAACCGTATTTTCCAAGCGATCATCCGTGAGGCAATTGATATTGTACAGAGCGGTTTGGCAAGCGCGGAGGATGTAGACACCGCCATCGCCGCCGGAATGGCCATGCGTTTCCCCGTATGGGGGCCTCTGATGCACCTTGATGCCATCGGCACCGATCTCGGACTGTCCGTTCAGCAGACAGTCCTGCCCAGTCTGTGCGCCAGTAAGGAAGCAGGCGCATATATCCGGGAGATGGTCGGAAACGGCGATCTCGGCGCAAAAACCGGCAGGGGCTTCTATGATTGGAGCAAGCACGACATTCAAAAAGCGATGCAGCGCCGCGATGAATTCATCATTGAAACCTGCAAAACGTTGGAAAAGCTGAACCGGCAGTGAGGCACAAGTGATGACAGGACGTTTTTATGTCGGAACCTATACCGAGCCGATTCTTTTTGGAACCGGTGAGGTCTTCCCCGGCAAAGGCAAGGGCGTGTATACCTGCCAATTGACCGGTGAGGGCAAAATAGAAACTCTCGCCTGCGCGCCCGCCCGCAATCCTTCCTATCTCTGCCTGAATCCACAGCGAAAAAAGCTCTATGCCGTCAACGAGCTGAAAGAGCTGGACGGTGTATTTGGCGGCGGTCTGTTCTGTCTCACGCCGGAAGGCGCTTCGGCCTCCCTGCCCACCGGCGGAACGGATCCCTGCCATGTGGCGCTGGCGCCGAACGGACGGTTTCTCTCTGTTGCAAATTTTGCCAGCGGCTCCGTAACCGTCTTTCCGCTGCGAGCCGACGGTTCCCTGACCGGGGAGCATACGCTGTTTCAGCACGAGGGAAGCAGCATCCACCCGCTGCGTCAAAAAGGGCCGCATGCACACAGCACGATCTTTGTACCCGGAAAAAACCGGATGCTCGTGCCGGATCTCGGCATAGATACGCTGAAGGCTTATACCTATGAGGGTGCAGCGGTCACGCCAGCACCGCAGTTCGATCTCCGCGTCCCCGCCGGCAGCGGCCCGCGTTACGGCGAGTTTAGCCGTGACGGGCGTTTTCTCTACCTGATCAACGAAATCAGCAGTCAGGTCATGGTTTTCCTGTGCGAAGACGATACGTACCGCCTCCTACAGACGGTTTCTACGCTTCCTGCAGACTTCGATTGCTCCAGCAACATCTGTTCGGATTTGCATCTGACGCCCAACGGCAGTTATCTCTACGCCTCCAATCGCGGGCATGACAGTCTGTGCTGCTTCCGCATTTTGCCGGACGGCTCTCTTTGTCTGCTGCAACGCATCCCCTGCGGCGGAAAAACACCGCGTAATTTTGCGATTGATCCTTCCGGGGCATGGCTTCTCGCCGGAAATCAGGACAGCGACAATATTACCGTTTTTTCCATTGCGGAAAATGGCAGTCTGCTGCGGCACGGATGGGTGCATTTTCCCTCGCCCGTCTGTATTTGCTTTGAATCAAATTGCTAGGCGATATTCTTTTCTCGCTGCACAGTCTGAAAAATGTCGCCCTCGCCGGCTTTTGTTCCGCAGATTATGCGCAGGCCATTCAAAAACACGACCAAAAAACTGCACTACGGCTTCAGCACGGTTGCCAGCGAAGAGGTTTTTCCTTTGGACCCTGCACGGAAGCTGTGGATTGTATTTGAAAAGGAGGAACGCTGATGGCAGAAATCACGAAAGCGGACGAGCTGCGCCTTGTACAGGCGCGGAAGGCTTCTCCCTATATCCGCACCCCGCAGGAGGACGGTGTGGATTATCCCATCCCCGAATTGGAGGGTGCTTCCAGAAAAATTCTGGTTGATCGCGACACCATGCACTCGACTATGTGCACCTGGGGCTACAGCAGGTTTGAGCCGAAAACCGCCCTGCATAAAAAGCACGCGCACCCTGATTGTGAAGAGATCATGTACATTCTCTCCGGACGCGGCGTCGGCGGCATGGATGAAACGGAGGCGCTCTTCTGTGCCGGAGATACGATCTTTGTTCCGCAAAATGTCGTTCACTGGTTCTATAACCCCTTCGATGAGCCGGTAGAAATGCTCTGGCTGTACACCAAGCCTTCTCTGCGCGAAGCCGGCTACAGCATGGAATCCGGCGGCTATCAAAATGTCGGCGGAGAAATAGAAAAAGAAGTCCTGTCCAGATAAAGCCGGCGGCGGTTGGGAGCACCAACCGCCGCTGTTCCTTATTTTCTCTTTGTCGTTCTCTGTTCAAAGGTATCGCGCAGCTCCTTCAAATGCTCGGAAAGGGGGCGCTCCGTTGAGAAGGGGCGGAAGAAGTGATACTTCTTCGCATTCTGCTCATAGGAGCGGCGAATCTGCTGCTTGATATGCTCGTAATGGACGATGACGTTGTTTTCCACCGCGTACTTTTTCAGCTTGGACACGATCTGCAGGGAGTGCGCAGCATCGACGGCAAACACACCGAAAAACACGCCGATGAAGAAGGAAAACGCCAGATTGCGGCCGAGCCAGTCCAGAGAGCTGAGGATGTGCGGATGGACAAAAAAGTAATAAATCGCGCCGAGAATCCCCCAGAACAGGGAAAATTTCGGGCAAATAATGCCGTTGATATTCCCCCACTGATCGGTGTAATCCCACAGGCGCACCTTGTTGATCTTCAGGGAAAGATAGCCCGCGATGTACTCGATGACGGTCATCAGGATGGTCATCGTGAGGAAAAGCATCGCCTTGTTGACCACATCGTTTTTGAATAGATGCAGTGATTCCAGCGACGCGATCAGATAGAGGATGCACAGCCCGCAGCCATAAAGCGGCAGATACGGCCCCGTGCAGAAGCCGGGGTTGATCCATTTGCGCTCCGGGTTCGCAGAGGAAAAAAAGCGCCGGAAGATCACCTCGATGCACCAGCCGATGACCGAGCCAATGAAAAACAGATATGCAAGCTTCAATAGGATGTTCATGGTTCGCCCTCCCGTTCTGCTTTCATTATACAGAAATCCGGCGAAAAAACAAGCCTACTTCCCGGCGGAAACGTAGATTTCCTCCGCCGTCTGCTGACCCTTGCGTAATACTGATTCTTGATTAAAATATTTAATCAAGAATCCAGTGTGCTACGCACACTCGCATCGTGCGAATGCACGCTGCGCCGTCTCATGCAGAATCTGACGCGCCTTCGGCGCTATAAAAAGCTTTTCAAGCTTTTTAACAGATTCTAGTATAAAATCTCCGCCGCCTGTCCGTAGTTTTGCTGCGACATGGCCTCCAGTGGTCTGTGACGGCAGCGAAAAGCTGCACGTACATTTTCTGATACTCCGGCATAAATTCACCTCCTTTTCCTTATTCTAAGCGAATTTCGCTTAAAAGTAAATAAGCTATATTCCCTTAAGCTATGCTGTTGCAGGGTGAATGCAATGGTGTTTGAAAACATCCGGAATCTCCGGGAGGATCACGACTATACACAGGCGCAGCTTGCAGAGCTTTTACAGGTTCATCAGACGACCTATTCCTCCTATGAATTGGGAAAGCTGGGTATCCCGGCAGAGGCACTGATACAGCTCGCCGATTTTTATCAGGTCAGCGTGGATTATCTGCTGGGCAGGACGGACATAAAGCAGCCTTATCCAAGGAGAAAGTAACAAAGCGGCGGGCGGGGAATTCCCCGCCCGCCGCTGCTTTGATTCTCAGGAAACCGTCCGGTTGAAGCGCTTCTGCACCCGGATGAGGATCGCAAACGCGACGCCCAGCCCGGCGAAGAGCACGCCGACAGAGGCCAGCGCGATCGGTGTCGTTTCGCCCAGCAGCGCAACGCCGCCGGAAAGCACCAGTCCTGCCACGACGGCAAACAGGCCTTTGGAAAAGGCCCGGCAATAAGCTCGCATCTCCTCCGGCCGCACATTCTCCTGATGGTAGCTGTGAATCAAGTTGTTATTTCCCCTGTAAACCGAAACCGCGAGCGCGCAGAAGATCGCCGCGACGACGAACAGGAAAACCGCATATTCTGTCATGTCTTTGCCTCCACAGATCGGATCATTCTCCCCGATGCATATCCAGCTTGGTTCCGTCGGGAAGATCGTCGGTCTGCTTGGAATAGTGTACGCCGAAAGCGCACTGATTGGAAAAATGCTCGCAGTTGTTACGCAGAACGTGGTAGCCGTGCTTTCCCAATGCGGCGTTGGCTGCGGCAAGAATTTCCTCCGGCTTGCGCAGCAGGCGCTTTTCGCCGCGGCTATAGACGCGCACCTCCGGCAGTCCGCCGCGCAGAAATTCGGAAATATCCGTTTTCTGCACCTCCACATCCGCAGCGTGCGCATCCGGCCCGCCGTTGAAATGGATGACCATGCCGTCGCCCGCGTAAATGCCATGGTGATAATACCCCGTGCGCTTCACGCGGAGCTGGTCGCCGGGCTGCGGCTCCCGGTAGTCCCACTGTTCTTCAAAATCCGCAGGAGATTTACGATGCAGCATGGGCGCACTCCTCAATGATTTTCAGAAGATCGCCGACGGTGTGCATTTCGCCAACGCGCTCCGAGGGGAAGGTAATGGAAAACTCATCCTCGATACCGACCATCAGCATCAGCATGGTGATGCTGTTGAGGCCAAGGCTTTCCAGCGTCGTCGCAGGCGTTACGGCGGTCAAATCGACATCCGATCCCTCCAGAACGTTCTGCGCCACTTTGATCAGGCGTTCCTGTGTCATACTTCTTTTCCTTTCTGCCGTTTTTGGAGCTTGGCGGCAAATTTCTCACGGAACCGCCGGCTCCGGGCAAGATATTTCGGTTTCATGCGCTGCTCCAGCTCCTGTCGGAGCCTCTGCATCGCGTCCTGCAAGACCTGCGTTGCCCCCTGCACGCCGGCCGCACTGGGGCGCTGGGTCAGGGTGATGGGGCGGCCGAACATGAGCTGCAGGCGCTGGAAGGGCTGGTAGTTTCCGGCGGAATACACCGGTACCACCGGCACGCCGGCCTGCAAAGCCAGCATCGCCGCGCCCTGCTTGAATGGCAGGAGCGTCCCCGTCGGGTTAAGCTGCCCCTCCGGGAAGATGGCCACGCAGCCGCCCGTGCGCAGGATGCCTAGCGCCTCATGCAGGAAGCTGAGGTCGGGTTTTCTGCGATCCACACAGATGCAGCGCAGGCCATGCAGGCTTCCGGTGGCGTGGCCCTTTTTCGCAACATCCAGTGCAACGACGGCGTGGACCCGCCGCCGCAGGCACAGGATGCACAGGATCGCCGCGTCAAACCACCACGTGTGGTTGAGAATAAAAATCGTTCCGCCGTCAGGCCGGCGGACGTGCTCCGCGCCCTGCTGGTAGTGGATCTTCGGCAGCCAGAGAAGCTGCGCGATCGCGCCGCCCAGCACATTGGCAAAGTCGGCGGCAAAATTCTGCCATGCCGTTTTCAGCTTTTTCATGCCGTTTCCTCCGCCATGGCCCGCAGCTCGATGATCCTGTCGCGCAGGAGCTTCGTCAGACGCCTGAGCTCCTCCGGGGAGGGGTTCTGCGTCGGACATTCGGCCGCGAGGTCGATGGGCTTGCCGATCACGACCGGCGTGCGGTGAAAGAACTTATAGTCATAGCCGTGGTACACGGGCACGACCGGTACGCCTGCCTGCAGCGCCAGCAGCGCCGCAGTATCGTGGAATTCGGACATCGTTCCGTCCACGGAGAATTTTCCTTCCGGGAAGATCAGGAGCGTCTGTCCCTTTTGCAGCGCGTCCATGCACTCGTAGAAGAAATCCATATCAAAGGAGAAGCGGTCGACCTTGATCGCGCCCAGCATACGCAGCAGAAAATGCATCGCGCCGCTGCTCTCGTAAAATGTCTTTCCGACAAGGCAGCGCAGATAGCGGAAGTAGAACACTGCCATCAGAAGCAGAAAGTCCATGTGATTTTTATGGTTGGACACCAGGAGCACGGGGCCCTTCGGCATACTTCTCTTTTCCTCCCAGCGCACACGCGGAAGAAAATAGAGCAAAACCGTCCAGCCCAGCAGGAATTTGTTCAGCCAGCGGAACAAGGTTTTCATGCCTGTGCGCTCCTTTCCCGCAGGACCTCCGCGGCAAAGTCACGGGGCGTGAAGAGCGGCCGCGCCGCGTCCATCGCAAGGGCAACGCCGCAGTGCTCGGACACTGCGGAGAAGATCGCATAATAGGTCATACTGTCCACGCCGAGGTCGTGCAGCACGTGCGTATCCGGCGCGACGGTTTCCGCACCCGTGACCTCACGGATCACGCCGCAGAGCTCCTGCGTGAGCGCGCGCAGGCTTTCGTCCTTCAGCGCGGCAAGCTGCGCGCCGTCCGGCTTCTGCGCGGGCACGAGCGTGACTTTGCCGGAAGCGATGCGCTCTTTAAGCACCGCGCGGCGGGTCTTGCCCAGGTTCTGGGGGATCTCCTGCTGCGTGCAGTAGACCCGCGCGGGGCGCAGCGTCAGGGGCAGGGTGTCGATCGCGTCATAGGCCGCCTGCGCCGCAGACGCGCAGGCATAAGCATCGTCCACGGAAGGCACCTGAATCAGCAGCACCGGGCGCTCGTCGCCCTCCACCTCCATGCCGAACACACAGGAAGCAAGTCCCGCGTGCAGATCGAGGCGCTGCTCGATCAGGTCAGGGCTGAGATTTTCGCCATTCGCGCCGATGATGAGGTCGCCACGGCGGCCGGTGATGTACCAGCGGCCGGTCTTATCCACGCGGAAGCAGTCGCCCGTGGTGAACCACGCCGCCGGGTCGCGCTCGATGCGCACGCCGTCCACGATCTGCGCCGTGTAAAGCAACGGCGCGCGAACCTCCAGCAGTCCCTCCGGGGAAATGCGGCTGCCGCTGCCCACCGCGGAAAGCGGCAGGCCGACGGTGCCGGAATTGCGTCTGGAGGCGCGGTTCGACAATTCCACGGACAAAATGCCCGTTTCGGTCATGCCGTAGCCGTTGCGCAGGCCGTAGCCAAGGCCGTTCATCAGCTCCAGCGTTTCCGGCCGGATGAAGCCGCCGCCGCTGATGCAGTACATCAGCTCCGTGCCGAGCGCCTGCGCGCGCACCTTTTTGAACAGAACCTTTCTCGCAAGCCATGTGCCGAAGTGCGGCAGTGCGCTCTGGATGCGGTTGGACAGGCGCACGGCGCGGCGCAGCGTTTCGAGCTGGCCCTGCTTTTCCGCCGTGCGGACGATCTGGCGAGCCGTCATATCCCAGACGGTCGGAATGGCAAAGAAGTGGGTGACCCGCCCGTATTTGCAGGTAAACTGGATGTTTTTTGCATCCAGTGATTCCAGAAATACGAAGGTCGTTCCGAAAAACACGAACCACAGGAGGGTCGCGCATAGGCCGAAAATGTGGTAAAACGGCAGGAAGGCCAGGATCCGGATGCCGCGCGCCAGACGGTCGTGCTTGATCTCCGGGCTGCGCCGGACGATGTCCGTGGTCTGCAAGAGCTGTTCGCAGATGGCCGCGCCGCTGTAGACGATCAGCTTTGAGCGGCCGGTCGTGCCGGAGGTCAGAAGGGCGATCTCATCGGCCCAGCAGGGGGAAAACGCCGGTGCGTCGCTGCAACCGGAAAGATCAAAGCAGCCCTCCTCCGGGTGATCCGTCAGCACTGCAGCAGCCTGCGCATCGGCCGTGACCTCGCGCAGGGTCTGCTCATCGAGGCGCAGGTTCAACAGCAGCGGCCGGAAGCCGGCCTGCAAAATGCCGAAAAAAGCCGCCACCCATAGCGGAGAATTTTCCATTTTGAGGGCAAGAAACGCCCCCTCTTTTCCGGAAAAACGTGCGTGCAGCACCCGCGCAATGCGGTTGGTAAGCTCTGCCAGCTCCGCATAGCTCATGCGCACCGTGCGCCCGGCGCGATACTGCTCGGAAAACGGCGTATCCGTGAATTCCCCGGTAAAAATGTGAAAAATATCTTCAAACCGACGCTGCGACGCAGCAAGATCGCGCAGCTCCCGCTTCCAAAAAACCATGGTCTGCCTCCGTATCTTCATTCTGGGTTATCATATCACAGTCCCAACCGAACGTCAACCGTTTCCGAGCCGCAGAGTATCAGATTTCCCCGTTTTTCGCGGTGTTTCCCATCTCTCACGTGCGGAATGAGTTGACAAAGGCCGCGTCGGGAAATATAATAAAAAGGATTCTGCACATTTCGGCGGAATTTGTCAGAATTGTACGATGCACCGCAGAGCAGCGGTGCAAGGGGGAAACGAAATGGACGTCACCGTACTGATCCCGGCCTATCAGCCCGCGGGAGAGCTGGTCGCATTGGTCAAGGCGCTGAAGCAGGAAAACTTCCACATCGTCGTCGTGGACGACGGCAGCGGCCCGGACTATGTTCCCATTTTTTCACAAGTTTCTGCCTTCGCGCAGGTGCTCTCCTACCCCAGAAATGGCGGCAAGGGCTTCGCTCTGAAGTACGGGATGCGCTACCTTGCCGAGGAAAAGGAGCGCTGCGGCGCCTTCATCACCGCCGACGCCGACGGCCAGCACAGCGTCCGCGACATCTGCCGCGTGCGCGAGGAACTGGAAAAAGGTCATCCCTTCGTGCTGACTACCCGCGCGCTCAAGGGCAAGGATGTCCCCTTCCGCTCCCGTCTGGGCAACACCATGTCGCGCTTCATCTGCGCGCTTTCCGGCGGCTACTATCTCTCGGACAACCAGTCCGGCCTGCGCGGCTTTACGGCGGAGTATCTTTCATGGCTGTGCAAGATCAGCGGCAATAAATACGACTACGAAATGAACGTTCTGCTCTATGCCGAGCGTCAGGAGCTTCCCATCCGCTGTCTTCCCATCGAGGTCATTTATCTGAATAACAACCAGAGCTCCCACTTTGACCCCGTGCGCGACACGCTGCGCATCTACCTGCGCGTGATCTGCACCGCGCGCGTGTCCATTTTCATGGCTGTTCTTCACGGTGTGCTGATCGGCGCGGTGTCCCTCCTGCTTGGGTGGGATTACAGTGCACTGACCATCCCGCTGTGCGCGCTGCTCATCGCCGCGCTGGGCTATCTGTGCAACCGTTTCCTTGTATTCCGCGGTCTGCGCTACGGCTGCGGCCCGCGCACCTTCATCATCACTGCGATCCGCACAAGTATGCGCTTCACCTTTTGCAGCCTGCTGAACATGATCCCCGGTATGCCGCTGCTGCCCGCGTGGCTGATCTCCTGCGTGCTGACCGTGCCGGTGGAGTATGCCTTCCTGCGGCTGCTGGCGCTGTGGTATGAATACCGTGCTTCGCGCCATTCTTGACTGGCGGACCGTCTCGCCGGAGGAGCTGGCATGCTGGCAGGCGCAGCTTGACCCGGAAAAGCGCGCGCGCGTCGAATCCTTCCGCCGGGCGGACGACCGGACGAGAAGCATCTGCGCCGACCATCTGGCGCGGCAGCTTCTGACGCAGGCGGGCGCGGACGGTGCAGCACTCCGTTTTTCCTACACGGACAGAGGCAAGCCCCTGTGTCCGGAAACGGGCCTGCATTTCAGCCTGTCCCACTCCGGTTTTTTTGTTGCCTGTGCCGTGTCCAGCCGCGAGATCGGCGCGGACATAGAGGCGCTCCGCCCCATTCGTCCGGCGCTGGCAAAGCGGGTCTGCACACCGGAGGAACTGCGCTATATTTCCGCAGGCAGGGAATTTGACAGTGCGCGCTTTCTCGCCGTCTGGACGGCGAAGGAGGCTTATTGCAAATACACGGGCGAGGGCATCGCTGCCGACCTGCGCGCATTTGCCGCCGCTGACGCCGCCGGACTTCTGCCGGAGGTCTGCGGACATCCGCTTCTGCATGAGCGAACAGAGGAATATGTACTTTCCATGATTACGGCGCCGTAAAAACAGCGCCGTTTTTATATTTTCTCCGCTTTTTGCGGAAAACCGGCTTGCAATCCGCCGTTTGGTCTGATACTATATACAAGATAGATTATACTGCGGAGTTTTGGCATTTTCCGAAGAATCGGCGTGCTGGAACGTCAAAACGCACGGAATAAAAGGAAGTTCGTTATGGAAACAATCAAAACATTTCAGGAGCTGGGCGTCAGCGAAGAGATCCTGAATGCGCTGGAGAAAAAGGGCGTCGGCCTGCCCACGCGCGTGCAGGAGGAGGCCATTCCCCCGCTGCTCGCATGGAAGGACGTGATCGCCAAGGCGCCTACCGGCACCGGCAAGACCTTCGCCTTCGGCATCCCCATGATCGAGCACATCGACCCCGCCAGCGACGATCTGCAGGGTCTGATCCTCGCGCCCACGCGCGAGCTTGCCATCCAGATCGCAGATGAGCTGCGCGGCCTGCTCACCTATTATAAGGACATCCGCATCACCGTCCTGTACGGCGGGCAGCGCATGGAGCCGCAGATTCGCAGCCTGCAGCAGCATCCGCACATCGTCGTGGCCACGCCCGGCCGCCTGACCGACCACTACAACCGCAAGAATCTGCGTCTTGACCGCATCAAGACCGTCATTCTCGACGAGGCCGACCGGATGCTGGACATGGGCTTTTTTGACGACGTGACCAAGATCCTCAACCGCATCAAAAACCGCGTGAATCTCGGCCTGTTCTCCGCGACCATCTCACAGGAGGTCATGACGGTGAGCTGGATGTACCAGCGCGACGAGGTGGAGATCACCGTCGCCCCCACCGCCGAGAGCAAGCCCGACATCGACCAGTATTCCATCACCGTGCCGCGGCTGGAGAAAGAGGAAGCCACGCTGCGCATCCTGCGCTCGGGCGTGTTTGAGCGCGTCATCATCTTCTGCAACACCAAGGTGATGTGCCAGAATCTCAGCGACGCGCTACGGCGCAGCGGGATCCAGGCCGACTGCCTGCACGGGGACATCAAGCAGGCCACGCGCGAAAAGACCATGGCCGCCTTCCGCAAGGGCAAGCTGCCGGTGCTGGTCGCGACGGACGTCGCTTCCCGCGGCATCGACGTGGACGACGTGGACGCCGTCATCAACTACGATGTTCCGGACGAAAACGAATACTATATCCACCGCATCGGCCGCACGGGCCGCGCGCGCAAGAAGGGCATTTCCTTCACGCTGATCGGCTCCCTGCCGGAGCGCGTCAAGCTCGATGAGATTGCAAAATTTGCAGAATTCCACATCACTCCCATGATTTTTGACGAATACGGCTGCCTCGTCCCTGCGCCCGTCGAGGAAAAGCATCCGCCGCGCAAGCGCTTCTGATGCGCCGGGCGGAACGGACGCTGCTGCTCCTGTGCGGCGCGCTGGACGACGGTCTTGCTCCGCTGACCCCGCGGGAATACCGCATACTGCGCCTGCGCGTGACGCAGGCCGGTGCGCCCGCGGAAAATCAGCTCACCGAGCGCTACCTGCGCTCGCTCGGCTATGCCGCGGACGCGGCCGAGCGCATCGCCTCCCTTTTGGAGCGGCAGGCGGCGCTGGACATTTTTCTGGCGCGCGCCGCGCAGAACGGCGTCACGGTGCTGACGCGGCTGTCGGAGCGCTTCCCGGAACGCCTGCGGCGGCTGGGCGACGAATGTCCCGTCCTTCTCTTTTTCAGGGGTGATCTGCGGATTCTGGATTCGTGCTGCGTCAGTCTGGTCGGTTCACGGGCACTGCGCCCGGAAAACCGCATCTTCGCCGAGGTCATCGGCCGTCTTGCCGCGCAGGAGGGCTGCACGCTCGTTTCCGGCGGCGCTGCCGGCGCTGACCGCGCCGCGCAGGATGCCTGCCTTGCCGCAGGCGGGCGGGTCGTGTGCATTGTCCCGGACGAGCTGACGCGCCACGCGCCGCAGGAGCGCCTGCTGTTTTGCAGCGAGGAGGGCTGGCACAGCCCCTTCACCGCCGCCCGCGCCCTGCACCGCAACCACCTGATCCATGCGCTGGGAGAAAAAACCTTCGTCGCCCAGAGCGACCTGCACAGCGGCGGCACATGGTCCGGCACGCAAGACAATCTCCGACGCGGTCTGTCCCCCGTCTTTGCCTTTCAGGATGGCTCTGCCGCCATGCAGGAGCTGGCCCGTCTGGGCGCGGAATTGCTGCTGCAGGCGCCCGACTGCCTCGCTGCGCTGCGTCCTCCACAATTATCCATTTTCGACGAAATTTGACAGAAAAACGAAAAATGCAAATTTTCAGTTGATTTTGACAAAGATATCGTGTATAATCTCCGTATGTCACACTGGATGAATGAATCACCCACCAACATACGGAGGTTTTTATTATATGTGTGGAATCGTTGGTTACGTAGGAAAAAAGCAGGCGGCGCCCATCCTGCTCGACGGTCTTTCCAAGCTGGAATACCGCGGCTATGATTCGGCCGGCCTGTGCATTTTTTCTGAGCATACCTTTGAGATTGCTAAGACTAAGGGTCGTCTGGCCGCACTGCGCGAGATGACGCAGGACGGCGCCACCGTCCCCGGCACGATGGGCATCGGTCACACCCGCTGGGCAACGCACGGCGCACCCTCCTTTGAGAATTCCCATCCCCTTGTTTCTACAAACAAAAAAATCTGCCTGGTGCACAACGGCATCATTGAAAACTATCTGGCGCTGAAGGAATTCCTTGCCGGACACGGCAAGCAGTTCTCTTCCGAAACGGACACGGAGGTCGTGGCCAACCTGATCGAATACTACTATGAGCAGGAGTGCAGCTTCCTGAAGGCCGTGCAGCGTGCCGTAAAGGATCTGGAAGGCAGCTATGCTCTGGGCGTGCTCTGCGCCGACTGCCCGGACACTCTGATCGGTGTCAAGAAGGACAGCCCGCTGATCTTCGGCTTCGGCCAGGGAGAAAACTTCATCGCCTCGGACGTCCCGGCCATTTTGAAGCACACGCGCGAGGTCGTTTATCTCAACGACGGCGACCTTGTGGAATTCACTGCAAACAGCGTCCGCTTCTTTGACGCTTCCGGCACGGAGGTCGAGAAGAAGCCCGAGCACATCACCTGGGAGCTCTCCGCAGCGGAGCGCGGCGGCTACCCGCATTTCATGATCAAGGAAATTCACGAGCAGCCCAAGGCCCTGCGCGCCACGATCAGCCCCCGCATCAAAGACGGCCGCGTCGTGCTGGACGACATCAGGCTGACGGAGGAATATCTGCGCGGCATCCGTAGAATTTATATTGTCGCCTGCGGCTCTGCCTACTATGTCGGCTGCCTTGGCAAATACATTCTGGAAAAGACCTGCCGCATTCCGGTCGAGCCGGTGCTGGCCTCGGAGTTCCGCTACGCCGCGCCCGTGCTGGGTGACGATACGCTGGTCATCATCATCAGCCAGTCCGGCGAAACGGCGGACACCCTCGCCGCGCTGCGCGAGGCCAACGCGCGCGGCGCGCGGACGCTGGCCATCGTCAATGTCGTCGGCAGCGCCATCTCCAAGGCGGCGCACGACGTGATCTACACCTGGGCAGGCCCCGAGATCGCCGTCGCGACCACGAAGGCCTACTCCACGCAGCTGGCCGTGATCGATCTTCTGGCGCTGTATATCAGCGAAAAGCTGGGCACCCTCCCGCAGGAGGAATATGACGCGCTGTGCCGCGGCCTGCTGGAGCTTCCCGACGTGATGGAGCGCATCCTCACGGAGGAATATATGCAGCGCATCTGCACGCTGGCCGGGCATTTCAGCAAGCACCACGACGTGTTCTTTATCGGCCGCAACCTCGACAGCGCCACCTGTCTGGAAGGCTCCCTGAAGCTCAAGGAGATCGCCTATGTCCATGCCGAGGCCTACGCCGCGGGCGAGCTGAAGCACGGTCCCATCTCCCTGATCGAGCAGAACACGCTGGTCATCGCGGTCGCGACGGTGCCGGAGCTGTTTGAAAAGACCATGTCCAACGTCAAGGAGGTCAAAGCGCGCGGCGCGAACGTGCTGGGCGTTTCCACGGAGGATATGCAGGGCGAGCTTGCCAAGACGGTCGATGAATCCCTGCTCGTTCCGCGCATCCACCCGCTGCTCCAGCCGAGCCTGAATGTCGTGCCCTTGCAGGCCTTCTCCTACTATGCGGCGCTGGCGCGCGGCTGCGACGTCGACAAGCCCAGAAATCTGGCGAAATCCGTTACGGTTGAATAATACAGCAAGCTGGCCGGAGAATCCTCTCCGGCCAGCTTCAGCTTGTCAAAAAAGTCCAAAAGGACTTTTTTGACAAGCTGCCTACAAAA
>UQWH01000014.1 GCA_900544705.1 uncultured Eubacteriales bacterium | reverse complement strand
ACAAGAACGGCGAGGGCCACTGCTACACCTGCATGGGCTGCCGCAGCTTCCTGACGCCCTATGTGGACGAAAACGGCAAGCCGAAGTATTACGGCCGCTTCAATCAGGGCGTTGTGACCATCAATCTGGTGGACGTCGCGCTGTCCTCCCACCGCGATATGGACAAGTTCTGGAAGATCTTCGACGAGCGTCTCGACCTGTGCTACCGCGCGCTGATGTGCCGCCACAACCGTCTGAAGGGCACCCTTTCCGATGCCGCGCCCATCCTGTGGCAGTACGGTGCACTGGCGCGCCTGCCCAAGGGCGAGCCCATCGACAAGCTGCTCTACGGCGGATATTCCACGATCTCTCTGGGCTATGCGGGCCTGTATGAATGCGTCAAGTATATGACCGGCAAGTCCCACACTGACCCGGAGGCCAAGCCCTTTGCGCTTCAGGTCATGCAGTACATGAACGATGCCTGCAAAAAGTGGAAGGCCGAAAACAACATGGACTTCAGCCTCTACGGCACGCCGCTCGAATCCACGACCTACAAGTTTGCAAAGTGCCTGCAAAAGCGCTTCGGCATCATCCCCGGCGTGACGGACAAGAGTTATATCACGAATTCCTACCACATCCACGTGACCGAGCACATCAACGCCTTTGACAAGCTGGCCTTTGAGGCGCAGTTTCAGGCGCTCTCCCCCGGCGGCGCGATCAGCTACGTCGAGGTGCCGGATATGCAGAACAACATCGACGCCGTGCTGGAGCTGATGAAGTTCATCTACGACAACATCATGTACGCCGAGCTGAACACGAAGTCCGACTACTGCCAGGTCTGCGGCTATGACGGCGAGATCGAGGTCGTGGAGGACGAGGACGGCAAGCTGGTCTGGACCTGCCCCAACTGCGGCAACACCGACCAGAGCAAGATGAACGTCGCCCGCCGTACCTGCGGCTACATCGGCACGCAGTTCTGGAATCAGGGCAGAACGCAGGAGATCAAAGAGCGCGTGCTGCATCTATAAGTTATTTGACGTAAAAAAAGGAGCGAGTGTTCGCTCCTTTTTTCTAAGAGGGAAAAGCGATGGAAGATCTTCATATTCATATGGTACTCGACGGTGTGGACTGGAAGGCCGCCATTGCCGCGCACGCCGCCCGGCCGGACGACGGCCTGATCCGTGCGCGTCTGGAGGATTACCGCGCGCGCGGCGTGACCTTCCTGCGCGACGGCGGCGACCGCTGGGGCGTCTGCCTGCGGGCGCGGGCGCTTGCAAAAAACTACGGCATCGACTACCGCTGCCCGGCCTTTCCGATTTATCAGAAAGGGCACTACGGCGCCTTCATCGGCCGCGGCTTTGCGGATTGGACGGAATACGCCCGACTTCTGGACGAAGCACAGGCGCAGGGCGCGGACTTCATCAAGCTGATGATCAGCGGCCTGATCGACTTTCATGTCTACGGCCAACTGACGGAGGCCGGACCCGCACCGGAGGACATCCGCAAAATGATCACCCTTGCCCGTGAGCGCGGCTTTGCCGTCATGGCGCACGCCAACGGCGATACGGCGGTCTGCGCCGCACTGGACGCGGGAGCGGACTCCATTGAGCACGGCGCTTACCTCAGCCGGGACACGCTGCGCCGCCTGGCCGCCTCGGAAACCGTCTGGGTGCCGACGCTCTCGACCATCGCCGATCTGATCGGCTGCGGGCGCTATCCGGACGAGGTGCTGCACCGCCTTCTGGCCGGGCAGCAGGAGGCCGTCGTCTTTGCCGCAGCGCAGGGCGCGGCGATCGGCTGCGGCAGTGATGCCGGTGCCTACCGCGTTTTCCACGGGAAGGGCACGCAGGACGAGCACGCACTGCTGGCCGAGGCGCTGGGCGAGCGCGCACCGCAGCTTCTGGCCTACGCACAGGGGCAGATCGAGCGCAAATTTCGCTTCTATGACTGATTTTTTGAAAGGAGGCGGCCGCATGACCGAGGTCGTCGCCGCCCTGCTGCGGCAGGACGGAAAATTTCTGATCTGTCAGCGCCCGGCGCACAAGGCGCGGGGGCTGCTGTGGGAATTCCCCGGCGGCAAGGTCGAGCCAGGAGAAACCATGGCACAGGCGCTTGCGCGCGAGTGCCGCGAGGAGCTTGGCGTGACGGTCGCCGTGGAGGAGCCCGTGGCGCAGGTCGTGCATGAATACCCCGACCTGACCATCCGCCTGACGCTGCTGGCCGCCGTCATCACGGGCGGACATCTGCAAAAGCTGGAGCACAATGACCAGCGCTGGATCACCGCTGCGGAGCTGCCGCAATATGAATTCAGCCCCGCAGACCGCGCGTTTCTTCCCGCGCTCGGAGTCATGTAACAATCTTTTCCACCATATTTCTCCAGTCGCCCGCTAAAATCGGGCGGCGCTTTTTGTGAAAAATGCCCGTGCTTTCATGCTTGACAAAGCCGGTAAAAACAGGTATGCTATTCAAGGCATAGACACAATATATTGTGTCTGCAATCAAAAGATATCACTAAATTTAGGAGGGACATCATGCGCATCGGCGGTTTGCAGAAAATGACGCTTCTGGACTACCCCGGCCGCGTCGCCTGCACGGTTTTCCTGCCCGGCTGCAACTTTCGCTGTCCCTTCTGCCACAACACGCCGCTGGTGCTGGGCGGCGGCGAGGACATCCCGGAGGAAGAATTCTTCCGCTTTCTGGAAAAACGGCGCGGTCTGCTCGACGGCGTGGCCTTGACCGGCGGCGAGCCGCTGCTTCAACCGGAGCTGGAAGGCTTTCTCCGGCGCATCCGCGCGCTGGGCTTCCTTGTTAAACTGGACACGAACGGTGCCTTTCCAGCGCGGCTGCAAGCGCTGCTGGAGGCCGGACTTGTGGACTATGTCGCAATGGACATCAAGAACCGCCCGGAAAAATACGAAGCCACGGCGGGCGTCCCCGTCCGGCTGGACGACATCCGGCAGAGCGCTGCTTTCCTGATAGCCGGCAGTACGGACTATGAATTCCGCACCACGGTCGTGGACGAGCTGCACGAGCCGGAGGATTTCGCGGCCATCGGCGCATGGCTGGCCGGCGCGAAGCGCTACTTTTTGCAGGAATTCGTGGATTCCGGCAATATTCTTTCTGCCGGGATGCACGCCGCGAGCCGGGAAAAAATGGAACAATGTCTGGCTGCCGCCAGACGCGGCATCCCCGCTGCACAGCTCCGGGGAGAATAGGAGGGAAACGATGTATCAGGTCGTAAAGAGAAACGATAAGGTCGTGGAATTCGACCTTGCCAAGATCGCCCACGCGATCAAGAAGGCGTTCGACGCGCAGGAAAAACAGTACAATGACTCCGTCATCGACTTCCTTGCGCTCAAGGTCACGGCGGATTTTGAGCCGAAGATCAAGGACGGAAAGATCGCCGTCGAGGACATTCAGGACAGCGTGGAATCCGTTCTGATCCGCGCGGGCTATGACGACGTCGCCAAGGCCTACATTCTCTACCGCCGTCAGCGGGAAAAGCTGCGCAACATGAAGTCCACCATCCTCGACTATAAGGAGCTGGTGGACAGCTATGTCAAGGTGCGCGACTGGCGCGTGAAGGAAAACTCCACCGTCACCTACTCCGTCGGCGGTCTGATCCTCTCCAATTCCGGTGCGATCACCGCGAACTACTGGCTCACCGAGGTCTATGACGACGAGATCGCCAACGCCCACCGCAACGCCGACATCCACATCCACGATATGTCCATGCTGACGGGCTACTGCGCGGGCTGGTCGCTGAAACAGCTCATTCAGGAGGGTCTCGGCGGCGTTCCCGGCAAGATCACCTCCGCCCCGGCAAAGCACCTGTCCTCCCTGTGCAATCAGATGGTCAATTTCCTCGGCATCATGCAGAACGAGTGGGCCGGCGCACAGGCCTTCTCCTCCTTCGACACCTATCTTGCCCCCTTCGTCAAGGTGGACAACCTGAGCTATGAGCAGGTCAAAAAGTGCGTGGAGTCCTTTATCTACGGAGTGAACACCCCCTCCCGCTGGGGCACGCAGGCGCCCTTCTCCAACATCACGCTCGACTGGGTCGTCCCGGACGATCTGGCTGAGCTGCCCGCCATTGTCGGCGGCAAGGAGATGCCCTTCAAGTACAAGGACTGCAAAAAAGAGATGGACATGGTCAACAAGGCCTTCATCGAGGTCATGATCGAAGGCGATGCCAACGGCCGCGGTTTCCAGTACCCCATCCCCACCTACTCCATCACAAAGGACTTCGACTGGTCGGAAACGGAGAACAATCGTCTGCTCTTCGAGATGACCGCAAAATACGGCACGCCCTATTTCTCCAACTACGTCAACAGCGATATGCAGCCCAGCGACATCCGCTCCATGTGCTGCCGTCTGCGTCTGGACCTGCGCGAGCTGCGCAAGAAGTCCGGCGGCTTCTTCGGAAGCGGCGAGTCCACCGGCTCCGTCGGCGTCGTGACGATCAATATGCCGAAGATTGCCTATCTCTCCGCCACGCCGGAGGAATTCTACAAGCGGCTGGATCATCTGATGGACATCTCCGCGCGCTCCCTGAAGATCAAGCGCGACGTCATCACGCGCCTGCTGAACGAGGGGCTCTATCCCTACACGAAGCGCTATCTCGGCACCTTTGAAAATCACTTCTCCACCATCGGCCTGATCGGCATGAACGAGGTCGGCCTCAATGCCAGGTGGCTGCGCAAGGACATGACGCACCCCGAAACGCAGCAATTCACCGTGGACGTGCTGAACCATATGCGCGAGCGCCTGTCCGACTATCAGGAGCAGTACGGCGATCTGTACAATCTGGAAGCCACGCCCGCCGAGTCCACGACCTACCGTCTGGCCAAGCACGACAAGAAGGACTTCCCCGACATCATCACGGCGGCAAAGGAGGGCGAAACGCCCTACTACACCAACTCCTCCCACCTGCCCGTGGGCTACACGGAGGACATTTTCTCCGCACTGGACATTCAGGATAAACTCCAGACGCTCTACACCTCCGGCACGGTGTTCCACGCCTTCCTCGGAGAAAAGCTGCCGGACTGGAAGGCCGCGGCAAATCTGGTGCGCAAGATCGCCGAGAACTACCGCCTGCCCTACTACACGCTCTCGCCCACCTATTCCGTCTGTGCCGAACACGGCTATCTCTCCGGAGAGCAGAAGGTCTGCCCGATCTGCGGCAAGCCGACCGAGGTCTACAGCCGCATCACCGGCTACTACCGTCCCGTGCAGAACTGGAACGACGGCAAGGCGCAGGAATACAAGGACCGCAAGGTCTACGACATCACCGGCTCCCTGCACAGGCACTTCGGCGAGGATGCGCCCGCGCAGCAGTCCGCACCGGCGGCGGAGCAGCCGGAGGCGAAGTCCGGCCGCCTGCTTCTGTTCACCACGAAAACCTGCCCCAAGTGTGTCATGGCGAAGAAATTCCTTGCCGATGCCGGGATCGTCTATGACCTGTGCGTCGTGGACGACGACCCGGACACCGCGCGCAGATACGGCGTGCGGCAGGCGCCGACGCTTCTGGTGCTGGATGGCGAAACCGAGGTACAGCGTGTCGAGAACCCCTCCAACATCCGCGCCTTTGCGGAAAAGCAGACTGTGAGGCTGTGATATGCACGATATTGTCGTCATCGGCGCAGGCCCTGCGGGGCTGACCGCAGCCATCTATGCCCGCCGCGCCGGAAAATCGGTGCTGGTTCTGGAAAAGGACACCTTCGGCGGGCAGGTCACTTTCTCGCCCAAGCTGGAAAACTATCCCGGCTTTGAATCCATCAGCGGCAACGAGCTTGCCCAGCGGATGCTGGAACAGGCCATGGCGCTGGGCGCGGACATCGACATGGACACCGTCACCGGCATCACAGACGGAGCGGTCAAGACCGTCACCGGTGAAAACGGCAGTTATCCCTGTCGGGCGGTTGTCATCGCCGCGGGCGCGCGGCACCGCCGTCTGGGGCTTCCGGGCGAGGAGCGCTTCATCGGAAACGGCCTTTCCTTCTGCGCGGTCTGCGACGGCGCGTTCTACCGCGGTGCACATGTGGCTGTCATCGGCGGCGGGAACACCGCGCTGCAGGAGATCATGCTTCTGAGCGAGCAGTGCAGCCAAGTCACGGTCGTGCAGAATCTGCCCACACTGACCGGCGAGGGCGCACTGGCCGATGCCGTGCGGGCGAAGGAAAACGTTGCATGCCTTTATAACACCGTTGTCGCCGCCTACGAGGGTGGCGAGAGCCTCAGCGCGCTGCTGCTGAAAAACACCGCGACCGGCGAGGAAACCCACCTGCCGGTAGACGGCGCATTCCTTGCCATCGGCACCGAACCGGAAAATCAGGCCTTTGCCGCCGTCGCCGGGCTGGATGCCGCGGGCTACATCGCCGCCGACGAACGCTGCCATACCGGAACCCCCGGTGTCTATGTCGCGGGCGACTGCCGCACAAAGCAGTACCGTCAGGTCGCCACCGCCATCGCCGACGGCGCGGCCGCCGCGCTCTCCGCCTGCGCCTATCTGGACGGCCGCGGTACATGATCACTCACACACAAAAACGTCCGCCGGAGCCCCGGCGGACGTTTATTTTTTCACGGGCTTTTTGGCGGAACACGGCGAAAGCCTCCTGCATAAGCTGAAAAGGAACGAAAGTTCCGACTGATCTAAGGAGGAATCATCTTTTGGAATATCAAACGCAACCCATGACCCCGCCGCGGACGCAGGAGACCGGCAGCGAGGCCTGCACGGATGCGCAGGGCCGTCTGCCCGCCTGCGCGCCGCTGGCGAATCCCTATGTTCCCTTTCAGCAGAACAATCCGCAGACCTATCCCGCCAAGAAGGGCGTCGTCCGCGGAACGCTGTTTCCCGGGCTGGATCTTCCCTTCATGGGTAGGATCAACGAACACGAGCTATCTGACACGCCGCTGCATGAATTGCAGGCGCTGGGCTTTGCGCTGGTAGAGCTGGGGCAATATCTGGACACCCACCCCGACGACTGCGAGGCGCTGGAGCTGTTCCGCTCCTACGCGGCGCTCTATGAAAAGGGCGCGGCAGAGTATGAAAAGCTCTGCGGCCCGCTGACGCAGCGCTCCATGTCGGAGGGCTGCCAGTATGACTGGCTCAAAGACCCGTGGCCCTGGGATTTCGGCGCAAACGCGGCCTGCAAGGAGGAGTAAGCGATGTTCGTCTATGAAAAGAAGTTACAATACCCGGTGAAAATCGCCAATGTCAATCCCCGCCTCGCCTCCATTATCATCACGCAGTACGGCGGACCGGACGGAGAGTTGGGCGCGTCGCTTCGCTACCTGTCCCAGCGCTACTCCATGCCCTTCCCGGAGCTCAAGGGTTTGCTTACGGACATTGGTACCGAAGAATCCGGCCCGGCGAACTGTCAACAAAGCCCCCGGGAAACGGAGAACCGTTTCCCGGGGGCTTAGAATCCATATTTAATTGTTGGAGAAGTTGTCGAAATAGCCCTGCACCAGAACGATGGGCGTTCCCTTGTCGCCGGAGCCGCTGGTCAGGTCGCACAGGGAGCCGATGAGGTCGGTGAGCTGGCGCGGCGTGGTTCCCTCGGAAACCATGTTGCCGGTCAGGTCGCCGTCCTTGGCGCGGATGCTGTCCGTGATCGCCGTTTCAAGCGCGCTGCCCTCCAGCCCCTTGAACGCGTTGTCGGCCAGATACTTGAGCTTCAGCTCGTTCGGCGTGCCCACAAGGCCGTCGGTGTAGGCCGGGCTGACACAGGGGTCGGCCAGTTCCCAGATCTTGCCCTGCGGATCCTTGAATGCGCCGTCGCCGTAGACCATGACCTCGATGTGCTTACCGGTCGCCTCCATCAGCCACTTCTGCGTTTCGCGGACAAAGGCGCCGCAGTCGCGCGGGAAGAGCTTGACCGTGTCCTCATCGGCCTTGTTCGTACCCAGCAGGCCGAAATCCGGGTTGTAGCCGCTGCCGTTCACGGGCGCAGTCAGGATGTCGTCCAGACCGCACACGCGCTCCGCGCCCGCCGCGCGCAGGATGCGCTTCGTCCGCGCGCGGGTGTGGATGTCGCAGACCAGAACATTTTTCGTATAGTTCAGAATGGTTTTCGCCTGATTGGAGAAGATGATCTCCGCCTCGGCGCCCGCCTCGCGGATGACCTGCTCATAGTAGCCGACATAGTCGATGCCGGTGAACTCATGGCGATTTTCGCCGAACTTCTCACGATATTCGGCCAGCGTCAGCGTATCCGTGTAGGGATCGATGCCGGCCTCATCCAGCTTGTCCAGAGAAACGAGGCAGTTGCCGACTTCGTCGGAGGGATAGCTCAGCATCAGAACGACTTTTTTTGCGCCCAGCGCCACGCCGCGCAGGCAGATGGCAAAGCGGTTGCGCGAGAGGATGGGGAAGATCACGCCCACCGTTTCGCCGCCCAGCTTGGCACGAACGTCGACGGCCATATCCTGCACGCTTGCGTAATTGCCCTGGCTTCTTGCCACGACGGATTCGGTCACGGCGACGACGTCGCGGTCGCGCATGGAGAAGCCCTCGCTCTGCGCTGCGTCCAGCACGGCGCGGGTCACGATGGCGGGCAGATCATCGCCCTGACGGATGATGGGGCAGCGGATGCCGCGGGAGATCGTTCCAACTTTTCTTTCCATAATTCTTCGTTCCTTTCTTCTGTTCAGAGAGCCTGTGCAATTTTTCTCGCGACATAAACGCCGCTGGCCGAGGCATGGGACAGGGAGTGCGTCACGCCGCTGCCGTCGCCGATGATATAGAGTCCTTTGTGCAGAGTTTCGAGGTTTTCGTCCAGTTCCACTTCCATGTTATAGAACTTGACCTCCACGCCGTAGAGCAGCGTGTCATCATTCGCCGTGCCCGGTGCGATCTTATCCAGTGCGTAGATCATTTCAATGATCCCGTCTAAAATCCGCTTAGGCAGGACCAGGCTCAAGTCGCCCGGCGTCGCCGCCAGCGTGGGCGTGACCAACCCCTCCTCGATGCGCTTGACCGTGCTTCTGCGGCCGCGGATCAGATCGCCGAAGCGCTGCACGATCACGCCGCCGCCGAGCATATTTGACAGGCGCGCAATGCTCTCGCCGTAGCCGTTGCTGTCCTTGAAGGGCTCGGAGAAGTGCTTGGCGACCAGCAGCGCGAAGTTCGTATTCTCCGTCTGCAACTCCTTGCCCTCGTAGCTGTGGCCGTTGACGGTGACGATGCCGTTCGTGTTCTCGTTGACCACCATGCCGTTCGGGTTCATGCAGAAGGTGCGCACGCAGTCCTCAAACTGCTCGGTTCGATAGACGATCTTGCTCTCGTACAGCTCGTCGGTCAGGTGCGAGAAGATTACCGCAGGCAGCTCGACACGCACGCCGAGGTCGACGCGGTTGGACTTGGTGGGGATGTTCAGATGAGCGCAGACCTTTTCCATCCACTTGCTGCCGCTGCGTCCGACGGAAACGACACATTCCCGGCAGGTGAAGCGCTGCTCGCCGCAGTCGATGCGATAGCCCTCGGCCGTCCTTTCGATCTCGTGGGCCGGCGTGTCAAAGTAGAAGTCCACGCGCTGGCGCAGCTCGTCATACAGATTCGTCAGCACGACGTAATTGATGTCCGTTCCGAGGTGACGCACGGAGGCATCCAGCAAATTCAGCTTGTGCTGCAAACACAGCTTCTTGAAGCGCGTCCCAGCCGTGGAGTAGAGCTTCGTTCCCTCGCCGCCAAAGCGCAGGTTGATCTCGTCGACGTACTTCATCAGGTCAATGGCCTGCTTCTTGCCGACGTGCTCATAGAGCGTGCCGCCAAAGTCGTTGGTAATATTATACTTTCCGTCGGAGAACGCGCCCGCGCCGCCGAAGCCGCTCATGATCGAGCAGCAGCCGCACTTGATGCAGCTTTTGATCTTTTCGCCGTCGATGGGGCAGCGGCGCTTTTCCAGCGGGTGGCCCGCCTCGATAACGGCCACGCGCAGCTCCGGCTTCTTCTGCGTCAGCTCAAAGGCCGAGAAGATTCCGCCGGGGCCGGCGCCGACGATCACAACATCATAATTCTTTTCCATGTCTTTCACTCCGTACTTGCATTTTCTCAACCGCGCCATTATAATACGAATACAGGAATAAGTAAAATAGTTAGTTTTAATGCCTGCCATAAGCAAAACGAATGGAGTGATCTCATGATCGCGAAGCTGGAACAGTACCGCGTGTTCAAGGAAGTCGCCGACTGCGGCAACCTCACGACGGCCGCACAGCGGCTCTATATCTCCCAATCCGCCGTGAGCCAGAGCATCAAATCGCTGGAAGCGTCATTGCAGACGCAGCTTTTTGCGCGCCATCCGCGCGGCGTCAGCCTGACGGCGGAGGGGCAGCAGCTCTATGAATATGTCGGCAAGGCGCTGACGCTGCTGCAATCCGGCGAGCACCGCTTGCAGCAGATGCGCGAGCTGGTCACAGGCGAGCTGTCCATCGGCAGCAACAGCACGCTGATGAAATACTACCTCATGCCCATTTTGCAGGCCTATCATAAAGCCTACCCGCAGATCCGGATCCATATTCACGGCGGAACGAGCAAAAAGGTACTGGAAGGCCTGAAGGACGGACAGATCGACCTCGCCTTTGCCACCACGCCGCCCGCGGGCGGCAGCTTCCGCACCGTGCGCTGCTTTGAAACGCACACCGCTTTTGTCGCCGCGCCGGACTTCCCCTGCGATTTTGAAAGGGTCTATACTCTGGAAGAGATTACGCAGTTTCCCCTGCTGGTGCTCGACCGCGACGCCAGCTCCCGGCGTTTTCTGGAGGCGCAGTTTTTGCAGCGCGGCCTGAAGCTGGAGCCGGAAATGGAATCCGCCAGCCATAATCTGCTGATTTCTCTGGCGCGCATCGGCCTCGGCGTCGCCTGCGTCACGCGGGAGATGTCCCTTTCCGGCCTGAACCGCGGCGTCATTCGGGAACTGAAAATGGCAGAGCAGCTGCCGGCGCGTTCGGTATCCATGTGTACCCTCCGCGGCGCGGAGCCTTCCGCCGCCGCCAAGCGTTTTGCCGAATTCGTCTTAGAGGATCTCGGATCGCGCTGAATGTTCCTTTTGCAGGATCTCCCAGGCCGTGCGCTGCGCGAGGCAGCGCGCGGCTTCATTCTGCTCCGGCGTGTTTTCCGCATAGGCATCGTCGCAGAGGAGGACGCACCCGGCCTCCAGTTCCAGTTTCTCCATTTTCTCACCTCCAAACAGTCTATGCGGCCGGTATCTATAATAAGATAGCAGCAGAAAAAAGGGGGGGCGAAGGATGGAACCGGTCGATGTATCTTTGCTTCAGAATGTCTGCATTTACCTGCGGAAATCCCGCCGCGATCTGGAATTGGAACAGCGCGGCGGAGAGGACACGCTGGCACGTCACCGCGCCATTCTGCTGGCCGACGCACACCGCTGGGGACTGAAAATCTCAGCGATTTATGAGGAAGTCGTCACCGGCGACACCATCGCGGAGCGCCCGCGCATGACGCAGCTGCTGCACGAGATTGAAGCCGGCCGCTGGGACGCCGTTGTGTGCATGGACGTGGACCGGCTGGGGCGCGGCGGGATGCGCGATCAGGGGATTCTGCTCGACGCCTTCAAGTGGACCTCCACGCTGCTGCTCACGCACGACCGCATCTATGACCTGCGCCGCGAAACGGACGAGGAAGCCATGGAATACAAGGCGCAGGGCGCACGCTTTGAATACCGCATGATCAAGCGCCGGCTTGCCCGCGGCCGCGAGGCCTCGGTGCGCGAGGGGAAATTCATCGGGCATACCGCGCCCTACGGCTACGTGCGGGTCAAGCTGAAAAAGGAGCGCGGCTGGACACTGGAACCGCAGGAGCCGCAGGCCGCCGTCGTGCGGGAGCTTTTCCTCCGCTTCGCAGACGGGGAAAGCCCTGCCTCCCTCGCAAAGCATCTGAACGCGCTTGCACTTCCCTCTCCCGGTGGAACGACGTGGACACCTGCCGCCGTGCGGCGGATCCTCTCCAATCCGGAATACTGCGGTCTGATCCGCCACGGGCTGCGGAAAACCGTCAAAGTCTTCTCCGGCGGCGCGCTGAAGCAGAGCCGCCCGCGGGCGCTCCCTGCGCAGATCGCGCTCTATCCCGGCCGCCATCCGGCGCTCATTTCCAAGGAGGTATTTGATGCCGCCGCGCAGCGCCTGCAAGCGCAGAAGCCCTCCCCCGGTCCAAAACCGCAGGGCATGGCAAACCCGCTGGCCGGGCTCGTCTACTGCGGCCTCTGCGGACGGGCGATGGTACGCCGCCCCTACGGCGGCAAGCGGCCGGACGCTCTGCTCTGCCCCAACAGCGCCTGCCCGACCGTCGCCTCCTACCTCCATGAAGTGGAAGCGCTTTTGCTGGAGGGGCTGCGCCACTGGCTCGGCGATCTCCCGCTCGTTCCCGTACCCGCAGAAAAAAGCGATACGTTGACACGTCAGCGTGCCGCACTGGAACGGGAGCGCGCCGCCGTCGCCGCACAGCAGATACGCGCCTGCGAACTGGCGGAGCAGGGCATCTATTCGCCGGAGCTCTATCGCAGCCGCCGGGAAGTGTTGGAGCGCCGCGCCGCCGCGCTTGCCGCGCGCATTTCGGTGCTGGAAAGGGAGGCGAAGGGGGCTCCGCGCTTCTCTCCGCCGCCGGAGCTTCCGCTCCTTGATGTGTACGGTCTTGCCGACATGGCCGAAGAAAAGAACCGCCTTCTGAAGGCTCTGCTTCAGAAGGCGGTCTACCATAAGACGCGCAGCACGCGGCAAAAGGGCGGCAGCGACCTGACGCTCACGCTCTATCCCCGTTTCCCCGCCCGTTGACAATTCCGCGAGCCGGATGAATTGGGCCATCTGGAAATGATCGGCACCATCGTCCACCAGCTCACGCGCGACCTGACGGAAAAGCAGCAGCGCGAAAACGGCTTTGCCGCCTACTTCGTCGACCACACCGCCGGCGTCTATCCGCAGGCTGCCGGAGGCTTCCCGTGGACGGCCGCATCGATGCAGGTCAAAGGGGACCCCATCACCGATCTTTCGGAGGATATGGCCGCAGAGCAGAAGGCTCGCAGCACCTATGACAACATTCTGCGGCTTTCCGACGACCCCGACGTCAACGATGTGATCAAGTTCCTGCGTGAGCGCGAGGTCGTGCATTTCCAGCGTTTCGGCGAAGCGGTGCAGCGCCTGCGCGAACGACTGGACGAGAAAAATGTGTACTATATGAACCCCGCGATTGATATGTAACAAAAAAATCCGCCGTGCAGATAAAATCTGCACGGCGGCCTTATTTTTTATCAGCCGATCAAATTGGCCAGAACGGAAAGCTGGCGTCCGGTTAACTGCATTTCCGAGCAGGCCGCGGAAACCGCCTTCGCACCGGCAGCATCCGCTGCGCCGATGTCGGAAAAAACTCTTTCAAATTTCCCCTTGTACGTAAGGTTCCGCTGCTCCAGCTCCTCTCCGAACTGTCCGACAGAACGGATCACCCGACTGACCGGAAGCTCATGATACCACGGCTCCGAAGCATAGTCCGTCCACTGAGAAACATCAGGCACGGGAGACTGCCGGAAAAGGTTGGCCGCCGTGATCATGACATCAAGATTGCGCCGGGAATAGTCCATCGTATGGCTGGACCGGATCGTTCCCTCCGCGCAGGCATTTTTCGGATCAATGTCGCCGATCTGGCCGTAAGCGCTCTCTATACTATCCCAGAGGGCGGCGGCATTGATGTCAATATGGAGCAGATCCAGCAGCTTTTGAAGAACCTGCTGGCCGAGGACATTCTTTTTGCCGTCGGTCAGATTCCCGTGCATATAATCGAGCAGTTTGTTCAGCAAATATGCGCCGAGCGGGGTATTCAGCAGGCCGGAAAAGAAATTGCCGAACAGCGCATCCACCATGCCGGCGACCTTGCTGCCATCCACCTGATTGACCTCCATGTACTTCAGGAGGTAAGCGATCGTCGTGCCCAACGGCTCCGGATTCGAGTTGATGTATTCAAGGCAGACCTTCATATGCGCGTCCTTCTGGTCCTCGGGCACGCTCTTGAGAAACAGTGCCAGCATACCGCCAAGATACTGCGAAAGCTCCGCCTTCTGCTCGGCAGACGCGTTGTTCAGAACAAAGGTGGTAAACTGATGCAGCATGGTCATGCTGGGATCTTCCTCGGAAACGTAAGGAAAGAAAGGCTTTCCGTTCTCTTCTTTCAGCGTTACGCCCAGCGGCACTCCGAATTTTCCGAGCAGCTCGTCGAAGAAATTGGGGACGGTAAACTCAAAGAACGCACTGGGAGAGTGGTTCTCGCCGACGGAAGAAACATCGCGGCCCGGCTTCACAAAGTACTGCTGCGCGCCGGGGAGGGCGTACAGCAAGCCATGGACAAAATCCGTCGACAGAGAGTAGCAGCTGACCTTTCCGCTGTTTCTGCGGATCTCCTCCGAGTAGGTCTCAAGGAACTCTTTGGAAAAGCCCTGACCGTCAAACGAAATCGCGGCAGTTACCTTGTCCGACAGGATCCCCACATACTGTGCCTTGTTGCCGCCCTTGGAATGACCGATGACCGTAATATCATCGTATTTCAGGCTCTCAATATAATAAAGCGCCTCCCGCTGCGCGCGCGTATCAACGGCGCTCATACCGTACACGTTGTCTGCCCATTCGTTTTCATCCAGCGTGCCGCGGAAAGCGACAATGGCCTTTCCATCCGGTTTGACAAAACAGATGGCTTTCGTCTTTCCTGCGTCTCCGCCGTGCATGGCGGTACTCTCTCTGTCAATTTTCAAAGCACAGAGGTTCGGATTGTTCTTCATGCTCTGGATCATGGCTGCCCACTCATATCCGCTCGTCAGGCCGCCGTCAACCGCCTGATCGCCGCATTGCATCAGCTTATCCATAACTTCCGGGGTAAATTGATCCAGCAGCTTTCCGAGCGAGTCGTAGGACGCAAGGTTCAGATCCTTCCCGATCGCCTTTCTGAATTTTTCGTCAATATAAGTCAAGTTTTCGAGCAGGAGGAGTTCTTCTACTGATATATCCATGATTTCACTCTTTTCTGTTCAAAACATCTTTCATTTCCTTAGAGGATATCCACCGTCCCGCTTTCGCTCACCGTGCAGTGATACTGCAGCGTATAAGTGTCCTCGTTCAAATAGCTGTACTGATTGAATTCAGAGATTTCCTCAAGCCTTTCCGGAGATTCCACCAGCGTTACCAGATGATCGCCGGAATACCCGTTCTCCGCACACCACGCGCCAAACGATTCACAGAACTCTTTCATTTTTTCATCCGGCAAATTCTGATAGAAATAAATATTACAGCTTCCGCTGCAGTTCCCGGCGATCTTCCCGGCTTCCACGTCGTCCGTGCTTTCAAGCGATGTCTTTACGGAATCCGGCCCGATGACCAGCACATTCTCCGACTGAAAATAGTCCTTTACATATTGCGCAATTGCTTCCTCATAAAAAGGCCGCACATATACGCCGATATAATTATCCGTAAACGTTCCATTTTCGTTATTGTCCGCCGGACGCACCGTAACGATGTCTCTGCTGGAAGAGCCGCCGCGAGGATACACGGACAGCCACTCGGTATCAAAGTAGCCAGCCGAATACTCCAGATAGCGGAACTCTACGCCGGGGTATTTTTCATCCAGATAGGACAGCATCTTTTCCATGCGGTAAATCGCGCGTTTCTGCGTCTGCGACAATTCGTCGTAGTCCTGCGGCAGGTTCTCCTTTTTCAGGATCTCCCGCTGGCGCTCATTCAGTTCCAGATGCTCCGGCGGCAAGTCCAGTCTGTTTGTTTTCGTATCTTCATGATTTTCCATTCTTCCGCTGCACCCCCATAATCCAAATAGGATAAGCCCTACGCAGAAAAGCGCAAGCACTTTTTTACAGTATCTCATCGCGCCATTGTGCCTCCCTTCGTTCGATCGGCCGCAGGTACCATCAGCCCTTCCAATCCTTTGCCGCACCGTTATCTGCCTGCTCAAACAGCAAGCTGCCGGTCCGGATGGCCTGTGCCGTCTTTTCAAACAGTTCTGCCAGCGCCTCCCCGACTTTCTGCATATCCTCTGCGGCAGTCTGAAGCTCCTGCACCATCGCACCCTTGGAATTTGAAAGGGAAAGGGACAACGTCCTGCCGCGAACCTGCCGGCTCAGCGCATTCAGCTTTGCCTCGTATTCCCGCATAAGGCGCGGATTTGCCTTAATCTCGGACATTCTTCTTCCTCCTCAAAACAGCCCGGCGAGCAGGTTGGCGATCCAACCGTCCATCGCCGCGAAGCCGCAGCTGGCCTCCAGCGCTTCCACGCTGGAAATCGCCGCCGCACTGGCCTTCCGCAAGCGCTCACATTCCGTTTCGATCGCCTGCGGATGTGCAGCGGCGCGTTCCCGGAGCGACGCGATCCGTGCGCATATCTTGTCATCGTTCACGGCGTCTCCGCAAAGCTGCTCCAGGATGGAGAGATATGCCTCCATGCTCTGCGCAAGCATACTCCCGTATGTACGGATTTTATTCACCGCAGCAGAGATCTCGCCGGAATCGTATATCACGTCTGCCATATTTCTTTCCTCTCAGTCATCCAGCGCAGAAAGCGCCCGGTTGATCTGCCAGATTCTCTGGCGGTGGCCGCTGATCTGTGCGCTCCAGTCGTCGATCTGATTCTGATAACTTTGCAGCTTCCTTCTCCCCTGAGACAGCAGGCCGGCATAGGCCGCTTTGACTTTTTTGGCAGATGCGCCGCCGATGTTTTTCTGATTCGCCTTTGCATACTTATCGGCGACCTTGCAGTTTTTGCAGCTGCCCGTTACCCTGTCCACGCTGTTTTGCTTTCTTCCGATCGCCTCCAGGTGCTCCGACTGCTTGTTCTGCACAGACCTCAGGAAGGCTTCCAGCGATTCCCGCGCATTTCTCGCGTCACGAATCTTTTTATTGAGATCATAGACCTGCTCCTGGCACCAGTCTTTTTTCCATTCAAGCCAAGACCGCTCACTCATCGGCGTTTTCCACCTCTCCGCGCATAAAATATCCCACAGAAGAACGGGAAAGAACATTTCTGCCCTACTCTTCCGGTTTTATCCAACATTGTTTTTGCCTTCATAGCACAACAGCGGTTCCCCCGTCCGGGGGAGCCGCTGTAAAAAGGCGCACTTATGCTCTGAACTGACCGGCGATCGCATTGTCGGTCTCTTCGACGATCTTTGCAGTCGAATCCAGCGCGGAAGCGATCTCATAAATGAGTTCGGAAGCCTTCTGGAATCCGGGCTTCAATTCCTGATAGCGGGCGGCATAGGCTTCACTTGCATTGCCCTCCCACTCGCTCTGGAGCTGGCCGAGGAGCTGGTCCATCTTAGAAATCACTTCGTTAACCGCCTCGCCCTGGGTGCGGTATTCGTTTGCTCTCTGGCGCATAACATCGGGGGTCATTCTAATCTGATTTGCCATTCTATGTTCCTCCTGTTGTTGATTTATATAGACCGGGAAACCGGAATATATCTTTTCCTGTGGTTGGTTTGTGAATTAATGTAATTATACCAGAAAAGGAAATATCTGTCAATACGTGCAGGGCATTTTGGTCCTTTCTTCCGTTTTGTACAGCATTTTATCATCTTTCGCGACACTTTACGCTCTTGAGTTTCACAAAACTGTTATCCCGAATATAATAGCAGTCGCCCGGCTCGATCGGTTTTTTGTATGCACGCTGCACCGCCAGCGGAAGGTCAAAGATCTTCATCGACGCCACATCATCAAAGAAGAGGAAATGCTTTGCATCGCGCAGATTCTTGACGATCTCCGGTGCGCTATAGGGAATATTGGTATTCTCGAAACCGCAGATCAAAATGGCGACATTCAGATTCCTGTACTTTGAGATGATGTTTTTGTATGCATTCAGGCTCTTGGCATCCGCGCCGGCTGCCGTGAGCGCATCCATCCCGTCAAGCACCAGAAGCAGCAGCGGCGCGCGCTCCAGAAGTGTTTCCTCTCCGGCGACCAGCGCATCGTAGCGCAGCTTCAGTTCTTCCTCCATGCTGCACAGCAGACGCGGCGCGTCCTGCGCGGCCACGGAATACGCCTCCGCCTCCGGACGCAGGCAGCTCAGCCGCTTCTCGATCCCGTCCACGACAAACAGCCGCACCTGCTCCGGCGCGCCGCCGCGGAGCGCCTGCACCGCATAGCGAATGAAATTGTGGCGTCCGCTGCCTTCCCTGCCCGTGATCGCCAGTGCGCCGAGATTTGCAAAGTCGATCGTGTACGGCGTCACATCCGCATAGTTTAGGCCGAGCATCACCGCAAAGCGCTTTGTTTTCGGCACGGAAAGCTGCGCGGCAAGCTGCGGTGTCAGGATCTTAGGAATGACCGGAATTCTGCGCGCCGGCGCGGAGCCTTCCTTCGCATTGATTTCCGCGATAAACGCCCGGATCTCCTGCACCCGTTCGATCTCCCGCTCGCCTGCAAAAGCCCGGAACATCTGGCAATCCAGATGCGCCTTGTCCACTTCTACGATGCCGCGGCCGGGGATGTCCTCGCCGCGCGCACGGCAATGGTCAAACAGCGCGTTGTATTCCCCGGAGTCGTTGCAGAACAGCGCGATGCGGCAGGCAAAGTTGCTCAGGTATTTATAGCCGATGCCCGCAGTCTGCGCATTGGCAATGATCACGCTAATGCCGACCGTCAGGCCCTCGCGGCACAGCCGCAGGAGCTCATCGTCCTCTTGGAAATACAGTTCCTTCAGCGCTGTCAGGTTGTCGATCAGCAAAACGATCTGCGGCAGATCCGTCCTGCCCGCTTCGCGATAGGCCGTGAAGGAGCTGACGCCGATGGACATTAGCTTTTCCTTTCTCGTTTCGATCTCGCCAAGCAGCAGCTTCATCAGGTTTTTCAGTTTTTCATCCTCCGCAGGGGTTACGACGCCGCCGACATGGTGCAGGTCCTCAAAGTTGCGCAGTACCATGGAGGCAAAGTCGATGATGTAGATATTGACCTCCTGCGGCGTATAGTACGAGGCAAGGCTGCGGATGATCGTCTGTAATAGATTGGTCTTGCCGGACTGCGCCGAACCGATGATCATCCCGTTGTTCTGGGACAGGTCTACGGCATAATTCCCCTGATACTGCGCATCCGGGTCGTCATAGATGCCCAAAAGCGCCGTGGTAGAATACTCGGGAAGCGCCTGTGCTTTCTGCGGGAACTCGATCACACTGCGCAGCGGCGGCAGACAGATATCCGGCAGCTTGCGGATGTGCGCCCGCTGCGTGTACTCGCTGACATAGCGGACGACCGCGTCCAGCTGCGTCAGGCTTTCCTCGCCGTTCTTCTTCTTTTTCTGGACAAAGACCGGCGTGCGTTTCCCCCAGTCGGTCAGACTGTAGATGGCAAACTCCTTCGTGTCCTCCGGATCCGTCCTCGCCGGGGCTCCGCTGTAGGCGGACTGGAACAGTTCAAAGATCTCATTATTGCCCACCTGCAGATACGCGCGGCCGGGTTCTTTGATCTCCGCGGCAAGCGGAGATTTCAGCACCTCATTGCTGTCCTCCTGACTCTGCACCTTCAGGCAGAGCTTAAAGCGGGAGTTCGACCAGATCTGCTCATTTACCTGTCCGGAGGGCTTCTGCGTTGCCAGAATCAGATGGACGCCCAAACTCCGGCCGATCCGCGCGGCGGAGATGAGTTCTTTCATGAATTCCGGCTGCTCCGCTTTCAGCTCCGCAAATTCATCAACAATGATGATCAGATGCGGCAGCGGCACGGACGCCTCGCCCGCGCGGTATTTGCGGATATATTTGTCAATGTGATTGACCTCTGTTTCGGCAAACAGGCGCTGGCGCTTGAGAAGCTCTGCCTTGATCGACCGCAGAGAGCGGTCGATCTCCCGGCCGTCGATGTTCGTAATCGTACCCAGAAGATGGGGCAGGCTGCGGAACTGGTTGACCATGCCGCCGCCCTTGAAGTCGATGATGACAAAGGCCACCTCATAGGGGTGGAAGAGCGTCGACATGGAAAGGATATACGTCTGCAGCAGTTCCGATTTACCGGAACCGGTCGTACCGGCGACCAGGCCGTGCGGGCCGTGCGCCTTGTCGTGCAGATCCAGACTGACAACGCCGCTTTTCGCAACGCCCAGCGGGGCGGCCATCGAACGATCGACCCGCGATGCCATCCAGCGCTCCGCCAGATTCAAGTCCTCTGCCGTGAGGATGTGCAGCAGCTCAAACAGAGAAATGTTCTTTGTCAGAGAGCTTTCCAGCGAGATCTCCTCCGTATAGACCGGCGCCAGCATTTCCGCGAAGCCGGAAGCCTCCTGATCCGAAACGGCCGGATAGCGGAAGATCATTGACTTTTCGCTGTCTGCGGTGTCGATCAGCAGGCCGGTCGAAGCGTTCTGCAGGGAGATCAGATAGCTGCATCCCTGCGGGATCTCGTCCTTCCGGTCTGCAAAGAAAAGGAAGGTAACGCCCAGCTTCGCCGCATTCTCCACAAATTTGGAAACCGGATGGCTCTTGAAGCTGTATTCGTCATAGAAGAAAACCAGCAGATGCGGTGCCGTTCTCTTGCTCTGTTCCCGGAGCGTCAATTCCTTATACAGGTACTCAAAAATCAGGTTTTTGCTGTCGTCGTCGCAGACGATATTCCGCGTGCCCGTCACGCCGTTTTCCACATTCGGCAGATGGCGCAGCCAAACAATGCGGCCGCGGTGTTCCGGCGCCGCAACAAAAAGCAGGCGGAAGTCCGCATGATACTGCCGCGCGCAAAGGTCCAGCACCATATCCTTCAGCATGGCAAAGCGCAGCGGCTCTGCACCCGTCACGCCGACCGCACCCGCCGCCTTCAGCGGGCAGACAATGGGGGCGTTATGCACATAGGCATACTCCTCGGCCAGCGCCTCGGGAAGCTGCTGCAAGTCGTCCGCCACCTCCAGCCGCTCCTGCTTCTTATACTTGATCCCACGCAGGGCGCGGACGCTTCCGGTGCCAAGGCGGACGTCCAGAAAATCCTCGCTCTCCGGGCTGCGGTCAAACAGCTCAGGGGAAAACGCCGTCAGCCGTCGTTTTTCCTCCTCCATAGAAGGATAGATCTGCTCCAGATTCCGGCGTTCATTTTCGCGGCATTCTTCGATCTCGCGGCGTTTCCGCTCGATATAGCTCTCATATTTTTCCACGCGCTCCCGGCTGCTCTTCCGGAAGTCGCGCTTGCTCTGGACCACGCCGAGCACTGCCGTAACGATGGAGATCCCACCGGTGACCGCGCTGAAAATGACCATGGCGCCGCCCATCGCCGCCATCACCGCAGAAGCCGCAAGCATTCCGACGGAGGGAAGCAGGCGCATCAGCAAATTGGCCCGCGGCTTTTCCGCGCGTGCCGGCGGATCCAGCACCTCGATCTCCTCCTGCGAGAGCCGGGTCTGCAAGCGTACGTTCCGGCTGAACGCGGGGTAGTGGTACGGATTCGGATATTCAAAGCAGGGCAGGCCGCAGATCTGCATATCCTCGCGAATCTCCGTCCACAGGCGGCCGCCGCGGTAGTAAAAGCTGTAGTCCGAGAGGGAGAAAAAATCTCTGTCGCAAATCGCCTCGTCCTTCATGCGCTTGCCGTTGTGAAAAACGCCGTAAGTCGTACTGCGGATCTCCGGGAAAAGAACGCCGCCGCGCTGCCGCAGAATGAGACTGTCGTTCTGCACATAAGGGCCGGTAAGAACAATATGGTTGTTTTGCTCCGCGCCGATCAGCACCGCTGCGCTGGAAGAAATGTCGATCGCACGCTCGTATTTCCGCCCGACATTCTCGAAATCAATGGAGAATTCCGCGCGAAACGCCTCATTGCCGGAGTTCTGATAGCACAGGGAAAAGCTGTCGCCGTGGGTCAGCTTCCGCGCCATCAGCTTTCTGACGTCGCCGGTGTTCAGATAGAAATTGTCTGCGCAGAACACCGACCATGTTTCCCCGTCCCGCCGGAGCGTCAGGCTGACCGGCTCAAAAAACAGCTCCCTGCGCAGGCGGACGTCACAGTCCACGTCCGTGCCGATGCGCACTTCCTCCATCGTGGAGGTCAGTTCGATCTCCTGGTAGAAATCTCTGTTGGATAGGATCAGCCGATATCTATTCTCCATACGTTGCTCCCTGGCCGGTGTAGTAGATCACGCTGCCGCTGCGCAGTCCGAATTCCTCCAGAATACGGTTGCCGCGCAGCAGGGCGATCGGGTTTTCCGCCTGCAAATAGCAGTTCTTGATGTCAGAAGTATCAATTCCCAGTTCATACGCCGCATTCAACGCAGCGACCAGTTCTTTGGCCGTAATATCCAGCGGGATCTCCAGATCAACGGAAAATTTCCGCTGCGGAATCTGAAATACGACAACCGCCTTCTGTTTCATAAGCACCTCCTACAGCATCAGAAACGCCAGTCTCCGAATGCTCTCCTCCCGCGCAAGATCGCGGTTGGTCAGCCGGTCATACTCCGCAAAATGCGGGATGTAATCATCGACGGAAAAACGCAGGCCGCTGGCGGCCAGAGCATTTCCCTGTGCGGCATCAAAGTCATTGCAGAGGAAGATATACTTCTCCCTGCTCAGTCCGTTGATATTGGCGGCCAGCGCTTCCGTCGCAGCAACCGCTCTCGGCGTCTGCCGCGTGATCAGGATCACACGGTCGGCAAGATCCATCAGTTGGGCCTTCTCCTCATCAAAAACGCTGTCGGCATCTACAATGACCGCGTCAAATTCTCCGGACTGCTTTGCGGCAGCCGCCGCAGCTTCATATATGCCATAGGACAATCCCAGCGCCATGAGCGGCGCCCGGAAGGGAGGCAGATAGGAAAAGACATCGTTCGCGATCGCCGGGCGGAGCTGCTCAAACGAAAGCTGCGTATCGCTGTGCAGCGCGTTCAAAACCGCAGAAGAGGTAAGATACTGCGGCTGCTTCAGACGGTACTGGAAGCTCTGCAGCCGTTCCGCACCAAGATAAACAACCCGGCGTCCCTCGGCTGCAAGTGCGGCGGCAAGTCCCATGGCGACCGTCGTTTTGCCCACTCCGCCCACGGCGGAGAAAACCAGCAGAATCTGCGGTCCGCGCCGTTCTTCCTGCGTTTGTTCCAGAACGCCGCCGCTGTGGGCGCGAAACTGCGCAAATATTTCCTGAATGCTTGTATATTTAAACAGCCGGCGGACTCTGCCGCTGTGTTCCTGCGTTTCCTGTTCCGTCAGGACGAACACGCTTCCAAACACATGGCGCAGCAGGCTGCGGTCAAACAGCTCCTCCGACACGATCAGAATATCCGCGGTCTGCGGCACCGAAAAAAGCTCGCTGAAATACGCCGGATCCGTAATGATCTCCAGATCAACCTTGTCAAAGAACTCTTCGGCAAATTTAAGCTGCAAAGGCACGATATAATTTGAATCGGTATCCGCAATGATGATTCTCGGACGTTTCACGCGCGCACCTCCTTACCCAATGCTGACCCGGAAGCTGCTGTTTGCCAGCAGAACGGTATCGCCGTTTTCGATCTGATACGGAAGATTCGGCGTGAGCCTTCCGCCATTGACGAAAGTTCCGTTTACGCTGCCGAGATCGGTGATCTGATACCGGCCGTTCAGTTTTGTGATGCGGCAGTGCAGACGGCTGATCGCCTGATTATAAGTCAGTGCCGCATCGACGATCCCCGCGTTTTTTCCGATGGTAAACGGCACACGATGGACCTGTATCTCCAGCGCCATGGGCGCATCCAGCGCGACCAGGCGAAGCATACCGTTCCACGAAGGCGTACGCAGCGGCACCGCAGTCTGATGCGCCGTTCTGGTTTGGATGCTCTCAAGCGGCAGGGCATCTCTGAGCTGACGCAAAAGGCCGTCAAGCAGACCGGAACCGGAGGCCGGGAAACTGAGAATTGCGTCGATCAGCTCGGCTCGCAGGCAATTCGTGAAGCTCTGTGCATCTTCAAAGAGCGGGCGATCCAGCGGCAGATAGGAAAGAAAAACCTTATGTGTGCCGGGATCGACAAAAATCTTCTGAAAAGAAAGATCAATATGTGTACGCGAAAGGAAGCCGTTATTTCCCACTTCCCGAACGGCATCCAGAAGCTCCTGCACCACGATCAGGAAAGCGCTGGCACTCATCGTCGGCAGCATGGCGCTGAGGGCGCGGCAGCCCGCCGAAAGATAGAGCAGCTCCGTCCGGCCGTTATAGCGCATCGCCATACAGCGCAGCAGCGGGATCTGACCGCAGCGCTGCAGCACCTTGTATTCCGTTGGCTGCACGCGCAGATCTCCGTTCAGAAGATAGGCAAAATTTGCGCCGCAGGATCGTTCGCTGAGCAGGCCGGATTCAAGCAGAGTATTCATGCCGCAGCCCTCCTCAATTTGTTTTATGATATGTACATTATATTGAATTTTGAAAAATCTGTCAATGCGTTATTTTTTCAGGCGATATGCCCATTGATTTTGGGATATTTGCTGCATTTGTTACATTCCGATGTCCTTGTGAGAAAAGCTATTGTTTTTCGACGCGGTTGACAGAATTCCTGAAATAGGATATACTGGGAAAAATATCGAATTCCAAAATACAAATGAGATGAGGTGGTTTGGTGTTTCACCTGACATGGGCAGGAATGCTCGGCCGGAAAAAGGAATCGTCGCTGCTGCTGATCGTGCTGGTGCTGTCGTTCTTGCTTTCCTCCGCGCTTGCGATCGTCCTGCCGTCCACGCAGGCCGGGATTCAGCTTCAGCGACAGAAAACCTACGGAAGCTGGCAGCTCATGCTCTACGGTGAGTCCGACAACGTCTGCGATACGATGGCGCAGGCCGCCCAGGCGCGGGGCGCAAAGGCTGCACTTCTTCCAACGGTTGGCGTCACCTCAGATGATGAGATCATCTCCGAAATCACGCCGGAGCTGATGGAGCTGAGCGGCTTTGAGCTGCTGGAGGGGCGCCTGCCCGAAAATAAGGATGAGATCCTCATTGTTGAAAATCAGTTCGGCATCCGCTCCAAGCCGCAGGTCGGCGAGCAGATCTCCGTGCAGTATTTCTGGGACATCTATTCCACCGATGCCGACGACTACCGCCGCCGGCAGGAGCAGGCCTTCTCCGAGGCCATGCAGGAGACGCTTTCCTCGCTCAAGGAGAATTATCTGGAATCCTATTATCAGTATATCGACGGGCTTCTGGCCGATAACGAAAGCAGTCTGTGGGACTACCGCTATGACAACCTGACAAAATACTGTCTGAACACGAACGAAAACATTCCGCCGGAGGAGATGACCGAGGAGCAGCTCAACACCTCCTTCCTTACCTATCTGAGTACCTATCTCTGGATGAGTCCCCTGTCGCCCAGCGACATCACAGTCAACGAGCCGAAGCTCTACGGCCGGGAGAATTTCAATATGACCGTGCTCAAGCGCATCGACAAGCGCGCGCTGCACGGGATAGGCTACGGCCCGCTGGAGGGGAAAATCTTCTCCATGGGCAGCGACTATCTGCAAATGACTGCCAATGTGCATTACACCGTCTGCGGCATCCTCAAGGCCTATGAAGGCACATGGGACAGCGGAAGCCACGCGCTGCCGGACGCCTTCCTCTCGGCGGAGGGCCGTCAGGCCATAGAGGACGGCGTGCAGTACGTAAAGGACGACCTGCCCGACCTTGCCATGACCTCCGTCGCCACGACGACGCTTCTGATGAAGTCCGAGGGCAGCGCCGCCGGCTTCTACACGGACATGGCCGAGGTATACCGCTCCATTTCCGAACCGACCTACCGGCTCGACCACTCCTATGACGAGCGTTGGCGCACGACCACCGGCATCATCACCGGTCTGATCCCCGGCACGGACACCCGGCGTTCCTGGGAATTCAGCACCAACGGCGATACGGTTTTCATTCCCGACGATCTGGACGAGAAAAACTTCACTACCGGCAAGGGCCAGAGCGTTTCCCTCTCCCGCATCACGGAGCCGGACTTCCGCATTCCCGGTCTGGATCCTCTGCCGGTGGAGCTTCCATCGCTGGAGGAGCTGTACCAGAAAAACGAATACCGCTTCCGGCTGAACGCCTATGCCTACCCGGATGAAGCCGGCAGCGCCGCAAGCGCAACCAGCGCCGTTCTCAACGGTATATTGGTGCTGATCTCGGCCTGCGCCGTGCTGGTCATCTGCGTGGTGCAGAGCAAGCGCCGCGCGCACGGGCTGGTGCTGCTCAAATCCATCGGCCTGCAAAACGGGCAGGCCGCTGTTATGCAGCTCACGGAGGCGCTGAGCTTCCTTGTCGTTTCCCTGCTCATCGGCCTGCCGCTTGGCTATCTAGCCGCGAGTCTCGCCATGCGCTGGCTCTACGGCGGCAGCGTGCTGGCCATGGACTTCGCTTTCCTGCTGCGCAGCGTGATATTCGGCGCGCTCTCCCTGTGCATCGGGCTGGAAATTCCGTTGCTCTATGCCATGCGCCTGCCGCTCACGGGCAAGTCCTCCATCGCCGTCAAAAAGGCGCCGAGGCGTGCAGGTCTGCGCAGCGGCACGCTGCTGGATATGGAGCGCGCCGCCGCGCGCTTCAACCGCCGCCGCGACCTGCTGGCGCGCCTGCTTTGCTCGCTTGCGCTGCTGCTGGCTCTGCTGACGCTGCTGCTGTCGCACTTTGCCTTTGACAGCTACCGCATCGAGGTCGAGCGCGCGGATATGCCGGACTACACGCTCAAGGCGGGCTATGGGATGTCCTCCCGCTTTCTGCGCGAAAAGCAGAATAAATACGAGGGCGAAAGCGCCCTTGGCGAAACACCCTCGCGGTTGGAGAGCTATCTCGCCGCGGAAAATATAAAGCCGGGCGGCGAACGCGCGGAGGAAAGTCCGCTGATGCAGCATCTTCTTTCCCAGAACGAGCGCATCAGCGCGGTCGGTCTGAATGCGAACAGCACCATTTTGCAGCGGCTGCTCGCGCTGACAGGGCCGATCGACACGGAAAAGCTCCTGTCCGGCAAGGGCTGCATCCTTCTGATGCCCTACTACAGTGTGGACAAAAACGAGGACTATTCCTACAGCGCAGACCCCGCCGACGCTTACCGCTATGAAACGGACGACACCTTCCGTCCGGGCGATAAGCTGCATCTGACCGCCGTCACCCACAGCGTCGCCGAGCCGAAAGGGCCGGGAGATGTCCCCACGCTGGAAAAGCCAAAGGACATCACCAAGGAGATGGACGTCGAGGTACTGGCCGTGCTGCACGAGTACCCCGGCGTGTGGCTGCTCGGCGGCAGCGCCGTGCCCTGCACGGTCGTTTCCGGGCAGAAGCTGATCACAAACCTCTATCCCTACGCCAGCCAGCGCTGCAACGCCGACGAGGCCCGCTGGCTCCGCCAGCTCAGTGCGCTGCACTGCGAATACTGCCGCGGTACGACCTACTTTCAGTTCTACGCCTCGGACGCGGAGGATCACACCAGCTCCTACTGGAATCTGGCGCAGTCGGACGGTCTGGACATGAAGAACTACTACCGGGAAAAGCTGGAGCGCCATTCCGCCTGCCTGAACCAGCAGGTCATGACCGTTCTGCTGGGCGCAGCCGCCGTGCTGCTGGTCGTGATCATTCTGCTGTTCATTCTCTCGGATATGGCCGAGCAGGAGCGCCGCCGCACCGGCATCCTGCGTGCGCTCGGCGCCTCCAAAAAGGCCATCCGCAAGACCCACTGGCTGCTTGCCATGCAGGAGGGACTGTGGGCGGTGCTGCTCGCCAATGCCGCCATCGCCGTCGTCCTGCTGTGCTGCGCCTTCTTTGAAACCGGCTTCCATACGCTTTCCCCTGCCGCCCTCATCACCACCCTGTCGCAAGGGCTCCTCTGGCAGTACCCGTGGCTCTGGCACCTTGTGCTCTGCGCCGCCGCGTGGGCACTGATCACCCTGCTGCGCGTCCTTCCCTATCAGCGTCTGTGCAAACTGTCCGTCATCGGGACCATCAAGGGTCTGGAGAGAGGAGAATAAACCGACCGTACGCCCACCCCCATCTGCCGAAAGGAGTGAGAACGTGTTTCACCTGACATGGAAAGGAATGCTTGGCCGCAAAAAGGAATCCTCCCTGCTTCTGATCGTGCTTGTGCTGTCCTTCCTGCTCTCGTCCGCACTCGCGATCATCCTGCCGTCCACGCAGGCGGAAGCCCAGCTTCAGCGTGAAAAAACCTATGGAAGCTGGCAGGTCATGCTGCTGGATCGGAGCGCGGAGGACTGCGAAACGCTGGCGCAGCTGCTGTCCGCACAGGGCGTGCAATGCGCCGTGCTGCCGGCCGCACACGACAGCTCCGACGAGATCATCTCTGTCATGACGCCGGAGGTGATGGCGCTCGGAAGCTTTGAGCTGCTTGACGGCCGCCTGCCGGAGGCGGAGAACGAAATCCTCATCGTGGAGGATCAGTTCGCCCTCGGCAATCTGCCAAAGGTCGGCGACAGCATTTCTGTCCGCTACATCTGGAATGCCACGAGTTCCATCGGCAACGTCTTCCAGCACCGGCAGACCGCGCTGCTTGAAGAGATAAAGGCTGCGGCCTTTGAAGCCTGCAAGGCGGAGTATCTCGACGAGTACTACGCCTACATAGAAGGGCTCAAGGAAAACATGGCAAACGATCTGGCGCTGCAAAGCTTCTACCGCGATCTCACGGAATACTGCATTTCGAGCTATGGGGCGCCGGTCGAGCCGCAGGATATGACGCCGGAGCAGCTGGACATCTCCCTTGCGCACTATCTTGCAGTCTATGCGCCGGATCGCCCAATGCGCATTGCGGAAACGACCACGGTACGGCCGATTCTGGTCACGGGCGCGGACTACCCGCTCTCGCTGGCCTGCCGGGAGTCCAAGGCGACGCTGAACGGCGAAGCCTTTGGTGAGCAGGATGGGGAGACGATCGTCACCACGCACAGCTACGACGACCTGAGCGCGAACGTGCTCTACACCGTCTGCGGCATCCTCAAGGCCTATGAGGCGACATGGGACACCGGCGGGCACGCACTGCCAGACGCTTTTCTTTCCGAGGCCGGCCGCGCAATGCTGGATAGAAATCTCAACCTTGCCAGGGAGCAGGTGGAGGATCTCAATACCGGCTGGACACCGGCCGGCAACTGCATCCTTCTGCGCAGCGACCGGCCTCTCGCAGAGCTCTACGCCGCGGCAGTCGAAGCGGATCAGTCGCTCGGCAACGGGTATTACAGCCTTTACACCTACTTCGCGGGCGATAATGGCCTGCCCTATGATTCCGTGGAGTTCTGGGGCTGGGATCCGGTCGCGGAGGAGATCGTCATCCGGCAGGGCATCTGGGAATTTGCCGAGGACGGGACGGAGCTTTACATCTTTCCAGACGTTCTCGACGAAAACGGCCAGCCCTTCCGGTTTACGAACAAGGAATACAACAACGACTTTGAATTTCCCGGCCTGACGCTGATCCCGGACACCTACTACCCCGGGCCGGAAGAGCTGTACCAGAAAAACGACTATAACATCCGCATCAACACCTATGCTTTTCCGGACGACAGCGCCAGCGCCGCCGGCATGACCGGAACGGTCTTGAACACCATTCTGGTGCTGATCTCCTCCTGTGCGGTGCTGGTCATCTGCGTGGTGCAGAGCAAGCGCCGCGCCTATTCCATCGTCATGCTCCGTGCCATCGGTTTGCAGAATAAGCAGGCCGCAGTCATGCAGCTCACGGAGGCTCTGCTTTTCCTGCTGTTTTCCCTGCTGCTTGGCCTGCCGCTGGGCTATCTGGGAGCAAGTGCCGCGCTGCGCTGGCACTATCACGGCTCCGTGCTGGCCTTTGACTGGAGCTTCCTGCTGCGCAGCGTCGTTTTCGGCGCGCTGGCTCTGCTGGCAGGCCTGCAAATCCCGCTGCTCTATTCCCTGCGTCTGCCGCTCACGGGCAAAACCGCCATCGCCGTCAAAAAAGCGCCGAAGCGCACCGCGCTGCGCCGCGGGTCGCTCACGGAGATGGAGCGGGCGGCCGCGCGCTTCAACCGCCGCCGCTGTCTGCTGGCGCGCCTGCTGTGCGCGCTCTCGCTTCTACTCGCGCTGCTGACGCTTCTGCTGGCTCACTTTGCCTTTGATACCTACCGCATCAACGTCGAGCGAGCCGACCTGCCGGACTATGTCCTCACGGCGACCTACGGCATGAATCCCCGCTTTCTTGCGGAAAAACTGGAGGATTACAGTCAGCCGGACGATCTGGGCGAGGCTCCCTCGCGCATAGACTCCTATCTTGCGGCAGAGCACGTCCACCTTGCGGGATATACGGACAGCCCGATCCTCTCCTATCTTAACCAGACGGTTTCCATCGCCGGTGTGGCGCAGAACAGCCGCCTTCTGGAAAAGCTGCTGGAATACACCGGAGACATCGACTTAGAGAAGCTGCTCTCCGGCGAGGGCTGCATCCTGCTGATGCCGAACTACCGCAATACGCGGGACGATATGCTCTTCAGCTCGGACCTTGTCGATGCCTACCGCTACGCCTCCGACAATACCATCCGGCCGGGCGATATTCTGCATCTTTCCGCAGATTCGCACATGATCACGGAAAACGGCGTCTTCACAACGGTTTCGGACGCATCTGTTGAGGTGCTGGCCGTGCTGCACGAATACCCCGGCGTGTGGCTCTTTGAAAGCAGCGCCCAGCCCGGCGTGCTTGTTTCCGGGCAGAAGCTCATCTCTGCGGTCTACCCCAACGCCAAAAAGCGTTACTCCCCCGAGCAGGCCCACTGGGACGCACAGAGTCAGGATATGCACTGTCCTTACTGCCACGGCAAGACCGTCTTCCAGTTCTATGCCTCCGACGCGGAGGATCACACCAGCTCCTACTGGAACCTTTCCGAGCAGGAATCGCTGGACTTCAAGAGCCACTTCCGTGAGCGGAACGAGCTGCGCACCGTGTGCGAGAATCAGCGCACGCTGACCGTCCTTCTCGGCGCAGCCGCCGTGCTGCTGGTACTGATCATCCTGCTGTTCATCCTCTCGGACATGGCGGAGCAGGAGCGCCGCCGCATCGGCGTTCTGCGCGCCCTCGGCGCGTCCAAGGGGGCCATCCGGCGGACGCACTGGTTGCTTGCCATGCAGGAGAGCCTGTGGGCGGTACTGCTTGCCAATGCGGCCTATGCGTTGATCCTGCTTGGCTGCGCTTTCTTTGAAACCGGCTTCCATACGCTTTCCCCCGCCGCGCTTGTCACCACTCTGACGCAGGGACTTTTGTGGCAGTACCCGTGGAGCCTGCACCTGATTCTCAGCGCTTGCGCGCTCGTTCTCATCGCTCTGCTGCGCGCGCTTCCCTATCAGCGTCTTTGCAGGCAGTCCGTCATTGGAACCATCAAGGGTCTGGAACGGGGCGAATAGTCCGTTTTATCTATCAAACAAAAAAGGAGTGAGAATGTGTTTCATCTGACATGGAAGGGAATGATCGGCCGCCGGAAGGAATCCTCCCTGCTGCTGATTGTGCTTGTGCTTTCCTTCCTGCTTTCCTCCGCGCTTGCAATCATCCTGCCGTCCACGCAGGCAGAGGCCCAGCTCCAGCGGGAAAGCTCCTACGGAAGCTGGAAGCTCATGCTGCTTGAACGCAGCAGCGAGGAATGTGAAGCGCTTGCGCAGGCCCTTTCCGAACAAGGCGCGCAGTGCGCGGTGCTTCCCTCGGTCAGCTTATCCTCGGAGGGTGAGCTAACCAGTGTGATGACGCCGGAGGCGATGACTCTCGGAAACTTCCGGCTGCTCGAAGGCCGCCTGCCGGAGGCGGAGAACGAGATTCTCCTCGTGGAGAATCAGTTTGCCATCGGCGCGCTGCCGGAGGTCGGCGAGAATATCACCGTTCGGTTTGTATGGTCTGCCGAAGCGGCGGATGCGGAAGCCTTTGAGCAGCAGCAGCGTCGGCGCATAGATGAGGCCTTCGACCGCGGGCTGACGCAGCTGATCCCGTCCCGGATGGACGAATATCTTGCGTTTATTGCCGAAGCAAAGGAGAACTGGCAGCGCGACAGAACCAGCGTGACCTATCCCTATCTGACGCGCGACTGCCTCGGCCGGGACGAGCCGGTCGATCCGAAGAACATGACGCCGGAGGAGCTGGAAGTCTCCATAAAAACCTACCTTCGTGATTATGTTTATTTCTCCGAAAGCAGGGAATTCACTGCAAAGGAACCGGTTCTCATTTCCTCTGAGGATTTTTATTTCACCGCGCTTCGTACCACCACAAAGCTGACCCTTACAGGCGAGCTGTACGGTGAGCTTGCCGGCCAGACCATCCAGTTGACAAACGCCTACACCGAGGTGAGCGCAAACATCCCCTACACCGTCTGCGGAATCCTGAAGGCTTATGAGGCGACGTGGGACACCGGCGGTCACGATATGCCGGACGCCTTTCTCTCCACCGCGGGTCGGGAAAAGATTCTCCGCTGCATCGCGTCCGCGCAGGAGCAGGTGGAGGATCTGGAATTCTACTATGACAGGAATCAGCGCTCCTCCACTCTGCTGATCAGCAGTCCGGCATCCGTTGCCATGCTGTACGACGAAGCCGCCGCTTCGGAGAGTGCGCTGGCGCAGCCCTACTGGGAGCAGATCCGCTATTCGGAAGATGCCTGGGGCGGGCAGGACACGACGGTCGAATTCCACGCATGGGATCCCGCCGCAAACTGCGAGGTATACCGCAAGGGCTATATCGACTACGCTGAGGACGGCACGGCGCGCTATGTCTATCCGGACGTTTTGGATGAAAACGGCCAGCCCTTCTCCTTCACGGACGAGGAGCTGGCATCGCCGGACTTCCAGTTCCCCGGCCTAGAGCGCATCCGGCCGACGTTCGAGTATCCGCCGCTGGACGAACAATATGAGAAAAATGAGTTCGCCACCCGCGTCAATACCTATGCCTATCCGAAGGAAACCGGCGCATCCGGCACGAGCAGCACCGTTCTGGACGGAATTCTGGTGCTGATTTCCGCCTGTGCGGTGCTGGTCATCTGTGTGGTGCAGAGCAAGCGCCGCGCACACAGTCTGGTGCTGCTGCGCTCCATCGGCCTACAGCCCGGTCAGGCCGCCGTCATGCAGCTCACCGAGGCGCTGCTCTTCTTGGCTCTCTCCCTGCTTATCGGCCTGCCGCTGGGTTATCTGGCCGCATCTGCCGCGCTGCACCGGTTCTATCACATCTCCGTGCTGGCCTTTGACACGGGTTTTCTGCTGCGCAGCGCAATTTTTGGAGCATTCAGCCTGCTGCTCGGCTTGCAGCTTCCTCTTCTTTATTCCCTGCGTCTGCCCCTCACGGGCCGCGCAAGCGCCGCCGTCCGGAAGCTGCCGAAGCGCGGCCAGCTCCGCCGCGGCCCCCTTTTGGAGATGGAGCATGCTGCCGCAAAGTTCAACCGCCGCCGCAGCTTCCTTGCACGGCTGCTGTGTGCGCTTGGCCTGCTGCTGGCCTTGCTGACGCTGCTGCTTTCCCACTTTGCCTTCGACGATTACCGCAGCAATGTCAGACGCAGCAATATGCCGGACTATGTGATGACTGCGCCCTATGCGATGCGGCCGCGCTTCCTCCGCCAGAAGATGGAGGAATACGCCGCCTCGGACGCGCTGGGCAGTTTGCCTGCCCGGCTGGATTCCTATCTTGCCGCGGAGAATGTCACGCTTGCAGACTATGAGGACAGCCCCGTCCTTTCCGATCTTTCCCATACGGTGCGCATCGCCGGCATGAAGGAAGACAACTCGATTTTGCAGGAGCTTCTGGCCTATACCGGGCCGATCGACACAAAAAAGCTCCTCTCCGGCGAGGGCTGCATCCTTCTGATGCCCTATTACAAAGATAATCGAAACGGCTCTCAGCGTTACAGCTCCGACCCCGTCGACGCCTACCGCTACAAAACGGACAACAGCATCCAAACGGGCGATATTCTCTCGCTTTCTGCCGACACGCATCATCTGACAGAGCGCGAGGTCGTAAAAGAAACGAATCATGCCTCCGTCGAGGTGCTGGCCGTGCTGCATGAATACCCCGGCATCTGGCTCTTCGGCAGCGGCGCCGCGCCCGGTATCCTGATCTCGGGGCAGACGCTTATCACGGAGATCTATCCGAATGCCGCGCAGAGCTACTCCGCCGAGGAGATCCGTTGGATTCCCTACAACAACCTCATGCACTGCGAATACTGCCACGGCAAGACCTATTTCCAGTTCTATTCTCCGGATGCCGAGGATCATACCGCCACCTGCTGGAATCTGGCGGAGGCCGAGGGACTGGAAATGAAGAACAACTTCCGGGAAAAGGAAGAGCGACTCGCGGCCTGTCAGAGTCAGCGAGTCATGACCGTTCTGCTGGGCGCTGCCGCCGTGCTGCTGGTTATGATCATCCTGCTGTTCATTTTGTCGGACATGGCCGAGCAGGAGCGCCGCCGCATCGGCATCCTCCGCGCGCTCGGCGCTTCCAAAGCCGCCATCTGGCGGACCCACTGGCTGCTTGCTCTGCGGGAGGGCTTATGGGCCGTGCTGCTTGCAAACGCGGCCTACGCGCTGATTCTTCTTGTCTGCGCTTTCTTTGAAACCGGCTTCCATACGCTTTCCCCCGCCGCACTCGTCACTACGCTGACGCAGGGGCTTTTGTGGCAGTACCCATGGAACCTGCATCTGTGCCTCTGCCTCGCCGCACTTGTCCTTATCACCCTGCTGCGCGTCCTTCCCTATCATCGTCTATGTCAGTCATCCGTCATCGGTACCATCAAAGGTTTGGAGAGAGGAGAATAAACTATGCTGCTGCAAACAATCGGATTGGAAAAAACCTACACCCAGGGCGGTGTCTCCTATCAGGCGCTGAAAGGCATCGATCTGGAATTCGAAGCCGAAAAATTCTATGCCATCATCGGCAAATCCGGCTCCGGCAAGTCCACCCTGCTACACCTGCTCGGCAGCCTCGACCGTCCCACCGGCGGTCAGGTCATTCTGAACGGCGAGGACATCTACAAGCTCAAGGATACCCGACTGGCGCAGCTCCGCCGCCGCCAGATCGGCTTCATCTTCCAGTCCTACAATCTGCTTGACGAGCACACCGCCAAGGACAACATTCTCGCGCCCGTCCTGCTCGACGGAAAAAAGCCCGACATGGCCTATTTCGACCAGATCACGCAGGAGCTGGGCATTGCGGAGCTTCTGCGCAAGTACCCGTGGCAGATGTCCGGCGGCGAACAGCAGCGCTGCGCCATTGCCCGCGCCCTGCTGACGCGCCCGTCCATCATCCTTGCGGATGAACCGACCGGCAACCTCGACAGCGCCACCTCCGAACAGGTCGTGCAGCTCCTGCGCCGCGTCGTGGATGATTTCCATCAGACGCTCATCCTCGTGACGCACGACCCGGACATCGCCGCGCAGGCTGACATCTGCATCACCATCGACAGCGGACTTGTCAAGAGCATCCGCACCCAGCGCTGAACGCAGAACAGGCGGCCCCGTAAAACGGGGCCGCCTGTTATTTTATATTCCATTGAAAGCGCCGCATCTCCACGCGGCCATCCGGCCGGAACTCCACGCCCTCACGTTCAAGAAGCATCCGCTGTTCCGGCCAGCCGGGCGCCAGCCGCCCTACGTGATTTACGACCCGGTGACAGGGATACTCCCCATAAAGCTCCGCGTCGCGCAGCACCCGGCCAACCAGCCGGGCGTTTTTCTCTCTGCCGATCAGCGCGGCGATCTGCCCGTAAGACGCAACCTTCCCTTCCGGAATTTCCTCCACCGCCGAGAGGATCTCATAAACCAGCCGTTCGTCCATCTTCCCATCTTCCTTTCTTTGGAACTATTGTAGCACCCGGCAGGAAAAATGCAAGCCCGGTGTAAACACCTATATGCCTCGAATGTTATTATTGCATTGCGCGTCCAGTTCCTGTAAACTGTAGATAGACTGATTCCATGGTATTCTCTACAAAGTCAAATGACTACGGAGGGTAAAAATGACCAGAGTACAAAAGGTAAAGCATAAGAAATCACCGTTGGACAAAAAAACCGCAGCTGCAAAGTTTTCTGAAATCAGGCAGCAGCAAGAGCTTTCACGGCATCTCCTTACTATACAATTTCGGAAATCAGTTTTTGTTTTCGCATCTTTTTTCTCACATCCGGTCGAAAAATGTCAAAAAAGCGTTGACACGGTCGTTTTTCCACGTTATTATAAATTCAGATATAAATTGCATCTCAAACCGGGAAGAAAGAGGGGTTTGAAGTATCATGCGCGCCATTTCCCTTTCGGTCGTATTTCTGCTGCTGGCGCTGCTCTGCACGCAAGTCCTTGCCGCGCCCGCCGCGCCTGTGATCGACAGTGCAACGCCGGACTGTATTCTGCCCATAGAGCTGGAGCCGCCGCTTCTGTCCGTCGGCGCACACTCACCCGAAGGGGGCACACTGGAATATCAGTGGTACTCCGCCGCTGCGCCGGACCTTGCTGCGGCGACGCTCCTCACCGGTGCCGTTTCCTGCGACTACACACCGGCTGCCACACCCGGTACGATGTACTATTGCGCGGCAGTCCGGAACATTTCGGACGGTGCGCGGAGCGAAGCCGTCTACAGCCGCTGGATCTCTGTGACCTTCATTGTCCCCACAACCTCCGTGGAAATTCTATCTCTGCCGGACAAGCTGGACTATTTTGCCGGGGAATCACCGGATCTGACCGGTCTGCGCGTCCGAATTCAGTATGGTGACCTCACGTTTGAAACCGCGGACGGCGCACAGTTGGAATACGCCCGGTCACCGCTGACCATAGGCACACAGGAGATCATTCTGCGCTACGGCGATGCCACGGCATCTTTCTTTGTAACCGTCCGCACGGATCCCGGCCATGTGCATACCTACCCGGATGGTTGGATCGTCGTGCGGGAAGCCGGATGTGAGGAAGCTGGTGAGCGGGTCCACACCTGTCCCTGCGGCGCCGCGGAGCGGGAAGCAATTCCCGCCGCCGGCCATGTCTGGGACGCAGGGAAAGCCATCAAACGCGGGACAAAATATACCTGCACCGTCTGCGGGGCATCTTACACTCAGAAAAATTCAACCAATTCCGTCGCTTCTGCCGGCGCTTCCTCCGCAGCGGCGGGAAGTTCAAACGTTCCTTCCGCTGGCCCGTCGGAGAATTCTTCTGCGCCGCAGGCGCAGCAGAGGGAACCGGCCGCAGAAGCCGCACATTCGCCCACGGGCGCGCAGACTGAGGATTCTTCTCCGGCCACGCAAACCAGGCATTACACGCCGACTGTGCAGAAGCAGCGTGTGACCCTGCGCCAGAGAGAACCGTGGAAGTATATCGCGCTCGCGGCGATCATCCTTGCCTGCTGTGCGCTGCTGGCGTTCTTCCTCGGAAAGAACAAGAAGCAAGATTCATAGATTGCAGAAAAGGTGCGTTTGTTTGAACGCACCTTTTCTCAGGCAGTCAAAAAACTGTCTGGCTGAAAGTTTCGGAGGGAAGAAAAGAGTGAAAGGAAACCGTCAGGGTTTCCTTTCGCGTTTAATCACCCGCCGCAGCGGCCAAAATTGCAAAATAATACTACAAATATTGATTTTGCAATTTTGTAGGCAGCTTGCCAAAAAAGTCCAAAAGGACTTTTTGGCAAGCTGCGAAAAGGTGCGTTTGTTTGAACGCACCTTTTCTGTCTTATTTGTTTTGTTTTGGTTCCGATCGTTGGGGACAGAACCTTTCTATTGCAACCGGATGCAGCCGAGGCTTATTTCTCCTGCGCTGCGATGGAATCGAGAAGGATCTTCTCGGCATAGCCGCAGGCGCGCGCAACGGAACCGGCCGCAAAGGGATTTGCCAGATTCGCATAGCGGAGCGTTTCCAGATAGCTGCGGCTGCCGCCGGTCTTGCAGAGATTCAGATAGTCCTGCCATGCGGCGGGCTTGTTTTCCGTGTACTTCTTCTTGAACTCCATCGCGCCCATGGTCGTGAGCGTATAGTTGATATAATAGAAGGGATAGAGGTAAATGTGCAGCTTGTGGTACCAATAACCGCCGCGCTCCATAAAGGGGTCGTTGTCATACTTGCGCCACGGCATGTACTTTTCCTCCAGCAGATGCCACTGATACGTCCGCTCCTTGGGCGTCAGCTCCGGATGCGCATAGCAGATGTGCTGGAACTCGTCCACCGCCACGCCGAATGGCACGAAGGTGATGGCCTCCTGCAGATGCGCGAAGCGGAACTTGTCCGCCTGATCGCCGAAGAACCACTCGGCATAGGGATAGGCAAACTGCTCCATGGACATGGAGTGGATCTCCGCGATGTCGGTGGACTCGCTGTAATAGTCCGAGATGGGCTGGCTGCGCATGGCCATATAGCCTGCAAAGGCGTGTCCCAGCTCGTGCGTCAGCACCTGCATATCGAAGATCGTGTGGTTGAAGCAGGAGAACACGAAGGGCGCTTTCAGGCTGGGCAGGCTCGTCATGTAGCCTGTGGAGGCCTTGCCCGGCTTGTTTTGCAAGTCCATCAGCTCATGGTCAATCATGAAATCGATGAATTCGCCGGTCTCCGGGCTGATCTCGTGGTACATCTTCTGCGCGGTCT
>UQWH01000013.1 GCA_900544705.1 uncultured Eubacteriales bacterium | reverse complement strand
CGGAAAATCTCCGGGTCCAGCGTCGGTGCGCCCTCCTCAAAGACCGCGGCGGGGCCGCCGGTGAAGATGATGCCGTCGGGCGCGAAGGCGCGAATTTCCTCCAGAGAGGTGCGGTAGGGACGAATTTCGCAGTAGACGCCGCATTCGCGCACGCGGCGCGCGACGAGCAGGTTATACTGCCCGCCAAAGTCGAGCACCAGTACCTTTTCCATCAGTCGTCGCCTCCGCGGAAGACGATCTTGCCGTTCTCGGCGCTGTCGATGACCGCCAGAGAATGCAGGGGGTATCCGGCCGCGCGCAGCGCGTCGCCGCCGCCCTGAAAGCCCTTTTCCACCGCGACGCCGATGCCGACCAGCGTGGCGCCCGCGTGCTCGACGATCTCGCACAGGCCGCGCATGGCCTCGCCGCGCGCCATGAAATCGTCGATGATCAGTACGCGGTCGGAGGAATGAATCCAGTCCTTGGCGACCAGAAGCGTGACCTTTTTATTGTAGGTATAAGAAAAAATATCGCTCTGGTACAATCCGCCCTCGATGTTGTCGCTCTTTGCCTTTTTCGCAAAAAGCAGGGGAACACCGAACTTTTGGGCGCAAATTGTAGCCAGCGCGATACCGCTTGCTTCTGCCGTCAAAACCAGCGTGACATCCTTGACCGGGAAAATCCTGGCGAACTCGTCCGCCAGCTCCTCCATAAAGGCGACATCGACCCTGTGGTTCAGAAAACCGTCCACTTTGACGATGTGTCCCGGCAGAATACGTCCCTCGCGGCGGATCCGCTCTTTCAGAGAGTTCATTGGACTCGACCTCCTGTGTGAAAAATAATTGTTTCCATTATATTCGGTTCGATTTCAAAAGGCAATTAGTAGTTCTCCCCATCTTTTGCGCGTTTCATGTCATGATTCTGACGGATTTTTGCAGACGTTTCGCTTTATGTATTATGCACAGCGGAAGCGCCCGGCAAACGCGAAAATAAACATATTATTTTTGTATGTTTTCTATTGACAAATACCCCGGGGGAGTATATAATGCAGACAGATCAAAACAGGAGATGGTGACACATGAAGCAGGACTGTCCGTGCTGCCGCAAGACCGACCGCCCCGCGGCGCAGAAAAAGGCGCTCATCAACCGTCTGCGCCGCATTGAGGGCCAGATCCGCGGCATCGAGGCGATGCTGGAAAACGATGCCTACTGCAACGACATTTTGCAGCAGTCGGCGGCTGCCAGCTCCGCGATCAATGCATTTAATCGCGAGCTGCTGGGGGATCATATCCGTGGGTGCGTGGTGCGCGACCTGCACGAGGGCAAGGATGAGGTCGTCGATGAGCTCATCGCCACGGTACAGAAGCTGATGAAATAGGAGATGCGATATGGAACAATATAATGTAACGGGCATGAGCTGCGCGGCGTGCAGCGCCCGTGTGGAAAAGGCGGTTTCCAAGGTGCCGGGCGTCACGTCCTGCTCGGTGAGCCTGCTGACCAATTCAATGGGCGTGGAGGGAACGGCCTCGCCGGAGGCGATCATCCGCGCGGTGCAGGACGCGGGCTACGGCGCATCGCGCAAGGGTACGGAAGCGCAGACCCCGAGCGCCGCAGAGGACGCGCTGGCCGACCACGAAACGCCGAAGCTGAAAAAGCGGCTGATCGCCTCCGTGGGCTTCCTGCTGGTGCTGATGTACTTCTCCATGGGGCATATGATGTGGAATTGGCCGCTGCCGAAGTGGTTTGACGGCAACCACGTCGCCATGGGTCTGGTGCAGCTGCTGCTTGCGGGCATCGTCATGGTGATCAATCAGAAATTCTTTATCAGCGGCTTCAAGAGCCTCTGGCGGCGCTCGCCCAATATGGACACGCTTGTCGCGCTCGGCTCCATGGCCTCTTTTGTGTGGAGCGTGTATGCGCTGTTTGCCATGACGCGGGCGCAGGTGGACGGCGACATGGCCGGCGTGATGACCTATATGGACGAGTTCTATTTTGAATCCGCAGCCATGATCCTGACGCTCATCACCGTCGGCAAAATGCTCGAGGCGCGCTCCAAGGGCAAGACAACCAACGCCCTCAAGAGCCTCATGAAGCTCGCGCCCAAGACGGCGCGCCTCCTGCGCGACGGGCGGGAGGTCACGGCCCCCATTTCGCAGGTGCGCAAGGGCGACGTGTTTGTCGTGCGTCCGGGCGAAAACATCCCGGTGGACGGCGTCGTGCTCGAGGGCAGCAGCGCGGTCAATGAGGCGGCCCTGACCGGCGAGAGCATCCCTGCGGACAAGGGGCCGGGGGACGGCGTTTCCGCTGCGACGGTCAACCAGTCCGGCTTCCTGCGCTGCGAGGCGACGCGCGTGGGCGAGGATACCACGCTGTCGCAGATCATCAAGATGGTCAGCGACGCGGCGGCGACCAAGGCGCCCATCGCAAAGGTCGCCGACCGGGTGTCCGGCGTGTTCGTTCCGACGGTCATTGCCATTTCCATCGTGACGCTGATCGTGTGGCTGCTGATCGGCAAGCCCTTCAGCTATGCGCTGGCGCGGGGCATTTCCGTGCTGGTCATTTCCTGTCCCTGCGCGCTGGGACTTGCCACGCCAGTGGCGATCATGGTCGGCAACGGCCTCGGCGCGAAGAACGGAATTCTATTCAAAACGGCGGTTTCTCTGGAAGAAACCGGGAAAACGCAGATCGTCGCGCTGGATAAGACCGGCACGATCACGAGCGGCGAGCCGCGTGTGACGGATGTCGTCCCGGCGGAGGGCGTGGAGGAATCCGCGCTGCTTTCCGCGGCGCTGGCGCTGGAGGTGCGCAGCGAGCATCCGCTGGCCAAGGCGATCGTCGCCCGGTGCGGCGAATTGGGAATGAAGGCGGCGGAGGTGACGGACTTTTCCGCCTTGCCCGGTAATGGCCTGACGGCCACGCAGAATGGCGAAACGCTGACGGGCGGCAGCCTGAACTATCTTTCCGGTCAGCTTGAGGTTTCGCCCGCGATCCGGCAGCGTGCGCAAACGCTGGCGGGCGAGGGGAAAACGCCGCTCCTGTTTGCCCGCGGCGGACGGCTGCTCGGCATGATCGCCGTGGCCGACGCCATCAAGCCAGACAGCGCGCAGGCGGTGCACGAATTGCAGGGCATGGGCATCCGCGTCGTCATGCTGACGGGCGACAATGAGCGCACGGCCAAGGCCATCGGCGCGCAGGCGGGTGTGGATGAGGTGATCGCGGGTGTTCTGCCGGACGGCAAGGAAGCGGTCATCCGCCGCCTGAAGCAGCAGGGGCGCGTCGCCATGGTGGGCGACGGCATCAACGATGCTCCGGCACTGACGCGTGCGGACATCGGCGTGGCCATCGGCGCGGGCGCGGACGTCGCCATTGACGCGGCGGACGTTGTGCTGATGAAAAGCAGCCTGATGGACGTTCCGGCGGCCATCCGCCTGAGCCGTGCGACCCTGCGCAACATCCACGAGAATCTGTTCTGGGCCTTTATCTATAATGTGATCGGCATCCCCTTGGCAGCGGGCTGCTTCGTGGCGCTGGGCCTGACGCTCAACCCCATGTTCGGCGCGGCGGCCATGAGCCTGTCGAGCTTCTGCGTGGTGTCCAATGCTCTGCGGCTGAACTTCTGCAAACTGCGCGACCCGCGGCATGACCATCGCCGCCGGGCAAAAACGAAGCCGCAGGGCACAGTGCGCACGATCCACATCAAGGGCATGATGTGCGGCCACTGCGAGGCGACGGTGCGCAAGGCGCTAGAAGCGCTGCCGGAGGTCGACTCTGCCGAGGTCAGCCACGAAAAGGGAACCGCGATCGTGACGCTGAACGCGCCTGTTTCGGACGAGCGCCTGAAGGAAGCGGTCGAAGCGGAGGACTACACCGTCACGGGAATCGAATGATTCGTAAAAATCAACCGGCGCCGGGGATTCCCGGCGCCGGTTATTTAGTTCTCAGCGTGTCGGGCAGCGCGGCATCCGGTGTGACGATCACCGTCTGGTAGTGGTCATAGACGACCATACCGGGCTTCGCGCCGTTCGGCTTACGCAGATTGCGCACCTGCGTGACGTCCACGGGAACATTCTGCCCGTTTTTCGCCTGCGAGTAGAAGGCGGCCAGCATCGCCGCTTCCGTGACCGTCCGGTCGGGCGGGCGCACGCCCGCGCAGGAGATGATGACGTGCGTTCCATGAAATTTCTGGATGTGCAGCCAGAGGTCGTCCTTGCGCGCGGTTTTCATGGAAAGCTGATCGTTCTGCCGGTTGTTCCGGCCGACAAGGATCCGGTAGCCGTCGGAGGAGGTGAACTCCATCGGTCTGGAGGCGGGCAGCTTCGGCTGCTTGCGGCGGTCGGCGGGACGGACGTAGCCGCCGGCTTCCAGCTCCTGCCGGATCTCGGCAAGGTCACTTTCGCTCTCCGCGCGGGAAAGCTCGTCCAGCACCGTCGCCAGATACTCCGCCTCCTGCTCGCCCTGCAATAGCTGCTGCGCGAGCACCTTTTCGGCGGTTTTTGCCTTGGCGTATTCCTTGTAAAATTTCGCCGCGTTCTGCTGGGGGGACAGGTCGGGCTTGAGCGGGATTTCAATAATGGGTGCGTCGGCCTCGTAAAAGTTCTCCGCGCGCAGCAGCGTCTGCCCGCGCGAGATGGCGTGCAGATTTGCCGTGACGATGTCGCCCATGCGCCGGAGCTGTTCGCGGTCAAGCGTGGCCTCGCGCTCCTGTCGCTGGTGTTCCAGCTTGCGCAGGACGCGCTCGTGCAGCGTCGTGACGGTTTTGCGCAGCGTCTGCGATTTCTGGTGCATCCGTTCGCTGCGGTCGGTCTGCGTGTAGAAGCGGTCGAGCAGCCCGGAGAAGGAAGCGCAGCGCGTTTCCTCCAGATAATCGCCGTATTGCAGGATCTCCCGGTAGGAAAACTCCTTCGGTTCGCCGTCCTTTTGCAGCAGAACCGGCACAAACCCCTCCGGCAGGGAAAACTCCCGCGCAAGGAAGGCCGCAAGCGAGGAAAAATCCAGACCGCCCAGCGGCGTGTCCGTTTCACCCGTGAAGCGGAAGGTCAGCTCCCGCGCAATCAGCGGCGAGATGCCGGCAAAGGTGTCCAGCAGCCACTTATCCAGACGGCGGCCGGGTTCGGCCGCGTCCAGCAGGCGGGCGATCTCCGCGGCGTCCGTTTCGGCGGGGATGCGCTTATCCTGCCGGGGCGGATCGTGATAGAACAGGCCGGGCAGGACCTGCCGCAGCTCGGACATTTCAAAGTCCACGCGCCGCAGGCAGTCGAGAATGCGTCCGTCCGCGCCGGTCAGGATCAGATTGGAATTGCGGCCCATCAGCTCCAGGATCAGCTTCTTGCGGCAGGGAACGCCCATCTCGTCGGTGCAGTCAAAAACAAGGGACACGCTGCGCTCTGCGGGCGGCTGGGTGATCTCCGCCAGACGGCCGCCGGTCAGATGCTTGCGCAGCAGCATACAGAACATGGGCGGCTGCGCCGGATTTTCAAAGGAAGCCTGCGTCAGATGGATGCGCGGGCGGTTGACATTGGCCGAAAGCAGCAGCCTGCCGCCGCCGTCTCTGCCGCGCAGATGCAGCAGGACGGTGTCGCGCGAGGGCTGCTGGATCTTATCGACCCGGCTGCCGGTGAGCGGCAGAAGCTCCTGCCGGACGGCGCTGAGAAAAATAGCGTCAAAGGGCATCGGGTACCTCCATAAATGCGGCAAACAGCTCGTTTGCGCGCTGCATCCGGCCGAGCAGGAACAGCGCGCCGAAGAGTGCCTCCACGCCGGTCGCCTTGGCGTACTGAGCGGGCGTGGCGTTTTTGGGAATTCCATGGGGATGGGCGTTGCGGCCGCGGCGGTAGTAGGCGGCCTCCTCCCCGGTCAGCGCCGGGAGCATCCGGTCGGCCAGCGCGGCCTGTGCGCCCGCACAGACCTGCGCGACAGTGTCGTGGTGCAGCTTTCCGTTCGTGCTGCCGCCGCGGATGCACAGGCGGCTGCGCACCAGCAGCTCAAAAACGGCGTCGCCGATGTGTGCCAGCGCCAGCGCGGACATGGCGTTGATCTGTTTCGGGGTCATATTCGGTTCAAAATAGTTCTGCAATCGGATCAGTCCAATCTCGTTGTTTCGCTCCTTATCATACACCGATGCGGGGGAAAATGCAAGCGGGGGTGCAAGAACCGGTTTTATCCGCTTTGCAAAGACAAATGTTTTTGACAGAATGACAAAAATGGAATTGACATTTTGAGGTTTGCGGAGTAAGATGTAGAAAAGAAACCTCCGGAAAGGAAGAAGATCTATGAAGCCCTATGCACAGTACACAAAACAGGAACGCGCAGCGGAGCTGACCTCCCTGCGCGAAGCATTGCAGCGCTATGAGGCGCTGCACCTGAATCTGAATATGGCGCGCGGCAAGCCCTCCAAGGCGCAGCTTGACATGACGAGCGGCCTGCTGACCGTCCTGTCAGACCCCTCCGACTGCATGGACGGAGGCATTGACGCGCGCAACTACGGCGAGCTGTCCGGTCTGCCCTCGGCCAAGAGGCTCTTTGCGGAGATCCTCGGCACGAAGCCGGAGGAGATCTTCGTCGGCGGCAACGCCAGCCTGAACCTGATGTACGATCTGATCGCCAAGGCCTACACCCACGGCCTGAAGCACTCGCCGCGTCCGTGGGCGAAGGAGCCTGTCGTGCGCTTCCTCTGCCCGTCGCCCGGCTACGACCGGCATTTCAAAATCTCCGAGAGCTTCGGCATGGAGCTGATCTGCATCCCCATGACGGAAAGCGGCCCGGATATGGACGCGGTCGAGGAAGCGGTCAAGGACCCGGCGGTCAAGGGCATGTGGTGCGTGCCGAAGTATTCCAATCCCGACGGCATCGTCTATTCCGACGAAACGGTCGACCGCATCGCCGCACTTCGCCCGGCTGCGCCGGACTTCACCCTGATGTGGGATAATGCCTACTGCATCCACGAGATCTATGGCGAATTTGTGCCCTTCCGCGATATGCTCTCGCTCTGCCGCGCGCAGGGCAATGCGGACATGGTCTATGAATTTGCTTCGACTTCCAAAATTACCTTCCCCGGGGCGGGCGTGGCCTGCATGGCCGCCTCGGAGGAGAATATGAAGTATCTTCTGTCGCTGCTGACTTATCAGACGATCAGCTACGACAAGGTCAATCAGCTTCGCCATGTGCGCTATCTTCAGGACAAGGCGCACACGCTGGCGCTGATGCAGAAGCACGCTGCGCTCCTTGCGCCGAAGTTTACGGTGGTGCTGGATGCGCTGGACCGCGAGATCGCGCCGCTTGAGATCGCGCACTGGACGCGGCCGCAGGGCGGCTACTTCATCTCCTTCTATGCCATGCCCGGCACGGCCAAGCGCGCACTTGCGCTGTGCAAGGAGGCGGGCGTGACCATGACGGGTGCCGGCGCGACCTATCCCTACGGCCGCGACCCGCAGGACAGCAACATTCGCATCGCGCCCTCACTGCCGCCGGTGGAGGAACTGAAGCAGGCAATGGAGATCTTCTGCCTGTGTATCCGCATCGCCGCGTTGGAGAAGCTGGACGAGGCATAACGTACCGGGGGAGAAAGAGCGAATATGAAACGCAATCTCCGGCAGACCCTTCTTCCGCTGCTGACGGCGATGATCTGGGGCGCCGCATTTTCCGCGCAGAGCGTCTGCTCGGAATATCTTGGACCCTTCACGATCAATGCTCTGCGGTTTTTCATCGCATTTCTGGTGCTGCTCCCGGTCTGCCTGCTGCGCAGAAAGGGCGGCGCCCTGCGCGACATCGTGCTCGGCAGCCTGCTCAGCGGCGCGGCGCTGTTTGCCGCGTCCAATGCACAGCAGTTCGGGTTGGCGGCAGGCGCTTCGGCGGGTAAGGCCGGGTTTATCACTGCGCTTTACATCGTGCTGGTGCCGCTGGCGGGCGTTTTTACAAAGAAAAAGCCTGCGCCGCGCATCTGGCTTGCAGTCGCAGTTGCGGTAGCGGGGATGTACTTCCTGTGCATTTCCGGCGGCTTTTCCGTCGCGCCGTCCGACCTGTGGCTGCTGGCCTGCGCCGCGCTTTTTGCGGTGCAGATCCTCGCGGTGGATCATTTTGTCCAAAGGGTGGACGGCCTTGTCCTGTCCTGCGGACAGTTTCTGACGGCGGCGCTGCTTTCAGCGATCTTCCTCGGCAGAGAGACCATTACGGGCGCGGCGGTGCTTTCCTGCCTGTGGCCGCTTGCCTATATCGCGGTGCTGTCCAGCTGCGTGGGCTACACGCTGCAAACGCTGGCGCAGCGGGACGGAAATCCGGTTCTGGTGTCCCTGCTTCTGAGTCTGGAGTCCTTTTTTGCCGCCGTGTTCGGTGCGCTGCTGCTGCACGAGCGCCTGAGTGCGCGGGAGCTTCTCGGCTGCGGCCTGATGCTCGTAGCAATCGTACTGGCAGAGCTGCCGGGACGAAGAAAAACGGCATAAAACAATCGATCGCCGCGGGAACCCCGCGGCGATTGTGTTTTACAGTTTCTGATTTCTTGCAAGCTGGGTATTGCGGTAGGCGGGGTCGTTCGTGACCTCGCGGAGAATGTGGATCTCCGTGGGCGCATCGACCGCGCCGTCCGAAGCAGGCAGCGCCGCGCGCATGATGGCGCGCTCCTTGGAGAAGGGATACACGTCGATCTCAAAGCGGCGGTCGTTATAGGAAAAACGGTACTTGACCTTATGTACGGCGTGCAGGCTGACGTCGCCCTCCATCAGGTACTGGATGTATTCCTTGCTGGAGATGGGCTTTTCCGTTTCCCACTGGCCGTCGCCGGTGTAGTGCTTTTCCGTGTAGAAATAGAGGTATTCGTTGCCGTTTTTCTGCTGGCGGATGCGGCGGACGATATTCGGGCTCGTCTGGGAGAGGTAGGTCTGCATCATGTCGATGCCGGCGGCATGGTAGTTGCGCACCAGTGCGTCTACGTCGGGCAGCTCGATCAGATACTTGTGCCAGACCTCCTCGGGCATGGGCTGGCCGATGGCCTCATAGACCGCGCGCAGACCGCGGGCGATCTTGTCCTCAAAGTCCACGGAGTTGTCGATGACCTTGAGGTTCGGGTGCTTCGACCAGGCGCGCAGCGCCAGATTGTCCTTTTCACGTGCGACCTCCAGCGGCTCATAGCGCGCCTCGTTGCCGTAGTTATAGGCAAATTCCGCGCCCTTGGCGCAGGAAACCAGATGCAGAACGACATCGTAGCCCGCCATGACCTCCTCCTCGGTCTTGCCGAAGCTGCCGAGCACCTCGCGGAATTCGTCGTCGGAGATATAGGCCTTGTCGTCCAGCAGCGCGCGGTCGTAGATCACGAGGACGTTTTCCTCCGGGACCATATTCGCGGCCTTGAGCGCGAGCTTCTCCTTGTGGATCTGGTCTGCAATGACAAAATACTGGAATTCCAGCATGGATACGCAGTTGCCGAAGGGCTTGATGCCGAAGCCGGAGATCAGCTCCGTGGCGGTCTCCGGGATGGTGATGACCTTCCAGCCCTCGTCCTGTTTGAACTCTTTCAGGATGCGGCTGATGAGGGTGGTCTTGCCGGCTGCCGGGCCGCCGGTCAGTACGATGCGGGTGATTTTCTTTGCCAAGCGGATCGCTCCCTTGCTTTCAATTTAATCTATTTTACCATTTTCTTCGCGAAATTGCAAGAGCGGCAGCAAAACACAAAAATTTCATGTCCGCAATAGAGAAAATGGAACATTTTTCGGTGTGAGCCGTCAAAACATAGGATTATGAAGCGGCTTTGCGAGTTTCGCTTGCGAACTCGGCAAAAGCATGCTATGATAAAAAAAGAAACCACAGGAGGCGGGCACCATGGAAGAACTGAAACAATTTGAACAGAAACAGCAGGCTCCCGCCGGAGCCGCGGGGTCGCAGCTCGACAGCGCGCCAACGGGCATCTATACGCCGGTGCAGCCGGAGCAGCTGCCGCCGCAGCCTGCGGGAAAACCGCGCAAACAGAAAAAACAGAGAAAGACCATGCCGCGCTGGGCACGGATCACGCTGAAAACGACCAAATGGGTCATGATTGTGCTTCTGACCATTGCGCTCGTCGTGGGCGGCGTGCTGGGTCATCTGACGATCGCCGAATACCGCCCGGCTCATTCCGAGACTGCTTCCCGCGGCAATTATGAGTCCTCTCAGACCGTGCCGCGGCAGACGCTGCGCATCCTGACCCTCAACACCGGCTACGGCGGGCTCGGCCGCGACGCGGACTTCTTCATGGACGGCGGCAAGGGCGTCAACCCGGAATCCGAGGAGCAGGTGCGTGAGAATATGTCCGGCATCGAGGACATCCTCCGCTCCGCCAATGCGGACCTGATCCTGCTTCAGGAGGTCGATACCGGCTCGAAGCGTTCTTATCAGCTCGACCAGTGGCGGCAGTACGAATACGATCTCGGCCGCTACGAAAGCCGCTACGCGCTCAACTATTCCTGCGAATATGTGCCCTATCCGCTGCCCACGATCGGAAAGGTACATTCCGGCCTTGCAACTTACAGCGCCTATGACATCGACAGCGCGACGCGCTACAGCCTGCCGAATCCCTTCTCCTGGCCGCTGCGCATCGCCAACCTCAAGCGCTGTCTGCTCGTCACGCGCCTTCCCATTGCGGGCAGAACGGAGGATGCTGCGCAGCAGGAGCTGGTCATTGTGAACCTGCATCTGGAGGCTTATGACGACGGTGAGGGCAAGGCCGCACAGACGGAGGCGCTCATGAAGATCCTGCAGGAGGAATATGAAAAGGGCAATTATGTGGTTGCCGGCGGCGATTTCAACCAGTATTTCCCCGGCGCCGAATCCCGCTATCCGCTCAAAGACAGCTCCGGCTGGCAGCCCGGCACGCTGGAGAATACTCTCCCGGAGGGTTGGCGCTACGTTTATGATGTCTCCGCGCCGACCTGCCGTCTGCTCAACCAGCCGCTCGACGAGTCGAGCGGCCTGACACAGTATTACGTCATCGACGGCTTTATCGTTTCTCCGAACATCAAGGTCGTCAGCGTGGAAACGCGCAACGAGGGCTTCGGCTTTACCGATCACAACCCCGTTGTGATGGAATTTGAAATGGAATAAACAACGGACTCTGGCGCGGCATGGGATTTCGCCCCATGCCGCGTTTTTTCGCGCCGGCACGCCCGAAAGAGCTATTTCCCGCGTATTTCCCAAGATGTTGTGGAGAAAACGAAAACTCTGCGCAATTTATTGTGGTTTCTCCTCTTTGTTTCGCGCGTTTTCGCACCGAAAGCCGCTAGAATAAAAGACGGGGACACCACGGTGCCGTGTGGGAGCGGCGCCGCAAGGGAAACAAAGGAGGAATACAGATGCGAAGGGGCAGGGGACTGCTGGAAAGCGGCCGGATCCTCTATCTGCCGGTGGAGCAGCTCCAGCCAAATCCGTCGCAGCCGCGGAAGATCTTTGATTCCGGCGGGCTGCAGGAGCTGGCGGCGAGCATTCGAACGTATGGTATTTTGCAGCCGCTCACGGTGCGGCGCAGAGGCGGAGTGTATGAACTGGTGGCAGGGGAGCGCCGCCTGCGCGCGGCAAAGCTTGCAGGATTGTCGGAAGTTCCCTGCATTCTGCTGAGCGTGGATGAGGAGCAGTCCGGCATGGTGGCGCTGGTGGAGAATTTGCAGCGCCGGGATCTGGACTACATCGAGGAGGCGGAGGGGCTGGCGCGGTTGATGCGGCAGTATGGGCTGAATCAGGAGCAGGCGGCGGCCAAAGTGGGCAAAAGCCAGAGCGCGGTCGCCAACAAGCTGCGCCTGCTGCGCCACAGCCCGGCAGTGCTGGAGGCGCTGCGGGAAAACGGCCTGTCCGAGCGCCACGCACGGGCGCTGCTGCGCCTGCCGACGGAAAAAGAACGGCTGGACGTGCTGAAGGTGGTGATCCGGCAGCAGATGAACGTGGCCAAAACGGAGGAGTACATCGAATTGCTGCTGGCAAAAAAACGGCAGCAGGAGGAGCCGAAAAAGGGAATCCGCAAGCTGATTGTACGGGATGTGCGCCTGTTCATCAACAGCGTCAACCACAATCTCGACCTGATCCGTGGCGCGGGCATCCGTGCGGAGGCCTCACAGGAGGAAACGGATTCGGAGATCGTCCTGACGATCCGCCTGCCGAAGCGCGCCGGCTGAACCGACAGAAAAAACTGAAAAAAAGTGCCGCAGGGCGTTTCCGTGGGAGGGAAACGCCTTCTTTTTTGCAATTCCACGCGGGACAGGATTCAAAAATATAAATTTTCCGTCGAAATATACAAAAACTTTTTGCGGAGAAAAAAGTTTTTTATTCAAATTATTTCAGGCGGTTTTTTCATTTTTTTGCGGAAAATAATTGCAAATCCTTGAAACCTGTGTTATATTTGACTACGCAGTGAAATCAAAAAATACAAAGCGATTGAAACGGCAGTGAAATACCGTTTCCACACAAAGAAAGGGGTTAACCAGATCAATGAAGTATGTTTACCTTTTCTCAGAGGGCAATGGCTCCATGCGGGAGCTGCTTGGCGGCAAGGGCGCCAACCTCGCTGAGATGACCAACCTCGGTATGCCTGTTCCGCAGGGCTTCACCATCACAACGGAAGCCTGCACGCAGTACTACGAGGACGGCCGCAGCATCAATGATGAAATCAAGACGCAGGTCTACGAAGCTCTGGCCGAGATCGAGAGAATCAACGGCAAGAAGTTCGGCGACGCAAAGAATCCTCTGCTCGTTTCCGTCCGTTCCGGTGCGCGCGCTTCCATGCCCGGCATGATGGACACCATCCTGAACCTTGGCATGAACGACGAGGTCGCCGCCGGTCTTATCGCCGGCAACCCCACCCCTGCGTTTACCCGTTTTGTATATGACTCCTATCGCCGCTTCATCCAGATGTTCTCCGACGTCGTCATGGAGCTGTCCAAGAAGACCTTTGAGGTCATCATCGACGAGGTGAAGGAAGCCAAGGGCGTCAAGAACGACATCGACCTCGAAGCCGAGGATATGAAGAAGCTGGTCGCTCTGTTCAAGGAGCACTACAAGCAGGAAAAGGGCGAGGAATTCCCGACCGATCCCGCCGTCCAGCTCATGGAGGCCATCAAGGCCGTGTTCCGTTCCTGGGACAACCCCCGCGCGAATGTCTATCGCCGCATGAACGACATCCCCTATTCCTGGGGCACCGCCGTCAATGTGCAGCCGATGGTCTTCGGCAACCTGAATGACAAGTCCGGCACCGGCGTTGCCTTTACCCGTAACCCCGCGACCGGTGAGAAGGTGCTGTTCGGCGAATACCTCATCAATGCACAGGGCGAGGACGTCGTCGCCGGTATCCGTACCCCCAGCAAGATCTCCAAGCTGCAGGAGGATATGCCGCAGGTCTATGAGCAGTTTGTGGACATCGCGACCCGCCTGGAGAACCACTACCGCGATATGCAGGATATGGAGTTCACCATTGAGAACGGCAAGCTCTATATGCTCCAGACCCGTAACGGCAAGCGTACCGCCACTGCCGCGCTGAAGATCGCCTGCGACCTCGTCGACGAGGGCATGATCTCCCGCGAAGAGGCTGTGATGCGCGTTGAGCCGAAGCAGCTTGATGCTCTGCTGCACCCGCAGTTTGATGCCGCTGCTCTGAAAGAAGCCGAAGTCATCGGCAAGGGCCTTGCAGCTTCTCCCGGCGCAGCCTGCGGCCGCGTCGTGTTCACCGCTGAGGATGCCAAGAACTGGGCGGCCAACGGCGAGAAGGTCGTTCTGGTCCGCCTGGAAACCAGCCCTGAGGATATTGAGGGCATGACGGCCTCGCAGGGCATCCTGACCGTCCGCGGCGGCATGACCTCCCACGCGGCAGTCGTCGCGCGCGGCATGGGCACCTGCTGTGTTTCCGGCTGCGGTGAGATCGCCATGCACGAGGAAGAAAAATACTTCACCATCGGTGAGAAGGAATACCACGAGGGCGACTGGATCTCCATCGACGGCTCCACCGGCAACATCTACGGCTGCGCCGTAAAGACCGTGGAAGCTACCATCAGCGGCAACTTTGACCGCTTCATGCGTTGGGCTGACAGCTTCCGCGTTCTGCGTGTCCGCACCAATGCCGATACCCCCAGAGATACCGCTCAGGCAGTCAAGTTCGGCGCAGAAGGCATCGGCCTCTGCCGCACCGAGCATATGTTCTTCGAGGCCAGCCGCATCAAGGCAATGCGCGAGATGATCGTTGCCAAGACCGTCGAGGCCCGCAAGGAAGCGCTGGCGAAGATCCTGCCCTATCAGCAGGGTGACTTCGTTGCCATGTACCGTGAGCTCAAGGGCCGCCCGATGACCGTTCGCTTCCTTGATCCCCCTCTGCACGAGTTCCTGCCCACCAAGGAAGAGGACATCGCGGAGATCGCCGGCGAGCTGAACATCAGCGTCGAGGAGCTGAAGGAAGTTATCGCCTCCCTGCATGAGTTCAACCCCATGATGGGTCACCGTGGCTGCCGTCTGGCCGTCACTTATCCGGAAATTGCGGAAATGCAGACCACCGCTGTCATCAAGGCCGCCATGCAGGTCAACCACGAGTATCCGTGGTACCGCATCGAGCCGGAGATCATGATCCCGCTGGTCGGCGAGGTCAGAGAACTCAAATACGTCAAGGACGTCGTCGTCGCAACGGCTGACCGCCTGATCAAGGAGGCCGGCGTGAAGATGAAGTACTCCGTCGGCACCATGATCGAGATCCCGCGCGCCGCTCTGACCGCGGACGAGATTGCCAAGGAAGCCGAGTTCTTCTCCTTCGGCACCAACGACCTGACGCAGATGACTTTCGGCTTCAGCCGTGACGACGCAGGCAAGTTCCTGGATGCTTACTATGACCGTAAGATTTATGAGTTCGATCCGTTTGCACACCTCGATCAGGTTGGCGTCGGCAAGCTGATCAAGATGGCTGCCGAGCTGGGCCGTCAGACCCGCCCGGACATCAAGCTGGGCATCTGCGGTGAACACGGCGGCGACCCTGCTTCCGTTGAGTTCTGCCATAAGGTCGGCCTGAACTACGTTTCCTGCAGCCCGTACCGTGTCCCGATCGCCCGCCTCGCTGCTGCACAGGCTGCAATCAAAAGTGGGAAGGACTAATCTATACGATCAATTCCAGATTGGTTTCGACCAAGCTGAAGCGTATAGAAAGTCAGTCGGTCAGTACCTGCGGAAAAACCAATGGGATAACGTGACTGTCGAAGTCTTTATCTAACACAACCAGCAGGCATATTACTGAAAAAGTAGTATGCCTGCTTTTTTTATTTCCTTTTATTATATATGTCATTTCATACCGTCTGTTCAGTGTGAACAGGCGGCTTTTTTATTTTTTATTTTTTTGAAAATATTTTTTGATTTTGGGTGTACGAAAGGCACTTCTCAGTGGGAACAAGTGAAGAGGCTCTCCTCCACTCGGAGGAAACCGTTTCAATGTTCCTTGAAAATTGAATATCAGATCTTCAAGAACGTTACTTGTATAGAAGAGCCACGATGGTGGGTACGCCATGACCTCTGAATAATCAGAGTGAGCAGTAAGCCTCCACCACAGGTGCCGGATTGCCTCCGACATGGCGATGACCTATACAACCATAATGATACTTCCCTATTGGGCTGGCGGAGTACCCGGCAGAGGTGAGATTCCTATGAGACCGTTAAGCTGACGGTTGCTTGAAGATTTCCCATAGACTACCGAGTCATGCAGGGGCGTCGAGGACAAATACTGCATTTAACCAAACGCATCGGTAATGCTGTGCATTTTGCGGGAGGAGTACATAGCAGTTTGCTATGAATAATCTGAAAGGAGGATACCACATGGAAAACTGTAAAGTGATTGCTATCACAAACCAGAAAGGTGGAGTCGGTAAAACGACAACCGCAGTCAATCTCGGTGTGGGACTTGCAAGCTCCGGTAAAAAGGTTTTGCTTGTTGACGCTGACCGCAGGGCAGTTTAACGGTAAGCCTCGGAGTGAAGAACCCCGATGAACTGGATGTGTCGCTTTCTTCCCTATTGACGCAGTGCAGGAGAATCTGGACAATGCCGTCGAAGCGCTGAACAAGCTGATTGAGACAGGCGACACGGCGAACGCGGAAGCACTGGAGCAGGCAATCAACGACCTGATTGCGGCTTATCAGGCTTCGGACGACCTGCTGAAGGCCGACATTCAGACGGTTGATGCAAGGCTCACAGCGCTGGAACTGAAGCTGGTCAAGGCCGATGAGGCCCTTCAGACTGCGATCGACACCGTCCAGAAGAATCTGAATCAGGCAATCAGTGACCTTTCCAAGGCGACGACGGACGGTGACACAGCGACGATGGAGAGGCTGAACGCGGCCATCGCGGCACTGACCAAGGCCTACAAGACAGTGGATGAGCTGCTGAAATCCGACATCAAAGCGCTTGAAGCTTCGACGAAGGAAAATCTCGACAATCTACAGGCTGGGATGGAACAGGAGCTTAATGACCTGAGAAGTGAATTGCAGACACTTCGGACAGAGATTGATGCGCAGAACCGCGAAAATGAGAAAAAAATGCAGGCGTTGGCCTCTGTCAACGATGCGCAGCAGCAGGAGCTTCACTCTCTGAGAATCCTTGCGACGGTCGGCCTGTGCATTTCCATCCTCGCTGCGGTCGGGAACATAGTTCTGCTGATTCTTTACATCCGTAAAAAAGTCGGACTGCAAACCGTTACCAAGTAAACCAAAAATACCAACGCCGAAGGGAGAGACTTCGTAAGGAAGTCCTCTCCCTTCGGCGTTGGTAACCAACCGGAAATCAAATGCTGAATAAAAGCTCCAAAGAAAACTGAAAGCAGCCGAGGGAAAAGATTGCGGCGGCATCGTTCGGCTGCAGCGTCTGCCTGCGGAACGGAAAAGCGGACATGAAAGAACTGTGAATTATGGAGCCGATACATAGTTCCATCAAATATAGAGAGATTTTGCCGATTTACTTTATTTTTCTGACTGCGGCAGGAAGGACTTCCGGTATTTTAAGGGGGAACAACCGACATTTTTCTTGAATTGCCGGTTGAAGTTTGAGAGATTATCAAAGCCGCACTCCATAGCAATCCGGACGACCTGCTTGTCGGTGCTCAGTAGCATCTCGCAGGCGTTTTTGATGCGAATCTGTGTGATATAGCTGACAATGCTTGTGCCGGTGATGCGCTTGAAGCAGTACATGAAGTAGCTTTTGCTCAGAGGAATGAGCTGCGCCAGCATGTCAACGGTCAGATCCTCGGCAAAGTGCTGGCTGATGTAGGACAGAACGGGACGTATCCGTTCCTCGTTGGCCGCCTTTTCGTTTTGCCGGTAGGTAATATGCCCAAAGGTGTGCAGGTAATAAAACAGATGCAGCAGGTCGCCCTTGAGCAGCAGATCAATCGACGGGGTATCGAGCTTGGCGGCGGAGACCATGGATTCAACGGTCTGCCGGATCACCTCGTAGCCTGCGCAGCTCCGGTTGATCGGCTGGCGGATCAGGGAATCTCCGCTTACTAACGGACCGATGATGGCCTGATTTCCGCGTTCACCCTGTGGGCCGAAGGAATCGCTGGTGAAAAGCAAGGTGTCGTAATAGATCTTTTCATTGCCAAGCGTGGTCATGCTATGCGTCTGATTTGGCTGGAAAATAAAGATATCGCCCGCTTCCGGGATGAATTGCACGCCGTTGTAATAAAAAACTGCCCGGCCGGAGCGGATATAGTTCAGCTCAAACTCGTTATGCCAGTGCGGAGGGAAGAAGAAATTCAGATCTGGCAGCGCGGAAGGATAGTAGCGAAAGGGAGAGGTGAGCGAGGTGTGCTGGGCAAGCTCTTTTGCAGATGATTTTGACATGGCATCCTCATGACGTTTAGCAAAGATTAAGCGGTTAAAAGTACTATGATACCATGATTCACTTTGCCCGCCTTCTGAAGCAGCGCAATCCCGACACGCTCGTCGGCTCGTTCTACGGATCTCTCGGCTGCACGGATTATTACGGCTCCAGCACGACGACAGGAACGCGCAAGATTCTCGATTCCGGTGTGGTGGACTTTTTGGCCGCGCCCGGCGTTTATAACAATCGCTGGCCGGGCGGATATGTCGCGCAGCGCGAGGTGCAGGATTCTTTTACACTGCGCAAGATGCTGTTCCTGTCCGAGGAGGACAGCCGCACGCATCTGGACTGCGATTTCTACCGCGATGCCAACAATTTCTTCACCATTCAGGACACGCTCAACACGCTCAAGCGCGATTTTGCCCGTAATCTCTGCGAAAATACCTTTGCGTGGTGGTTTGACCAGCATCAAAACGGCGGCCGCTACAAGCACGAGGATATCTACAAAATGATGGCCGTGCAGCAGCGCGTCGCACTTGAGGCCGCCAAACACGGCAAGCCCAAGGCCAACGAGATTGCTATTATTTATGACGAGGAGAGCATCCATCTGGTCTCCAAGGGCGTCAACCGTACCATGCTCGATTTTTATCGCACGTCGGATCTGGGCCGTATCGGTGCGCCTGTGGATTATTATTTCCATGACGATCTCACAAATGAGAATATGCCTGATTATAAGCTCTATCTGATGCTCAACACATTCTGCCTGACGAATGCCGAGCGCGAGGCCATTCGCAAAAAGGCTGCAAAAAACCACGCAACGGTCGTCTGGTTCTATGCGCCGGGCTTTGTGAATTTCGACCGGGAAACGCCTATGGACACGGCGAACATCTCCGAACTGACCGGCATGCAGGTTAACTGCATCAACGAAACCCATTCGGTCAAATTCCGCATCACCGACCCGAAGCATCCTGCGCTGCGTTACGCCGTGCCGGATCGCTTTTATGGCTGGATCGACCGCGAGGTATGCAGTACCATCTGGGTTGGCTCCGTGCTGGACGTGCCCTTCCTGAATCCCTGCTTTACCATCGAGGAGGGCGAGGGCGTCACGGTGCTTGGCCGCTACTGCATCGACGGCAAGCCGGCGCTCGCGATGAAGGACACCGGCGATTTTGTCAGCATCTACTGCACGACGCAGATCCTGCGTGCAGAGCTTCTGACCTCGCTTGCCGAGTATGCAGGCTGCCATATTTACGGCTATGAGGACGACTGCATCTATGCAAACGAGAATTTCGTGAACATCCACGCCGAGAATACCGGCAGGCATGTCCTGCATTTCAGACACAAGTGCAGCCCCTACGAGATTTATGAGGGCAAGTATTACGGCAAGAACATCGACACGCTTGCGTTGGAGCTGTACCGCGGACAGACCCTGACCTTCTCCGTCAACGACCGGCTCAGCGAAAGCCTGAGCAAATAAAAGAAAGGACGCTTTGCGATGATCGTATACAACGCCCCGTTTTTCTTTCTCGAAACTACCGGAACCAGCTATATCATGCGTCTGACGGACGAAGGCCTGCTTCAGCACGTTTACTACGGAAAGAAGGTTCCGCATGACGACTTTTCTTATTATAATATCCACCACCGATGGGCGTTCGATCCCGTGATTCCAGCAAAGGACGACTGTGTCAGCGCAAATGCGCTGCCACAGGAATATCCGACCTTTGGCCGCGGCGATCTGCGTCAGCCCGCGCTCGTGATCGAGGACAAAAAGGGCAGACGCATCAGTTACCTGACTTATCTGCGTCACGAGCTGCGCGAGGGACGCGAGCTTCTGCCCGGCCTTCCGTGTCTGAACAAGAACTTACAGGAGGTGCAGACGCTCGTTATCACGCTGCAAGACGAGATCACATGTGCCGAGGTGGCACTGCACTATGTTGTTTTTCCGCAGGAGGACGTCATTTCACGATATACCGTGATCAAAAATCCCACCGATGCGCCGATGATTCTGCACAAGGCGGATAGCCTCTCTGTCGATTTTGAACGTGGGAATTTTGATTTTATCTCGCTCGAGGGCGCGTGGGCGCGTGAGCGCTATCCAGCCCGCCGCCGCATCTGTCAGGGCACGACCAGCATCGAAAGCCGCCGCGGCTCGTCGAGTGCCATGCTCAACCCCTTTGCGGCGCTGGCCGATCCGGTGACGACCGAAACGAGCGGCGAGGTCTACGGCGCGGCCTTCGTCTACAGCTCGGACTTCCGCATTCTGGCCGAGGGCAACCAGATGGAAAACACGCGCTTTCAGGTCGGCCTCAATCCGGAGACCTTTTCGTGGAAGCTCGAGCCAAACGGGAGCTTCACCACTCCGGAGGCCTTGATTACCTATTCTTCCGAGGGCCTCGGGCGAATGTCGCGCAATTTCCACCGTGTCAGCCGCAGTCATCTTGGGAAATCTGCACAGAAAGATCTGCAGCATCCCATTGTTGTCAACAACTGGGAAGCAACTTATTTTGATGTTACCGAGGAAAAACTCGAAAGGCTGATTCAGAGCAGCAGCGGCCTTGGCATTGATACGTTTGTTCTGGACGACGGCTGGTTTGGCCACCGTGATTTTGATGACAGCTCGCTCGGAGACTGGTACGTTTTTGCCGAGAAATTCCCGCACGGCCTACAGCATATTGCGGATCTTTGCCGCTCACACGGAATGAACTTCGGCATCTGGTTTGAGCCGGAAATGATCTCTCCGAACAGCGATCTCTACCGTGCACACCCGGATTGGTGCATTCACTGCGAGGGCTTTGCTCCGCGCCAGACGCGCCGCCAGCTTGTGCTGGATATGAGTCGCCCGGAGGTTGTCGAGAACATCTATACACAGGTTGCGAAGGTTCTTTCAAGCTGCGACATCACCTATATCAAATGGGATTGCAACCGCAATATTTCCGACAACGGCTCCGAGACGCTTGCGCCCGACCGACAGCTGGAACACACGCACCGCCAGATGCTGGGCGTTTACGAGCTGATGCGCCGCCTGACCGAGGATTTTCCGCACGTTTTCTTCGAGGGCTGCTCCGGCGGCGGTGGACGCTTCGATTTTGGTATTCTCTATTATATGCCGCAGATCTGGACAAGCGACGACTCCGATGCGGTTGAGCGCCTGAAGATCCAGTATGGAACGAGCTTCGCCTATCCGCCTGCGAGTATGGTTGGCCATGTGTCCGCCTGTCCGAATCACCAGACGGCACGCACGTGCTCCTTCGCAACGCGCGGCGAGATCGCCCAGATGTGCAACTACGGCTACGAGCTGGATATCGGCTGCCTTTCCGAAGAGGAACGCCGACAGATCGCACGGCAGACTGCCCATCACAGAATCCTTGCGCCGCTCCTCCGCGACGGCGAATTCTACCGCCTGTCCAGCCCGTTTGCGGGCAACGTCTGCGCGTGGGAGCTGGTTTCGGACGACCGCAGCTGCGCCTATGTGATGGCAGGCTGGCAAACGCCCATGGCGAACCCGACTGCGCAGTATCTTCGCCTGCAGGGGCTTGATCCCGAGGCGAGATACCATGTCGAGCAGCTTGGACTTACGCTCTTGGGCGCGACCCTGATGAATGCAGGTCTGCCGCTGCGGATGCCCTTTGAGGCATATCCGGTCGTGGCCTTTGATATTGTCCGCACGGAGAAGTGAGCTTGTGAAAAAGAAGCATCTGGTCGCACTTGCACTAATCATTCTGCTGCTGCCTGCATTTTCGGCAGGATGCAGGCAGCAGACCGACAATCCCGTCCCGATCGCAGTGACGACGGAGCTGGCGCCGCTCTGCGGGACGCAGGATGACTTTCTGGAGTATAACCCCGATCGTGGTTGGCGCCTTGAGGCATTTATCAATGTAGCCAATACCGTTGGTGACGGCATGAGTGATCAGCCGGAGCCGGAGAAGGCCGTCACCGTTGCCCTTGACCGCTATCACAAATACCGTCCGCAGCTTTGTCAGGTATACTTTTATCTGACAGGCTATAAGAACACGGAGGTCATCGGACAGGAGGGCTTTGAGCGGATGCAGCGAGTCTTTGACGCTGCCAGAGAGCGCGGGATCAAGCTCATCGTCCGCTTTTCCTATGAAAGCGATATGCAGGGAACGGGGGAAGCATCGGACGAGATCATGCTCGCGCATATGAAGCAGCTTCGTCCGCTTCTTGAAGAAAATGTAGAAGTGATCCACAGCGTGGAGGCGGGATTTCTCGGCGCATGGGGCGAGTGGCATTCCTCCAAAATGGAGCACGACGAGCTTGCACTTCTGAAAGGAATTCTGGATATGGTTCCGGAGCAGCTTTATGTGCAGGTGCGCTATCCTCGTGTGAAGAACGTCCTTGTTTATGCCGAGCCGGAGAATCCAAACCTCAGCCGTATGGGCTACCATGACGATAGCTTCTTTGGTTGGCAGAGCGCCGTCTACAACGACGGCCTCAACCCGTGGGAGGAATTCTGGGAGCAGATGCGCAGGGAATCCGCGTATGCCCCGGAGGGCGGAGAAATGTTCTGGGGCTGCCAGTACGACCTGAATCTCTGGGATCCGACGACAGGTGAGATGGCCATCCGCAAATTCAGCGCCTTTCACCAGAACACGTTCAGCCTTTACCACAGCTTTATCGAAGAGAAGTACACCGCATGGGCCACGCCCGGCGAGGGCTATTACAGTATGCTCGACTGGCAGACCGAGCCTGTTACGCAGGAGTGGCTCACAGAGCATAAGGTTCCATTTGATCCCCTCTGGTTTCAGGACAAAAACGGCCAGCCACTGGAGCGCACGGCCTTTGAATTTGTCCACGACCACCTTGGCTATCGCCTGCGTGCGCTGAACGTCACGCTGGACGGCAATCTTGCCTGCGGGGAAAACCTGAATGTTACGCTGACCCTGAAAAATACGGGCTTTTCCGCTGCGTTCAATCTGAAGAGTGGCTTTGCCGTTTTGGACAAGGACGGAAATGTTGTTTCCGCTGTGGCGGCAGGGGAACCGGCGACATGGCTTTCCGGCAAGCCGGGCAGCAACGAAGCCTTGACGCATACCGTTTCGGCCGCGTTGACGCTTCCGGAGGTTTCAGGGACATATCAGGTTGCTTTCTATCTGAAAAACTCTGCCGGAACCGGTGTGCGCCTTGCCAACGATCTGCAATACATCAATGGTTATACCGTCCTTGAAACGGTTGAGATTCCATGACACAGGGCAAAGAGTATGAAAACAATCACTTTTTTAGATGAACAGGGAACCTTTAGACTTGAACAGCCGGAGAATTATTCTTATCTCTATTTTCCGGCTGCCAACGAGCTGGGGCTCAAGAGCGCCCTAACGCCTGATTTCGGCGGCGACTGCAAGCTCAATCAAAACACCTTTTTGCTGGAGCCGGTGAGTGCCGAAAACCTGCATAATAATCGCGGCGTGCGGAACTTCTGGGTCAGAACAGAGAAAATGCTCTGGTCAGCCGTGGGAGCAAGTGCGGGGCAGGAAGCGCAGCGCTTCACTGGCATCCAGGAGAAAACTACGCTCACGGCGGGCTTTCTGTGGCAGTGTGTGCGGCGCAGCAGCGAGGCGCTCGGCCTGACGGCGGAGGTTCTGTGTTTTGTTCCGACCGACTGCAATGTCGAGGTTTTCTCGGTCACGCTGGAAAACACCGGCCGCGCACCAATGCGGATTTCGCCGACGGCGGCGATCCCGATTTACGGCCGCAGCGCAGACAATCTGCGCGACCACCGCCATGTGACAAGCCTCCTGCACCGTATTGAAACGACCGAATACGGCGTTTTGGTCAAGCCCACGCTGTCCTTTGATGAGCGCGGCCACCGCAAAAATGAGGTGACGTATTTTGTCTGCGGCGTCGAGGGGGACGGAACGCGCCCGGCGGGCTATTACCCCACCGAGGAGGCGTTTATTGGGGAAGGCGGCACTCTGACGCATCCGCGTGCGCTGCTGGAGGGGAAAAAGCCTGTCGGTGCCGGACGGCACTTTGCAGGAAAGGAAGCCCTCGGCGGTATCGCCTTTGCCGAAAGAACACTTGCACCCGGTGAGCGCGTGAGCTACACCGTCCTTTTGGGTGCGACGGCGGAACCGGAGAAGATTTGGCAGACGGTGGAAGCCTTTGCGACGGAGGAAAAGGTCAGCGAGGCTCTGCACAGAACGCAGCGCTTCTGGAACGAGCGCGTCAACGTGCATTATCACACGGGCGACGCGCGGTTTGATCAATATCTGCGCTGGATCAGCTTCCAGCCGTTTTTAAGAAGAATTTATGGGTGCTCCTTTTTGCCGCATCACGATTATGGCCGCGGCGGCCGCGGCTGGCGTGATCTCTGGCAGGATTGCCTTTCTCTGCTTCTGATGGAGCCGGACGGCGTGCGCCGGATGATCGTGCAGAATTTCGCAGGCGTGCGCATTGACGGCACGAACGCAACCATCATCGGCACAGAGCCGGGTGCGTTTATTGCAGACCGCAACGGCATCTGCCGTGTCTGGATGGATCACGGCGTGTGGCCGTTTCTGACGACAAAGCTCTATATTGACCAGACGGGCGACCTTGACGTGCTGCTCGAGTCCGCGCCCTATTTCAAGGACGGGCAGAATTTCCGAGGTATGGGCAAAGACGGACTGTGGAAGCAGGAGGTTTTGCAGAAAACGGCTTCCGGGGCGGTTTATTCCGGTACGCTGCTTGAACACATTTTGCTGGAGACGCTCTGTGCGGTACGCGAAACCGGTGCGCACGGGCATATCCGCCTGCGCGGTGCGGACTGGAATGATGCGCTGGATATGGCAGAAGAACATGGCGAGAGCGTTGCCTTTACCTGCGCCTATGCGGGAAATCTCGACGAGCTTGCCGGACTTCTGTGCGTGCTTGCCGGTCGTGGGCTCCGTGAGGTGGAGCTGCTGGAAGAACTGGGACTTTTATTGGAGGAAGAAAACCGGCTTGCGGACTTCCTTCGCCTCTGTGCGCACAGTGTAAGCGGAAACAAATGCCGCTTTGATACGCTTGCGCTGGCGGCTGCGCTTCGGGCGATCGCCGGGCGAATCCGTGCGCATATCCGTAAAACCGAATGGATTGCGGGTGAAGACGAGGGCTGGTTCAACAGCTATTATGATAATCACAGGAATAAGGTCGAAGGGTATTTCCCCGGCGGCGTGCGCATGATGCTCACGGGTCAGGTCTTTGCCATTATGAGCGGCACGGCCACGCCAGAGCAGACCGCGGCGATCTGCCGTGCGGCGGACCGCTATCTCTATCGCGCAGAAGTCGGAGGCTATCGCCTGAACACTGATTTTCGTGAGGAAAAGTTCGACCTTGGCCGGATGTTCGGCTTTGCTTATGGAGAGAAGGAGAACGGCGCGGTCTTTTCCCACATGACGGTCATGTATGCCAATGCGCTCTACCGGTGTGGCTTTGTCCGCGAGGGCTACAAGGCGCTGCAAACCCTCGCCGAAACGGCGATGGATTTTGAAACGAGCCGTATTTATCCAGGCATCCCGGAGTATTTCAATGCCGAGGGGCGCGGCCTTTATCACTACCTCACGGGCGCGGCAAGCTGGTATATGCTAACCTTCATCACGCAGGTGTTCGGCGTGCGCGGTGAGCTGGGGCAGCTCGTCATCGAGCCGAAGCTCGTGCGCGAACAGTTTGACTCGTCAGGAAAAGCGCGGATTTCTCTGCGATTTTCCGGGAAAGCCTTTGAGATCACCTTGCAGAATCCGGAGCGTCTGGACTACGGACGCTATGAGATTGCAGCGGCAAGCTGCAACGGAAAAGCATTGCGGGCAGAGGGCGCGCGCGTATACGTGCCTGCGCAGGACGGCGAAGAAAACTGCATTCTGGTGACGCTGGGAGAACGGATATGAAAAGAATCACCGGAACCTGGTTTGAATTCACGCACCACAATTCCGCGGAGGGCGTTTATTGGAATCCCGCCTGCCGCGCCTTTGCCGAAGCACAGTGGAGGGAAAAGCTCCGCGAGATTGCGGGACTCGGGATGAAATACGTCGTTCTGATGGCGACGAGCCTTGTAGACGAGGACAGGGCGGAGGCATATTTCCCAACTGACATTTATCCCTTTCCGGAGGATTTTCCCTGTCAAGACCCCGTCGGAGTACTCCTCTCCGAGGCCGACGCTCTGCATTTGCGGGTGTTCCTCTCGGTTGGCTTCTACGGCCCGTGGCGGCGGACGATGGAAAATATGACGAGTGAGGATGTGGCGCGCCGTGCCTTCCGTGCGATGGAGCAGCTTTGCACGCGCTATGCGAGTCATCCGTCCTTTTACGGATGGTATTACCCAGACGAAACCTGCATCGACGGCAGCTTCCACCCGGCGTTTTTACACTACTGCAACCGCTACAGCGCCTTTGTCCGCATGCTTGACCCGCACTTCCGCACCCTGATTGCCCCCTATGGCACGAACCTTCTGCACGCGGATGATGCCTATGTGCGGCAGCTTGATGCCCTGGATGTGGATATCATTGCCTATCAGGACGAGGTCGGCGTGAGGAAATCCACCCCGGAGCAGACCGGAGGCTACTTCGCTGCGCTTCGCCGCGCACACGACCGCTCCGGTCGCAGTGCGCTGTGGGCGGACATGGAAGTGTTTTCCTTTGAGGGCGAGGTTTACCGCTCGGCGCTGATCCCGGCGGACTTTTCCCGCGTGCAGCGACAGCTTGCGGCAATTTCAGATTATTGCGACGAAATCCTCTGCTATCAGTATCTTGGCCTGATGAACCGTCCGGGCACGGCCGCTTTCTGCGGACACCCGGATTCGGCCACACTTTACCGCGCGTATCAATCCAGCCTGAATTCGGATGAAAAAAGGGGATGAGGATCCTGCCTTACGGAAAATTTATTAAAAACACCGCCGGATACGAGATTAACGACCTGAATCTGCCCTCGGCATGGGAGTATATCTATCAGAACCGGGACTTCCTGCTGAAGGTCGATCAGTTCGGCCCAGTGTATGTGCAGGCAGACCCACCCGGTGACATTCTGCTGCTTCGCCGCGAAAACGGGCAGAGCTTTTCAAGCTGGACGGTCTGGATTACGGAAGAAGGGCAGGAGCCCTTCAATAACTACTTCCGCCCGACGATCAATGGCCTTGCCTGCGATGCGCAGCCGGAGGCGCTTTCCATTCGCTATCTGCCTGAGACGGCGGTCTATGCCTTTGAGCATAACGGTCTGAAAATCCGCACGGAGTTCACTCTGCCGCCGGAGGGAAAGGAGCTGGCCATGCGCTTCTGTGTGGAAAACACACGCGAAACGCCGGTCAGCCTGCGACTGAATCCCTATTTGATTCCGTATGCCAATCTGGCAATGCTTGCACCGTGGGACAAAAACGAGTGGTATCTGCGCACTGGTTATGCAGATGCCGGCCTTCAGCGGGTATTCTGGACACAGCTACTCAATCCTGACGGCGATGTGACCAAGCGGAGGACGATGGTGTTTCTGACTCAGGCGGAGGCTTTGCAGACCGTCGAGATCAGTCTGGAAAAGCTTATCGGCTGTGGCTCCTTGCAGTGCCCGCAGAACGCGCTGGGTGCGCGGCTGCGTATGGATGCAGCGTGCAGCGCACATTTTGGCCAGTACACGCAGGAAAATCAAATCTATGGCTGTCCGCCGGTTTATGCCATGCAGTACGAGTGGTACCTTGCACCCGGTGAGACAAAAACGCTTCTCCAGTCACTTTCTCTGCCGCCGCAGGATCGTAACGGCGATATGCCGGAAGAAAAAACAGGGCTTGCCGCGCGCCGCTGGTTTGCGCCGGGCTTTTTTGACGAAAACTGCCGGGCACTGCATATGCGTTACCAGAGAGTTTTCTCACAAAATCACATCCGAACACCGGATGAAGCCTTCAACGACTACATAAATTACTGGATTCCTCTACAAATGGAGTGGATTGCTACGCTTGATCGCGGCTGGCCAAGCGGGATGCGCGGCACCCGCGACAGCGCGAACGACTACATGGCACTGCTGACGCTGCATCCGCAGGCCTGCCGGGAGATGCTGCGGCAGCTATTCTCCTGCCAGCGGCATGATGGCTGGTTTTTGCGTCAATATTCTACAAGGGGCCGACTTGGCAGGCACGATGAGCGGCCGTATGTTGATGGCGGCGTGTTTGTACTGGAATTTCTCTATCGTTATCTGGCCTTCACTGGCGACTACGAGCTACTGGAGCAGTGGCTGCCGTGGCTGGATGATAATAAAGAATCCACACTTGCAGAACACATGGTTTGTGCGATAGAATACTATTTAGCACCAGAGAATATTGGAGAGCACGGCCTGTGCAAGATCTACGGCGGCGACTGGAACGACGCGGTGAACATGGCCGGCCTGCGTGGGCGAGGGGAATCGGTCACTGTGAGCTGCCAGGCGATCATGGCACTGCGGGACGTGGCGGAAATTTTGCAGCAGGTCGGGAAATTTCCGCAGAAGATCACGGACTATACCGAAGCGGCCGAAAAACTGCGGCTGAATATTCTGACGCACGCGAGAAATAAACACGGCTGGTTTAATTCCGTGTTCAACGACGACGGCCGTTGGATTTTTTCCGACGAGGATCCGGACGGCGAAATGCGGCCCTACGGTCCGGTCAATTATTACGCCGTCATCAGCGGCGCGGTGGAGCCGGAGTGCGTGAACGACGCGCTTGCGGTTGCGCAAATGCTGAAAAGCTCCTATGGCTACCGCCTGTTCTATCCGCCCTTCGGCGCGAAAAAGATTCCGCATGTCGGACGGCAGACAACAGGCGACGTACCGCCCTTCCTCGCAGAAAATGGGAATGTCTATAACCACGGCTCACAGGGCTTCCTTGCGCGTGCACTGGCAAAGGCCGGACGGGGTGAGCAGCTCTTTGACGTTCTGCAATGGATGCTGCCCTATGATCAGTGGCGACATCCGACAGATCTTACTCGAACCGCACCTTATGCCGTTACGAACTGCTGGCAGCAGCTTCCGATTTTTGACCACCGCGGGATGCTCAGCTTCCTGACGGGAAGCGTGGCCATGTCCTTCCGCGGTGCCTATGAGTGGCTGCTGGGTGCCGAGCCGGCGCTGGCCGGACTGCGGATCAGTCCGTGCATCCCGGAATCCTGGCCAGGCGCGGAAGCGCAGTTCGTCTGCCGCGGCAAAAAAATTCTGCTCTCCATTTCGCGCGGAGAGCCGGGCCTACGGCTCAACGGGCAGCCGGTGCTTCCTGTTTTGGATGCGCGCCGCGCCTACCGCCCGTTCTATTTCCTGCCTTGGGAACTGCTGAAAAAAGAAAATGAGATAAAAATTTTGCTGTAAAGGGGAAATCACCATGCTGAAGAAAAAACGTTTTCTGTCCGTCTTTCTCGCAGCGGCGAGCATGTTCACGCTGTGCGCCTGCGGCGTTCCTTCCTCGCAGAATAGCGAACCCGATCTGACAAGCGAGACGCCGTCCTCCGAGGAGCCCTCTTCCACCTCCGAAACGTCCGCGCCGGAAAGCTGGCTGGACGCGCTTTCCTCCGAGCCGTTCGCCATCTTTGATTTCTCTGAGGGAAAGGATATGTACGGCGACAAGAGCATCAATATCATCGGCGACAGTATTTCTCAGGGACTGAACTCCGACCTGTTCTATGATTATTCTTGGGCGGCGCTGTTCAAGGAGGCCATTGCAAAGAAATACGGTACGCATAACATCGGCTATGTTTCGTTGCTCGACCGCACGAACGAGGCGGTTCCCGGACGCGAAATTCACACGATCAGCTTCCCACAGGGCGAATGGGAGCGCTATTACGTTTCCGGCAATACACCCGGCGGCATGAGCTACGCAACGCACCAGCAGGGCTCCGCTCTGCGCATTGAGGTCAACCGTCAGGAGGGCGGCAAGGACCGCCACATCAACGGTTTCTATGTCTACTATCCCGAAGGCCCCTATCGCAGCACCATTACCGTACAGGTCAACGGGCAGGAGCTGGCTGTCATCAATGCCAACCGCGCGGAGGAAAATGGATGCGCCCGCAGCGAGTATATTGCGCTGCCGGAAAACTGCCCGGACGACATACAGATCGATCTGATTGCAGGCGACTGCACGGATAAGAGCGTCATTGTTTCCGGTATTTCTTACATTGAGAACCCAAACGAGCTGATTGTCAACAACTATTCTCTCAGTGGCATCCAGCTTGTGAACATTGCGGACGATGCGCTGCAAAAAATGTGCAGGGCCAATGTCGTCATTCTTACCCTTGGCACAAATGATGCCGGGATGGGTGCGGATATCGGCCTGTTCAATTCCAAGCTCGACCGCGTAAAGTATGCCTGCCAGGAAAACGGCAGCCTGCTTATCATCGGCAATATGATCTGGGACAGAGCGGACGATCCGGACTATGCATCCGTCTACAAAAACGCGCTGCGTAATGCGGCTGACGAAGCCGGCGGCTACTATCTGGATTTCAACTTTGCCCGCATCCGCTCGGATAAATTTTTGGAAGCCAGCCGCCCGTGGGACGTCCATCCGACGGTGATCGGACACGATCTTATCGCACAGGTGCTGTGCGAATATCTTGAAAATCAGGAGTAAAGCGGAATGAAACTGAAAAACAAAAAGATCGCCTTCCTGGGAGACAGTATTACTGAAGGATGTGCGACGTCCTGCATGGAAAAGACGTACTGGAGTCTGCTTGCCAAAGACACCGGTGCGGTCAGCTACGGCTATGGCATTGGCGGGACGCGCATCGCGCCGCAGCATACGCCCTCGGAGCTTTCCAGCTATGACCGTTACTATCTTACGCGTGTGGAGGATATGATCCCGGATGCGGACGTTATCGTCGTTTTCGGCGGAACAAATGACTTTGGCCACGGCGACGCGGCTTTTGGCACATTGAACGATCGCAGCGCAGATACCTTTTGCGGCGCACTGCACGCGCTGATTGAAAAGCTCCTCACGCGTTATCCGTATGCGCAGCTTGTTTTTCTGACTCCGACGCACCGCCTGGGAGAGGAAGATATCGAGCACGGCGACACCGGACGGCCCCGGCAGGCTACGCTGGAGACATATGTCGATGCGATCGTGCAGATCTGCGGCCATTACGGCATACCGGTGCTTGACCTGTTCCGCACAAGCGGTCTTCAGCCGAGCGTTCCGCTCCTGCAGGAGCTTTATATGCCCGACGGCCTCCATCCGAACGATGCCGGCCACAGAAAGATTGCCGACCGCCTGATTGGATTCCTGAGCGCGCTGTAAAGGAGAAAAAATATGTACGCACGCGAACAATCACTGAACGGAATATGGACGCTGTATATTGCGGAGCACAGCGAGGTGCGGCGATATTCCGAGCCGCTTTGCACGCAAGCTGCGCTGAATACGGCAGGCTTTCTGAAGCTGAATGGCAGCGTTCCCGGCAATTTTGAGCTGGATTTGCAGACCGCAGGGCTGCTGGAGGATCCGTTTTTTGGAACGAATCCCCTGAAATTGCAGGAGCTGGAAAACCGCCATCTCTGGTATGTGCGGCGATTTACGTTCACGGGGGATGCTTCGCGCACGTTTCTGCGGTTTGAGGGAATCGACACGATTGCAGAGGTCTATCTCAACGGCCGCTTGATCGGCACTTCGGATAATATGTTCCTTGCACATGAATTTCATGCTGAAGGCATCCGTTCGGGAGAAAATGAGCTGGTAGTGCATATCAAGCCGGTGTGTATTGAGGCACGCGAGACAAAGATGGATGCGGACGTCTTTGTCCACAATCCCTATAATGCGGGCTCCCTTATGGTGCGCAAGGCTGCACACAGCTTCGGCTGGGATATTTTCCCGCGCTGCATCTCCGGCGGACTCTGGCGCGGTTGCTCCCTTGTCGAGAAGAAGAAGGATTCCTTGCAGGATATTTATCTCACAACGGTTTCTCTCTCCGAAGGCGAGGCCGGGCTGCACTGCGTGTATGAGGCGCAGCTTGACGGCGATTTTTCACAGGATTATGCGCTGCGTCTGACCGGAAGATGCGGCGGCAGCAAATTTGAGTATTTCCTGAATAAGCTCTGGCACAACCGCGGATGCTTCCACTTTACAATAAAAGAGCCGAAGCTCTGGTGGCCGCGCGATCTGGGCGAACCCGAACTCTATGATGTGTGCGCCGAGCTGTTTTATCGCGGGGAAGTCGTGGATGAGCTGCGGTTTTCCTTCGGCGTGCGCACGGTGCGCCTGCTCCGAACGGATACGACCGACGAGCAGGGAAGCGGCGAATTCTGCTTCCTTGTCAACGGCGAAAAGATCTATATCCGCGGCACGAACTGGGTGCCGCTGGATGCCTTTCATTCCCGCGACGCCGCGCGGCTGGACAGGGCGCTTGCCCTCCTCTGGGAGTCCAACTGCAACATGGTCCGCTGCTGGGGCGGCGGCGTGTACGAGGATCACGCGTTTTTTGATTTCTGCGACCGAAACGGAATTCTTGTCTGGCAGGACTTTGCCATGGGCTGTGCGACCTATCCGCAAAACGAGCTTTTCCAGAGAAAAATCGCGCAGGAGGTCGAAGCGGTCGTCCGGAAGTTGCGCAGGCATCCGAGCATTGCACTCTGGGCGGGAGACAACGAATGTGACGTCGCGGCAGCGTATTGGGAGATCGTTTCCGGCGATCCGAACGAAAACCGGATTACGCGCGTGACGATTCCGGAGGTATTGCGGCGCGTCGATCCGTGGCGCGATTTTCTGCCAAGCTCGCCTTATGTCAGCCGCGCAGTCTACGCTTCCGGCGATCCGAACCGGATGCCGGAGGATCACCTCTGGGGGCCGCGCGGGTATTACAAGGGAGCGTATTACATAAACTCAAACGCACATTTTGTCAGTGAAATGGGCGTCTTTGGCTGCCCGTCCCTGCTGTCGCTACGGAGGTTTATTTCCCCGGAAAATCTGCGAAACCGCCAGCATGACGAATGGAAGCTCCACACCGGCATGATGGAGCCGGGCAAAAATCAGCCCTACGCCTTCCGCGCCCGGCTCAATGAGGAACAGGTCGCGCAGATTTTCGGCGCCGTACCGGATGACCCGGAGGAATTTTCCAAAGCCAGCCAGTATTTTCAGGCAGAGGGCTTCAAGTTCTTCATTGAACACTTCCGTACCGAAAAATGGAGAAGGACCGGCCTGATCTGGTGGAACCTGCTCGACGGCTGGCCGGAGATCAGCGAAGCAAGTGTGGATTATTATTTTAATAAAAAGCTCAGCTTCGATTATATCCGCCGCTCGCAGGAGCCTCTGTGCCTTATGCTGCGCGAGCCGAAAAACGGCGCACTGCAAATTGTCGCGGCAAATGAATACCGCGAGGAAAAGCGTGTGACCTACACCGTCACAGACATTGAAACGGGCAAGTGCCTTGTCTCCGGAGAGGCATCGCTGTACCCCAACGCCCTGACAGAGCTGGGTGCGATCGACTTTGACCCGCACGGAAATCACTATTATGCCCTTTCGCTGGCCTGCGAGGGAAAAAACTATTACAATCATTATGTCAGCGGAGAAATCCCGTTCTCCCTGACGCAGTATGAAACCCTTCTGAAAAAAGCGAACATCTTGTGAGGATTATTTATGAAGCTGTTGGGATTGGACATCGGCGGAACGAAATGTGCTGCGGTCACGGCAAAATGGGATGGGGAACGGCTCCAAATTCTGGGAAAGGAAAAGTGTCCGACCGATCATTCCGTTTCGCCGGAAGCAATGCTCAAGCGCCTGTTTGATATGGCGGACGGTATTCTGGACGGCAAGCCGGATTATGTGGGAATCTCCTGCGGCGGGCCGCTGGATTCGGCGCGTGGGGTGATCCTCGGTCCACCAAACCTTCCGGGCTGGGACAAGGTGCCGGCCGCAGCGCTTGCTGCGCAGCACTTTGCTGCGCCTGTTCATCTGCAAAATGATGCCAACGCCTGCGCCGTGGCCGAATGGAGGTTCGGCGCGGGGCGCGGCACGCGCAATATGATCTTTCTGACTTTTGGAACCGGCCTCGGCGCGGGACTGATTCTGGACGGTCACCTTTACACCGGCACGAACGACAACGCCGGGGAATGCGGACACCTTCGCCTTGAACGCTTCGGCCCGGTCGGCTACGGCAAACAGGGCTCTTTTGAGGGCTTTTGCAGCGGCGGAGGACTGGCACAGCTTGGCTGTGTCATGGCGCGGGAGCGCGTTCAGCGCGGCATTTGTCCGGCGTATTACCGGAATGGAGCGAGCGGCGTGACGGCGAAGTCCATCGCGGATGCCGCGCACGCTGGGGATAAAACCGCGCAGGAGGTTTACCGTGTCTGCGGTGAATATCTGGGCAGAGGACTGGCGATACTCGTCGATCTGCTAAATCCGGAGCGCATCGTCCTTGGAAGTATTTTTGCCAGAAGCGGCGATTTGCTGCGTGATACCATGGAAAAGGCTCTGGAAGCCGAGGCCCTTGCGGCATCCAGAGTCTGCTGCGAAATTGTCCCGGCAGAGCTGGGCGAGAGCATCGGTGATTATGCAGCACTGGCAACCGCGCTTTTATAAAAATGGAGAAAACAATGCTGGAAGAACTGTTGTCACGTTATCCATCCCTGACCGCCTGCCGCGAAGATATCGCGCAGGCGTCGCAAATGCTCATTGACTGCTACCGCCGCGGCGGCAAGCTCCTGCTCTGCGGCAACGGCGGAAGCTGTGCCGACTGTGAGCACATCGTCGGCGAGCTAATGAAGGGTTTTTTGAAAAAACGTCCGCTCAGCGCGCGCAAAAGAGAAAAAATGCGCGAAAACTGGGAGTCGATCGACGAGAGTCTGCTTGACAAGCTGCAATGCGGCCTGTCTGCAATCTCACTGCCGTCCATGACGGCACTGAACACGGCCTTCTGTAACGATGTCGAGCCGGAGCTTCTCTACGCGCAGGGCGTGCTGGCGCTGGCGAAGGAGGTCGACGTGCTGCTTTGCATCAGCACCTCCGGCAATGCGAAAAATGTCTGTGCGGCGGCAGACGTTGCCCGGGCGCTGGGCGTTTTCGTGCTTGGCCTGACCGGCGAAACGGGCGGCAGGCTGCGCGCGCTCTGCGACTGCTGCATCCGCGTGCCTGAACGCGAAACCTTCAAGGTGCAGGAGCTGCATCTGCCGGTCTATCACTATCTTTGTGCGGAAACGGAAGCCTATTTCTTTGAAAAATGAAGCTGTGGGAAAACCCAAACTGATTATACAGAGAATGAGGGGAAATATGAGACAGGAAATTCTCTTTACCGATGGCTGGCGGTTTCATCGCGGCGACATTGAAACGCCAAAGCCTGCATGGAAAGGCCCGGTCTACTCCCAAAGCAAGACCGAGCGAAAACAGGCCGGGCCTGCGGCCTATCACTATCCCGACCAGCCGGATCAGTTCGTCTCCGGTATCGGGCTTTTGACCCACGAGCGGTGGGAATTTGTGCGCGTTCCGCACGATTATGTGATCTCCGGAACGCCTGACGAACGCGAAAACAACGCGCTTGGCTTCCTGCACTATGACAACGCATGGTACCGCAGGCATTTTCAAATGCCGGAGGGAACGGAGGGCAAGCGCGTTTTGCTGCGGTTTGACGGTGTGGCGGGCGAGTGCACGGTCTATCTCAACGGCTGCCGCATGGGACACAATTTTTCGGCCTATAACACTTTTGAGCTTGATATCAGTGATTATGTGTATTACAATCAAGAAAACGTCCTTGCGGTCTACATCGACCGGCAGAATTTCGAGGGATGGTGGTATCAGGGCGGCGGCATCTACCGCGATGTGCATCTGACAATCACCGACCGTGTTGCCGTTGCGCTCTGGGGCGTTTATGCACCGACGAAAAAGCTGGACGAGCACCGCTGGCGTGTGAATTTTGAGACGACGGTCGTCAATGACGATGATGAAGCGCATGAGATTACGGCAAGATCCGAGCTTCTGGACAAAAACGGTGTGTGCGCCGCTTCTGCGGAGGAAACGCTGACGCTTCCGGCGCGGGAGAAGGGTGTTTTCCATTATGAAGCGACTGTGGCCAATCCACTTCTCTGGGACTGCGAAACGCCGAATCTCTACACTGTGCGCACAACACTTCGCAGGGATGGCCACCCCTGCGACGAGGACACGACGCATATCGGCTTCCGCACGGTTGAAATTTCGGAAAACAGACTCCTGCTCAACGGAAAACCGACCTTCATCAAGGGCGTCTGCGGCCACCAGGACTGCGGACTGACCGGCCTTGCCGTGCCGGACAATGTCGCCCGCTACAAGATGCAGCTTGTGAAACAAATGGGCGCGAACGGCTACCGTACCAGCCATTATCAGCAGGGCAGTGCCTATCTCGATGCCTGTGATGAGCTGGGGATTCTGGTCATGGCCGAGGCACGCTGGTTCGAAACGACCACAGAGGCCCTTGAACAGCTCGATTCGCTCATTCTGCGCGACCGCAACCGTCCGAGCGTGATCTTCTGGTCAACGAGCAATGAAGAACCCTATCATATCAGTGATGTCGGCAGACGGCTGCACCGCGCCATCGCCGCGCACATCCGCAAGTTGGATGCCACGCGCTTTGTTCTGGCGGCGCAGGACAAAACGCCCGATCATTCGACGATCTACGATGATTCCGACGTTATTGGCATCAATTATAACCTGCCGCTGTTCGATGCCGTCCATGCGGCCTATCCTGACAAGGGCATCCTTGCCTCGGAGTGTGCGGCCTCCGGCACCTCGCGCGACTGGAATTTTGCCGCCAACGCCTATGGCCGCGTCCGCGACAAGGACACGCAGATCAACGAGTGGTTCTGGAACCACGAGCGGACGTGGAAGCACCTGATGCAGCGGCCCTACGTCATCGGGGCGTATCAGTGGATCGCCTTTGAGCATCGCGGCGAGGCCGAATGGCCGCGTGTGTGCTCACTTTCCGGCGCAATCGACCTGTTTTTGCAGAAAAAAGGTGCATTTTATCAGAACAAAGCCCACTGGACGAGCCAGCCTATGGCGCACATCGTGCCGCACTGGAACTTCGCGGGTCTGGAGGGGCAGAACATCCTCGTTACGGTTTATACCAACTGCGATACGCTGGAGTTGTTTTTGAACGGCGAAAGCTGCGGGAAAAAGGCCATCGAGCCTTACGGCCATGGCGAATGGGAGGTTCCCTATGCTCCGGGTGAGCTGCGCGTGATGGGCTTCCTTGCGGGGCAAGCCGTCTGCGAGGATGTGCGGGTCACAACGGGGCGGCCGGTTCGCCTGCGCCTGCACTTAGATAACGAGTTTGAGGCCAACGGCCGCGATCTTGCACTGTTCACCTGCGACTGCCTCGATGCGCAGGGCAGGAGCGTCCCGGATGCTGCGCCCTTCGTGCGCTTTTCTGTGAATGCACCGGCGAGGGTCGTCGGTACCGGGTCGGACAACTGCGACCACAATCCAGTGACCCTGCCGGAACGGCAGATGTACATGGGCAAGATCACCGTTGCAGTTCGTCCGGAAAACGGTCAGAAGCACCTCAAGTTGCTCGCTTGCAGCGACGGGCTTGCAAGCTGCCGGCTGGACATGGAGCTTTGAAGCGGGACAATGATAAAACTCTACGATAGATCCATCTCCACCTTCCGCGAGAACGGCAAGACCATCGGCCTGATCGGCCTGACCATTCCGCTGCTGCTGGAGAATATCTTTGTGCTGCTCTATGGTACGGTCAGTACGCTGATCCTCTCGGGCTATGCCGATGCTGCGGTCAGCGCGGCGGGCGTGGCGCAGCAGGTCATCAATATTGCCGTCGCCGCTTTGAACATGGTCAGCAAGGGCACGGTCATCATTTCAAGCATCGCCCTGGGGGCGAAGAACCTGCCGAAGGTGCGTGCCGCGGCCGGAACCGGTCTGGTGCTGGCCGTAGGAGTGAGCGCCCTGATCGGTCTCGGAATATGCGGCGGGGCGGCGCCTCTTATGCGGCTCATGAATCTCAAGGGCGAGGTGCACGGCCTTGCGGCGGATTATCTGCGCATCGCGGGTCTGACCTTTCCTTTGACGGCGGCGATGAGCTATGTCAACAATCTGCTCATCTGCCACGGCTACTCCCGCATTTCCATGCTCTCAGGCATCGTCAGCAACGTCCTGAATCTGCTGCTGTGCTATCTCGCTCTTTATGGCGGCGTTTCGCTGTCCGTTTCGGGCGTGCGGGCCGTGGCGCTGTGCGGCGCGGCGGCACAGCTTGCGGGGCTGCTGCTTTCCGGCTTCTTCTTCGTGCGCAAGCGATGCCCCTTCCGCTTTTGCTTTCAGGGGAGGCTTGGATGGGACATTTTACGCCTGGGTGCACCTGCGGGTATGAGCATCGTGTCGTATACGTTCTCCCAGATGGTGACGACCGGCTTCATTACCGGCCTTGGCATCGCGGTCATCAACACAAAGCTCTATGTGACGAACATCGTGACCTACACCTCGCGTATCAGCTACTCCCTTGGCAATGCGGGCGGCATTCTGATGGGGCGGCACCGCGGTGCGCAGCGGCTCGACCTTGTCAAGCGGCTATACCGGCAGGATCTCCTGCTTGCGCTCCTGTGCAACGGCACGGTGTCGCTTCTGGTACTGGCGCTGCACACGCCGCTGCTTTCCATCTTTACGCACGATCCGGAGATCCTCTCGGCTGCGGCGAAGATCATGGCCATCGACTTCTTTGTCGAGCTGCCGCGTGCGGTGAACCATGTGTCGGAGAATTCCTTCAACGCCAACGGCGATGTCAAAACGCCGCTTGTGACCTCCATCGCCAGCGGCTGGGGCTGCAACGTGCTGTTTTCGTGGCTGCTGGCGGTCGTGCTGGGCTGGGGGCTGCCCGGTATTTGGGTCGCGTCTATCCTTGATGAAGCCTTTAAGGCGACGGTCTATCTGCTGCGCTGGAAAAGCGGCAAGTGGCAGAGTGCCCGCGTCTGACGGAACAGATATATTCAGGGGGGTAATTATGAGAATTTATGAAAACCCGTCCAAAACCAGTGAAAACCGGCTTCCGCAGCGGGCGTATTATATCCCCTCCGGCAAGTCCGAATACCGCCTGCTCAACGGCATCTGGCGCTTCCGGTATTTTTCAAGCGACCTTGATGTGCCGGAAACAATAGACACTTGGAATACCATTCCCGTGCCGTCCTGCTGGCAGACAGAGGGCTATGACACGCCGAACTACACCAATACCAACTATCCCTATCCTTACGACC
>UQWH01000012.1 GCA_900544705.1 uncultured Eubacteriales bacterium | reverse complement strand
GAGGCATAAAAGCAGTGCTGCCAGCCGTTTGCATTGTTTCATTGCTTTTCCTCCTGAATTTGATTTTGAGATATAAAAAACGGGATCGTTTTCAAATCGAAAACGATCCCATAGAAAAAAATTATTTTTCGTTGTTGCAAAAATAAAATCCTGTGGTATACTGTAGACAAAGGAGCTGCCGACGAACGGTTGCTCTCCCTGGTTAACAGATTACTCCGTCACGCTTGGAAGGCATTGGGACGGAGTAATCTTTTTATTTATTAAAAAGATTAGCGCTTTCTCTGAAACAGAGAAATGACCGCGCAGAGCATGACTACGAAAGCAAATAATGCCTCATAAGTAACATGATTCATACGCATCACCTCCCGTAAAACGGGAGAACAATCCGTCCGCCGTTGTTGTGGCAGCTCCTCGGACGCCGAAGCGTCAGGTTAATTATAGCAGAGGAATCGACTGATTACAAGCCGATTCCTCTGCTTTTTTGCTATTTTTTGGTACCGTTATAACATTTAGATGTTTTGATGTTTTAACGTCATAATGTTAAAACGTTAAAATGTTATTTTTTTTGATTTAACGACCATACATGACGTAGACGTACCATCCGCCGTATTCATCCGGGCCATAGGTTACGTTAAATCTCGACATACTACAAGTTGGGTTTCTCACCCAATAATCGACACTTTCTTTAACGCGCTGCAAGAGCCATGCTTCTGGATTATCTGGAACCCATCCACTAGTGCTTTGTGGTGCAGCCCAAGAGCCAACATTCGGATCCACCGTCAGCCCCAGCGACCGGACGTATTCATTGCCCTGAGCGCAGATTCGCGCGACAACCTCTTCCGTATCCCAGCGGACAGGATCGGTATAACTGTCCTTGTAGCTGTCCCCGCAACGGCTACAAGTATGCTCAGTGTAACCCTGAGAAGAGGTTGTCGGCGCGACCACGGTATCTACGTAGCTATGGCCAAGCGCTGCGGTCTGGCCATCCTTGTAACTTGCACCGCATGAACACTCGTGGAGTGTGTAGCCACCTGTGGTGCAGGTTGCAGCTACCGTCGTGGTTTTGTAGCTGTGCTGATGGGGCGGTGTAGTGGGCTTCGGTTCTGTTGGCTTTGCGGTGCTTTCGCTGGGCTTGCTGCTCTCTGGCGGCTTGCTGCCGGTCGTGGGCTTCTCCGTCGGCTGCTGCGGCTTTTCCGTGGGCTTCTGGCTGCCGCTCGTCGGCTTCTCACTCCCGGATGAGCTGCCGGGCGTGGTTTCTTTTTGGCCGTTCTCGCTGCTTTCGGTCGGCTCGTCGGCCGGAGCTGCATCCTTGCCGGAGCTTGCCGTGCTGCCCTTCGTCCCCGTCGCGGCCGAGGGCTTTTCAGATTCTTCCGCCGTACTCGATGCAGCGCTGCTGTCGCTGGGCGTCGCGTCCGGCTCTGCCGGTGCTTTCTGACAGGCTGCCATTGACGCCGCCAGCGCCAGCGCCGCAAGAAGGGCGGTAATGCGTTTCAGATTCATTGATGTACCTCCGTTCTTCCTGATATTTTTGATGTCTTTCATGTTCTCACCTCCATTTTATAAGCCTTTGTTTGCAATGTCAACAGAAATCAAAAATGCTTGCGGGAATCAAGAACGGGATCGTTTCCCGTAGAAAACGATCCCGTAGAAAAAATTATTTTTCGTTGTTGCAAAAATAAAATCCTGTGGTATACTGTAGACAAAGGAGCTGCCGACGAACGGTTGCTCTCCCGTGTTAACAGATTACTCCGTCACGCTTTGGAAGGGTTTGGACGGAGTAATCTTTTTATATGCGTATTATGTGCGCAAAAAATTACTTTTTGTTTCTTTGGTTCAACACCAGAGAAATGACTGCACATACTGCCATTACAAGGGCAAATAATGCCTCATAAGTAACGTAGTTCATATGCATCACCTCCCGTAAGCCGGGAGAACAATCCGTCCGCCGTTGTGTGGCAGCTCCTCGGACGCCGAAGCGCCAAGTTAATTATAGCAGAGAAATCGACTGATTACAAGACGGCTCCCCCTGCTTTTTACTACTATGACGTTTTGACGCTATCGCCGGAAATTGCATCTGGCTCTGCCGGTGCTTCCTGACAGGCTGCCATTGCCGCCAGCGCTAGCGCCGCAAGAAGGGCTGGAGGTTTCCTTAGCTTTTTCATTATTGTCTCGCTTTCGGTTCTTCCTCCCGATGCATCAGGAGCTCATCAAGAGAGTACGTAACTTCCTCATCATAGTCGTTTTCGGCTTCCGCATAGCCTTCCTGATCTATTTCAATTCTTTGCTCAAGCTCTTGCAGAAGCCGGTCGATATCTCTACTACTTGTCACTTTATCACCTCCATTTTATAGTTGTTTTTTTGCTGTGTAAGTGCATTTAACAATGCTATTTGCATAAAAGTGTGCTAATATTTCTGTTACACTATAAAAGAAAGGTGAAGAAATAAGAAATGACCAAAAAAGTAACAGAAATTACGCTCTACGAATGGGTTTCACAGTGGCTTGATGCCTACAAGAAAGGCACGATGAAAGATACTTCGTACCATCAGCTTGAACTGCTGATAAGATATATTCCGGAGGAGCTGGGAAATAAAAGCGTGGCAGAAATCCTGCCGATACATTTGCAAAAATTTGTAAACCAGTTTGCTCAGAACGCCTCCAAGTCCTACATGGATAAGATGAGGGTTCTGCTCAGAGGGCTCTTCACCGATGCGCAGGCGAATGGCTTTTGTGACCACAATCCTACAGCTTATTTGAAAATCCCTCGGATTATTGAACGCCCCAGAGTTTCCTTTACAGCGGAGGAAACGCGGGATATCCTTTATTTTGCGGCCGGTTATGAACGGAAAAGAATTGCAACCGGCATTATTACATTGCTGCTTACGGGCCTGCGCCGTGGGGAACTGCTTGGGTTGAAATGGGCCGATCTTACGGATAGAACGCTGGAAATCAAAAGGGGAGTATTTCTTCAGAATGGTTCTCCCTGCGTTGAGGAATTTGTTGCAAAAACACAGGGCAGTTTGCGTACTGTCCCGCTTCTGCCAGAGGTGGAATATTATCTTCAAAGCCTCCCGCGGCGAAGTGAGTATATTTTTACGACCAGATCCGGCAACTTGTTGTCGCCGTGTAATTTTTCGCGCGATTACCGGGCTTTCTTTCGCGACCTGCGGGATGCGCACGACGTGCGCTATTTATCGGTACACAGTTGCAGGCATACTTTTGCAACGCTTACACTACAGGCTGGCGCGGATCTTCGGACGGTGCAGCAGCTCCTTGGTCATAGTGACATAAAGAGCACGGCGCGTTACTTGCATCCAGATCTTGCAGCCAAACGAGATGCGGTGGCTAAACTTAGCTTGACGTGCGGAAGGTCATAGGTTCGAGTCCTATATCGTCCACCATAAGTCCACCGTAATTTTGATAGAATTACGGTGGATTTTTCTATACCCGAAAACCGCTTGGAATCAGGCTTTTCGGCTGTTCGGGCTCATAAACGAACCCCGCTGCAGGCAATTCAGCGGCGGGGTTTTGTGCGTTTTAGGAGGATTGTAGCTTTCTGTGCCGTTGTAATCGTTAAACAGCTGGGGTAATCGTTGAACTGCTGGGAGTATCAAGCAGACTCGGCCACGCGCAGACCTCCACCACGATGAACATATATGCTCATGCCTTGAAGGAGAGCGACCGAAAAGCAGCGGATGCGCTGGAAAATCTCCTCTCCAAAGAGGCATGAAAACAAAAAATCCCGCTCCAGTAGCCAAATAGTAGCTAAATGGCTTTCCGGGACGGGAAGTAGATTCAAGGCAAAAAGAAAAAAGCCTTGAAAATCAAGGCTTTTTCATGGAGCTGCTATCCAGATTCGAACTGGAGACCTCATCCTTACCAAGGATGCGCTCTACCTGCTGAGCTATAGCAGCGTCTGTATTGACAGCTTCCATATTATATCAGCACGAGGCGATCTTGTCAAGGATTATTTCAGGATTTCTGACACTTTTTTTGAGGCGCTTCCCGGACGCGGACGGCGTCGTCAAAAAATGCGTTGATACGGCGCATCAGCAGGGGATTTGCGTCTTCCGGGCGATCGCTGAAGAGCAGATCCGCATGGCCGTCGCGGCCCTCCTCACCCCAGAGCAGGCACTGCACGCCGCTGTTTCTGACCTGATGAACGTGGGAAATGACGGAGGCGCGGTCCAGAGGCGCGATCCAGTCGTTGACCCCATTGACAAGCAGCAAGGCGCGGGCATCCTGCGCGCCGTCGATGGCTTCGCGCAGCAAGGCGCGCCGCCCGAAGCGCAGGCACTGGTAGGCATAGAGAAAGGGATAGTGCAGAAAGGCGAGGCGGCCGAAAAAATGATATACGCCGGAGATGGTTGCTTCCATGGCGCTGTTGACGCCGCCGACGCTCACCGCGGCGTCCGCCGCACATTCGGAAAGAATACTGCACACGGCGTAGCCGCCCATGCTGTGGCCGAAGAGGCACAGGTATTTGCTGCCGAACAGGTCGTTCTCGCGCAGAAAGCGCAGCGCAGCGCGCAGATCGTCCAGCGCCTGCGGAAATCCGCGGCAGGAGCGCCCCTCGCTTTCATAGCAGCCGGTGTAGTCGAAGGCAAAGACACGCTTGCCGGCAGCTTGAAAATAACGGATCTGCGGGCTGTAGTGGCAGGCACTGTTTCCCAGCCCTGCGGCCATGACGACCAGAGATTCGCCCTCGCCGAAGAGATAACCTTGCAGGGCTTTTCCGCCGCTTTCAAACGAAACCCGGCGGTAGGGGCAGCCGAAGTCCTCCGCTTTCGGCGCATCGTAACGACGAAAACAGCGTTCATAGACAAGAATCGTCAGCAGCAAAAACAACAGCATGGCACACGGCTCCTTTTGGCTCAGTATGCCCGCCGGTGAGGATTTCATCCTTGCAAGACGCGGCTTTTATGCTATAATAAGAAAAAACTGGAGGCGGCCATGGAGTATTTTCATCCGGAGCGGACGGAACTGATCGGGGAGTCCGGCTATATCGAAACGCTGTGCGGCATCCGGGAACGGCTGGCGCCCTATCTTCTGACAGAGCGGTTTACCTCCTTTGACGGCACGGAGCTGAGCTGGGAAGGGTATCTGGCGGAAAATGCCCGCGGTGCGGTGGTCATCCTTCACGGCTTTACGGAATTCCCGGGGAAATATCTGGAGATGGCGTGGTATTTTCTGAACCGTGGTTATCATGTTTTTCTCCCGACGCAGCGGGGGCATGATTCCGGCGGCGCGATCCACGTGGATCATTTTGACGACTATGTGCATGATCTGCACTGCTTTGTCGAGCGCTTCCGGAACTATTGCGGGACACTTCCGATGTACCTCTATGCGCACTCCATGGGCGGCGGTGTCGGTGCGCGGCACTTGCAGGAATATCCGGGCGAGTTTGCCAAGGCAGTGCTGACTGCGCCGATGTTCTGCCCAAAAGCCTCGGATGTGCCCTATCCCATCGCGCTGTGCGGGGCAGGGCTGCTTCTCTGCCGCGGAGCAAGGAAAACCAGCACGCTGTTTCGCAGCACCTTTAACCCGAATGCCACGGTCGAGCAGAGCAGCGCCGCCAGCGAGGCGCGCTTCCGCTGGAACATGAAATGCCGGATCGAAAACCCGGCCTATCAGACGGCGGGCGCGACGAACCGCTGGGTCTATGAATCGCTGGCTCTGCGGCGCAAGATCCTGCGGCGGAAAAACTGCCGGAAGATCTGCGTGCCGGTGCTGGTATTCAGCGCGGGACAGGATTCTCAGGTGCGGACGGATGTGCAGCGGCGCTTTGTCCGGCGGGTGTCGGGCGCACAGCTGGTCGTCTACCCGGAACAGAAGCATGAGCTTTTTTCAACGAAAAACGAGGTATTACGGGATTATCTGGAAAAAATCTTCCGATTTCTGGAAGGATAAACAAGGGCCTCCGGCTTAGCCGGAGGCCCTTCAGCTTGTCAAAAAAGTCCTTTTGGACTTTTTTGACAAGCTGCCTACAAAATTGCAAAATCTGAATTTTGTATTTTTATTTTGCAATTTTGGCCGCTGCGGCGGGTTATTGAACGCGAAAGGGAACCCATCTCCGCGCCAAGTGCCGCCGCTATGCGGCGGTTGCGCTCCGAAACGCCTCGCTGCGGCTCGGTGTGACGGTTCCCTTTCACACTATTCTTCCCTCCGAAACTTTCGGCTGGATAGGTTTTTTGACAGTCTAAAGGGCCTCCGGCTTAGCCGGAGGCCCTTCGTTTTTGAGAAACTTACTCTTTTTCGTGCTTGAGCATGAGGTTTGCGAGAATGCCGAGGATGAGCGCGACCGCGACCGGCGTGATCGTGACCTTGCCGAAGGTCAGGGAGAGTCCGCCGATGCCGGCGACCAGAATGGTGCTGACGACGAAGAGATTGTGGTTCTTTCCAAGGTCGACCTTCTGGATCATTTTCAGACCGGACACCGCGATGAAGCCGTAGAGCGCGACGCAGGTGCCGCCCATGACGCAGCCGGGGATGGAGTTGACGAAGGCGACGAAGGGGGAGAAGAAGCTGACCACGATGGCGCAGAGCGCGGTTGCAAGGATGGTCACGACGGAGGCGTTGCGGGTGATGGCGACGCAGGCGACGGACTCGCCGTAGGTGGTGTTGGGGCAGCCGCCGAAGAGAGCGCCGGCCATGGAGCCGACGCCGTCACCCAGCAGGGTGCGGGACAGACCGGGGTCGACCAGCAGGTCGTGGCCGATGATGGAGGAGATGTTCTCGTGGTCGGCGACGTGCTCGGCAAAGACGACGAAGGCGACCGGGACGTAGGCGACCGCGACGGCACTGATGTAGCTACCGTTCAGCTCTTTCAGACCGTCGATGGCCTTGAGGAAGACGAAATCCTTCGTGATCAGCTCGTAGTTGACAAAGGTTTTGAGCGTCACGCCGTTTTCCCAGAGAACGCTGAGCTTGGAGAAGTCGAGCACCTTGAGTGCGTCGATGCCGGCGGCGTTGCCGATGGCGGTGAAGATCGCCGCGACGGCGTAGCCTGCGAGGATGCCGAGAATGAAGGGGATCAGGCGAACCATCTTCTTGCCGTAGGTGGAGCAGAGCATGGTCACGAAGAGAGCGACAAGACCGCACAGGATGGTGACGAGCGGGGAGGCGAGAGCTGCGCCGGAGGCGTCCGTTACGCTGCCGGACACGAGGTCGGAAACGGCGTTTCCGGCCAGAGAAAGGCCGATGATGGCAACTGTAGGCCCAATGACCACAACCGGCATGAGCTTCTGCAGCCAGCCAACACCGGCGAATTTAACGATCAGAGCGATCACGACATAGACAAGACCGGCAAATACCGCGCCGAGGATCAGGCCGACATAGCCAAGTGACATGGACACGCCGCCCGCGAAGGCTGCCGCCATGCTGCCGAGGAAGGCGAAGGAGCTGCCGAGGAAGACCGGACTGCGGAATTTTGTGAACAAAAGGTACACGAGCGTGCCGATACCGGCGCCGAAGAGTGCTGCCGCGGGGCTGAGAGTGCTGCCCGTCGCCGCGTTGGTGATGACCGGGACGACCAGCGTCGCGGCCATGATGGCCAGAAGCTGCTGGATCGCGAAGATCAGCGTCTGGCTGAATTTCGGCTTGTCCTTGACTCCATAGATCATGTTCATTGTCTTTTTCCTCCGTTTGATATATTTTAATTTGTTTTTTCCTGTACCGGCTTCAGCAGGCGAATACCCCAGGTGCCGTCGTACTGCGGCGTGAGCACCTGCACCTGCTCGTCCCGCGCGGTGGGGACGTTTTTTCCGACGTATTCGGGGTTGATCGGCAGCTCACGGTGGCCGCGGTCTACCATGACGGCCAGCCGGATGCGTGCCGGACGGCCCATGTGGATGACGGCATCCATGGCGGCGCGGGCGGTCCGGCCGGTATAGATGACATCATCGACCAAAATGACGGTCTTACCCTCGACGAGGCAGGAGAAGCGCGCCGGGCGGACGTCCGGCTGGGCGGCAAGCTCCGTGAGGTCGTCGCGGTAGAGTGTGATGTCCAGCGTTTCGACCTGCGGCCGCACGCCGCCGAATGCGTTCACCATCTCGGCAAGCCGTTCTGCCAGCGGCACGCCGCGGCGCAGGATGCCCGCGAGGATCAATGTTTCGGGGTCGTTGTTTTCCAGAATCTGGTGCGCCAGACGGCGCAGCGTGCGCTCAAAGGCCAGCGCATCGGAAAGTTCTATCGTTGTCATGGTTCCTCCGATCCGGGGCGGTGCGGAAGCGCAAAAAAGCCTTGCCGCGAGAGCGGCAAGGCATCACTGCATGGCAAGGCAGACGGGCAGAGTAAGCCCGCACTTTCCCCTGATTCTGCATCCTTGTCGGTCTCTCTGTACCGCTCTTAAAGAATACGTTTTGCTAATCCTAGCATGGATCATGCGAATTGTAAAGCCCTTAAAACGAAGTTTGTCAAATCTGCCGAAGTCTTGCCGCGTTTCGTCGAAAGCGGCTGTCGGATTTGTGAAAGCGCGCCGTATCAAATTTCCATCTTGGGAAATACTGTGCAGTACGGAGAGTAACACTGGACTTTGGAGGATTTGAACTATGCAGGGCAAGGTCGAGATCAGCGGCATCAACACGGCGCATCTGAAAACGATCAAAAATGACGAAATGGTGCGCCTGCTGCGGCGCAGCCGCGAGGGCGACGAGGAAGCGCGCCAGCAGCTCATCGAGGGAAACCTCCGGCTGGTGCTGTCCGTCATCCAGAAATTTCTCGGCAGGGGAGAGAGCCCGGACGATCTGTTTCAGGTCGGTTGTGTGGGCCTCTTGAAAGCAATTTCCAATTTCGACGTCGATCTGAATGTGAAATTCAGCACCTACGGCGTGCCGATGATCGCAGGCGAGATCCGCAGGTATCTGCGCGACAACAGTGCCATGCGCGTCAGCCGGAGCGTGCGCGACATGGCCTATCGCGTTTTGCAGTGCAAGGAGGCAATGCTGGCCGAAAACGCCCGCGAGCCGACTTTTGCCGAGATTGCAAAGCGGTTGGAGGTGCCGGAGGAGGCGGTGGTCAATGCCATGGACGCCATTTCCGCGCCGGTGTCGCTGTACGAGCCGGTCTACTCCGACGGCGGCGACCCGCTGACGGTGATGGATCAGGTGCGCGACACCCGGAATACCGACGAGCAGTGGACCGAGCGCATCGCGCTGCGCGAGGCTATCTCCACGCTGGGTGAGCGCGAAAAGCGCATCCTTGCGCTGCGCTTTTTCGATGGGAAAACGCAGATGGAGGTCGCCTCCGAGGTGGGAATCTCGCAGGCGCAGGTGTCCCGGCTGGAAAAAAACGCGATCTCCAGCATCCGCAAGGCGATCTGCGTGTCATAAGCCGTCCGCGCGGCGCATAGGCTTTGGAGAAAAGGCGGGTGAGCGTATGGGCAAGCGGTTTTCCAGCCTGAAGTGCCGGGAGGTCGTCAATATCTGCGACGGCGCGCGGCTGGGCTTTGTTTCGGACGTGGAGGTGGACCTCAAAACGGGACGGATCGCGGCGATCGTCGTGCCGGGGCCGTGCAAGTTTCTCGGTGTGGCGGGGCGACGTGACGACTATGTCATTCCGTGGCAGTGCATCCAGCGCATCGGCGACGACATCATTTTGATCGACGCGGAGCTGGACAAAATCCGCCTTCCGCGGCCGAAAAAGGAATTTTTCTGACCGGAGCCGCCGGTCAGATCTTTTTTTGCACGGAAACGGCGAAAAAACTTCGATTTTTTGCAAAAAAGTTCTTGAAATCTTTGACATCATAGAATATAATAATACGGCGTGCGAAAAAGCGCGACATCATTACACCACACACGCCCGGATGTTCCGTCCCAGTGCCGGTTTCCCGGTGGACGGGAGAGATGACGGGAGTGGAGGTAAAAACGAAAAGGAGAACACACAAATGGCAGTCGTATCCATGAAAAGCCTGCTCGAAGCTGGTGTCCATTTTGGCCATCAGACCAGACGCTGGAACCCGAAAATGGCTCCCTACATCTACACGGAGCGCAATGGTATTTATATCATTGACCTGCAGAAGACCGTAAAGAAGATCGAGGAAGCCTACAGCTTCGTCCGTGACCTCGCAGCCAACGGCGAGAGCATCCTCTTCGTCGGCACCAAGAAGCAGGCGCAGGACGCCATCAAGGAAGAGGCCGAGAGAGTCGACCAGTATTATGTCAACGCCCGCTGGCTCGGCGGTATGCTGACCAACTTCAAGACCATGCGTACCCGTATCGACCGTCTTGCCCAGCTGCGCAAGATGCAGGAGGACGGCACCTTCGCAATGCTTCCCAAGAAGGAAGTCATCAAGCTCGAAGGCGAGATCGCCAAGCTCGAGAAGTACCTCGGCGGCGTGAAGAAGATGAAGAAGCTGCCCGGCGCCCTGTTCATCGTTGACCCCCGCAAGGAGCGCAACGCCATCGCTGAGGCCCGCAAGCTGCACATCCCCATCGTCGCGATCGTCGATACCAACTGCGACCCCGATGAGATCGACTATGTCATCCCCGGCAACGACGACGCCATCCGCGCCATTCGTCTGATCGTCGCCACCATGGCCAACGCCGTTCAGGAAGGCCGTCAGGGCGAAGCCAACACCGAGGCTGCTGCCGAGGCTCCCGCAGAGACTGCGGAAGCTCCCGTCGAGGAATAAGAAACCCATAATGCCCGCCCAACCGCGGGCATTCTTATAAATACAGGAGGATAGAATTATGGCATTTACTGCTGCTGATGTTAAGAAACTGCGTGAAATGACCAATGTCGGCATGATGGACTGCAAGAAGGCCCTCACCGAGACCGACGGCGATATGGATAAGGCAGTCGAATGGCTGCGCGAAAAGGGCCTTGCGAAGGCCGCCAAGAAGGCTGACCGCATTGCGGCCGAAGGTATGGCTTACGCCACCGTCTGCGACAAGTGCGGCGTCGGCGCCATTGTCGAAGTCAACTGCGAGACCGACTTCTGCGCGAAGTCCGCTCCCTTTGTCGAGTTCGTCAAGGAGATCTGCCAGGTCGTTCTGACCGATAACCCCGCGACCGTCGAAGCCCTGAAGGACTGCAAGTATCCCGGCACCGAGCTGAAGGTTTCCGAAGTTCTGCCCGAAAAGGTCATGTCTATCGGCGAAAACCTGCAGATCCGCCGCTTTGCCCGCTTTGACAAGAACACCTCCGTGGCCTATGTTCACGCAGGCGGCAAGATTGCCGTTCTGGTCAATCTGGCTGTCGAGGGCGGCATTGATGCCACCGCCATCGGCAAGGACATCGCCATGCAGATCGCTGCGCTGAACCCCCGCTTCTGGGACAAGAGCCTCGTCACCGAGGATGTCGTCGAGGAAGAGAAGAAGATCGCTCTGGCTCTCATGGACAACGATCCCAAGATGGCTTCCAAGCCCCAGCAGGTCAAGGAAAAGATCGCTGCCGGCAAGATCAACAAGTTCTACGAGGAGAACTGCCTCATGCAGCAGTCCTTCGTCAAGGACGGCTCCATGACCGTCGAGCAGTACGTCGCTTCCGCTGCCAAGGCGCTGGGCGGCTCCGTCAAGTTTGTTGACGCTGTCCGTTTTGAGAAGGGCGAGGGCATCGAGAAGAAGCAGGAAGACTTCGCTGCCGAGGTCGCTGCACAGATGAACATGGGCAAGTAATTTCCCATAACCGCATAATTTCAGCGCCGGACAAACGTCCGGCGCTGAAGCTTTATCTTTTATTCCAGATTCAGACGCTTGCGCAGGATGACCTCGGAAACGAAGAAGTAGACGCAGCCGATGGCAACGTTGATCAGGAGAATTGTACCGAGGAACGCGCTCATGGCGCCGTTGAAGCTCAGGGTTTCCACCCACGTAAAGACGGAATTGACGAACGTGTTCGGCTCGTAGTTGACGGATACCAGCGTTAGCATCGACGTAATCTGCATAAGAACGCCAATCAGGTAATAAAACAGGATGGACAGGAAAATGCGCGCGCGGCGGAACAGATGGCCGAGACAGGACACAAAGTAGACCCGCAGAATCATGTTTGCCACGGCAGCAAGTACGGTCAGCCCCGCCAAAATCAGCGTCCCGGCGCTCAGCGGCTGGTCAAGAATCTGGGAAAAATTGAACATCGTGTTCCAGACACCGTCCGTCGTACCGGAAAGAATCAGCGCAATGCCGAAATAGGCGAAAATGCACGTCGGAATGAGGGTCAGCATTGCTGCCAGAAGCTTGGAAAGCAGAAGCTGCCAGGGTTTGACGGGAAGCGTGAACATCAGATAGCCCTCCCGCCGCAGAAGCCCTGAATAGAAGCGGATGACACAGATGACAAAGCACAGGACAGCCATGGCGATCAGCGCCAGAACCATCAGCCCTGTCAAAAGCGACATGAGGAAGTGACCGAGGAAGCCGGTCACCGGCAGCTCCAGCAGCAGCCGCTGCAGACCGGCGAGAAGGAGCATCGCGGGCCAGATGAACAGATACAGCTTCATGTTGGCGCGCAGATCATATTTCAGAAGTTTTCTCAGCATGGCCAGTTACCTCCATAGGGGATGGTGCGGAAGATCTCACGGAAGACCTCGTCGACGGATTTCCCTTCGACCTCGCGGATGTGATCGACGGAGTCATGCCGCACGACCCGGCCTTCCTTCAGGAAAACGGCTTCGTCCAGCACCGGCTCGATGTCCGCAATCAGGTGGGTGGACAGGAGAATCGTGCTTTCCGGAGAGTAATTGGTGAGAATGGTGTGCAGAATGAAGTCGCGCGCGGCGGGGTCGACGCCCGCGATCGGCTCGTCGAGAAGATACAGCTTTGCTTCCCGGCTCATGGCAAGGATGAGCTGCAGCTTTTCCTGCGTACCCTTGGACATACTCTTGACGCTCGTTTTCATCCCAATGCCCAGTGCAGAGCACATGGCTTCCGCGCGCTCCCGGCGGAAATCAGCATAAAAATCGGCAAACAGGTCGATGAGGTCAATGGCCTTCATCCAGTTGGCATAGAACATTTTATCCGGCAGATAGCTGACAATCGCCTTGGTGTCGGTGCCGATGGGCAGACCTGCGATGCGGGCGCTGCCATCCGTGGGACGGAGCAGACCGGCGAGAATTTTGATCAGCGTGGTCTTGCCGGAACCGTTCGGGCCGAGCAGACCGATGATCCGCCCGGAGTCCAGATGCAGTTCGACGTGATTCAGCGCGGTCAGTGAACCGTATTGCTTTGTCAGGCCGCTGCAAATGACAAGGTCATTCATGGGGTTCCACCTCCATTAATAATTGTGTGATTTCCTGCCCGGAATAGCCGAGCTGCTTCATTTTTTCGCGGAACAGCGAAAGCTCCTTCTGCGCCAGCGCATCGCGGGTGGCACGGATGAGGGCGGTATCCTGCGTGACAAAGCGGCCGGTGTTGCGCTGCGAGGTCAGAAGCCCCGCCTCCTCCATTGCGGCCAGGGTGCGCTGCATGGTGTTCGGATTGACCCCGGCTTCCGCCGCGAGGTCGCGCACGGACGGAATCCGCACGCCCGGCGGGTATTGCCCGGATACGACGCGCTGCGTCAGGATCTCCTCAAGCTGTAGCCAGATCTGACGGTCTGTGCTTAGCTTCCAGCTCATGGACAAGCCTCCTTTGAATTAGTGTACTAGTATACTAGCACATAAGTGCAAAACTGTCAAGAGAAAATACCGGAAAATTTTGGCCGATTTGCAAGGGAAGGGGAACGGCCGCAAAAACACGCTCCTGTCGTTGGACAGGAGCGTGTTTTGACGGAATTCATTGTTCCATTGTCAGGTGCTGATTGTTTTTTTGAATCAGCTCGGTGCTTTGCAGATAGCGGGCGAGTACCAGTGCGGTGTCCTCGCCGGTAATGGCATCTTTTGGAGCAAGATAGACGATGCCGCCTGTGCCGGAACCGGCCAGCAGACCGGCGGCGACCGCCCATTGCATGGCTTCCAGCGTGGTTTCGTCAACATTCGCTGCGTCCGGATAGGAGGTGAGATCGGCACGCTTTGAAGAAGCGGCACCGGAGGCTTCCGCGTAACGGAATAGTACCAGCGCAAGCTGCTCGCGCGTGACTACGACGTCCGGGTCAAAGGCGGTCTCGCCCCAAAGTCCGGATTCCTCCGCCCAGAGCGCAGCCGTGGCGTACCACTGCGTCTGCGCGGCAGTGCGCTTTGCACGTACCTCCGGCTGACCGGCAGCGCACCAGAGTAGCGTCGCCAGCGTTGCCTGATTCAGAGAAAGGGCGGAATCAGGCGCGGTGTCGTCGCCTTCGGCGCCGGTATGAAGGAATTCCAGTCCGTGCTGTACCCACAGAGGGCTGTCGGCAGCGGAGACCCATCCGGATTCGGGCAGCTTGCGTGCAAGAACGGAGAATTCACAGACGGTTTCCTCGGATTCACCGTAGCTGTTTGTGCCGTAGAGCTTTGCCGTATAATTGCCGGCATGATCAAGCCGCAGGGCGAAGGCCAGAGAGCTGCTCAGATTGCGGGAGAAGAGCTCCTCGCCGTTCAGGAGAACGGTCAGACGGTAGGATTCGTTGTCCTCCGCAGGCGTCCAGCGGAAATTCACGGTGTCGTGCTGGCGGTAGATGCTCCGCACGTCCTGAAAAGACGGCGCCGTGGGCGGCAGCCCCCATACGGCGGCATAGGGCGCGACGGATACGCTTGTCAGCATGGCTGCAATGGCCGCGCGCGAAACGGTGACACCCCAGCGGATGCCGCAGTGCCTGTCCATATTGCAGTCGGTGTATGTAATGGTCGTGTCCGTTACATCGGTGACAAAGACGGAGTGGCTGTCGTTGCGGTAACGCAGGACATCGCCGGGTTTGACGGAGTCAAGGCTGTAGGTTTTCGACCAGTATTTGGCGGAAACACCGTAATAGTCATAACTCAGCTTGTAGGCATAGCCGAGGCACTGAATCGCACCGTCGAAGGAATTGCAGCCGCAGCCGCCGTAGTAATCGCAGCTTCCGTGCGCGTGGCCACAGGGAGAATAGGTATAGCTATTGGGGCTGTTGTAGCCGCCCGGATGATTCCAGTAGGCGCCGGAGGGAAACTTGGCGCGCAGATCGGTAAGCGTGACCTGTGCGCGTTCCGCACTGGCGGTGGGCAGCGGGAGCACAGCGGCAAGCAGGAGCAGAGCCAGAAGCAGGCATACAATACGCCGTTTCATTCGCAGGACCGTCCTTTGTTGGTTGGTTTCCGGTGACAGATTTGAAAGACCTGTAAATTAAATGTTACCACATTATACCAGATATTGCAACACTTTTTGCCGAGAAAACATCAAAAAACCCGGCGGAAATCGAATTCCAGCCGGGTTTTGTAAGAATAATCTCGTTATTTTGCGGCATTTTTACGATAGAAGGGAGTGGCCAGCAGCATAAAGACGGCAAAGACCGCCAGATACCACACCACGCCCATGCCGTGCGCAAAGATCGCCGCGACGATCATGAACACGCAGCTCAGGAGGGAGAGCAGCGGCATGACAAAGCGTTTGAAGGGCCGCAGTTCCCGTTCTTTGACCATCATACGCAGGAAGATCGGCAGGTAAAATGCATAGATCGTGATGATGGGAAGCTCGGAAGAATCGAAAGCGACCGGGCCGAACCAGGGCTTTTCGACCAGATTTGCCCCGTAAAAGAATACCAGCCAGAATGCGCACATTATCAGACCGACGATGGCAGAGTTGTTGGGCATATTCGTATGACGGCTGACTTCGCTGAATACCTCCGGCTTCGGCCCCTGATTGCGGACGGCGATGGAGTACATTCCGCGCGTTGTGGCCAGCATGAGGCCATTCAGCGTGCCAAGACAGGAAATGACGACGAGAACGAACAGGCCGATGCCGCCGGCCTTGCCGAAGATGTTTTCAAAGGCGAGTTTCGCCCCGGCCTCGCCGCTTTTCATGACGGCCTCGTTGCTCGCGCCGCCGGCCAGACCGACATAGTAGAGAATGTATACTGCTGCAATGATCAGCGTGCCGAGGACGAGAGCGATGGGAAGATTCTTCTTTGCATTTTTCAGCTCGGCGTTGATGCTCGTGGCGATGATCCAGCCCTCGTAGGCAAAGGCCGTGGCCACGACGGCGGTGAACAGCGCCATGCCGCGGCTGCCTGCGGACTCCACCACAACGGTGGAGAAGTTCTCGGCGATGGTGCCGTTGGCAAGGCCGACGATGCTGCCGACAATCGCCATCAAAAGCAGCGGGATCAGCTTGATAACAGTTGTGGAAACCTGAAATCTGCCCGCAAGGATCGGAGAAAGCGCATTGACAGCATAGCTGGCGATCAGGAAGAAGCAGGCGATGACCATGACCGGCCCGCCGGTGATGTCAAAGCCGAGAATCACGCCCAGGTAGCGGGCGGACACCCACGCCAGCACGGAGGTCATGGCGGGATAATAAACAAAGGTGGAGAACCATGCGGTGTAATAGGCATAGCGGCTGCCGACGGCGGCTTCCGCATAGTCTACAAGACCGTTGACGCGGCGGTAGTGGGTGGCCATGATGGAGAAGGTATAGGCGCAAATGATCATGATGATGCCGCCCAATGCCCATGCGAGGATGCCGAGCGGGAGGTCGCCTCCGGTGGCAGTCAGAACCTTTTCCGCCTTGAAGAATACGCCGCTTCCTACTACGATGCCTACCACCATGGCAATTGCCGTCAGCAGACCGTATTTTTCTTTCAGTTGGTTATTCATACTACCCCTCATTTCTGTTGTATAATTATACATATTCTACAGGAAATGAACGAAAAAGGCAATGTATATTTGATGGTTGCATAAAAATATGGCGTTTTGTACGATTGTATCCGTTCGTTGAGATGCGCTTTTGGTACAAAGTGCCGACAAAAAACGGGCCCGGATTGTCCACGCAATAAAAACACACGTACAGCTCAGCGAAACAAAAGAAGGGAAAACCACGTCACAACATTGTTTCCGTACTGATATTCGATGCCGTATTTTTCCGCCAGGGCGGTCACGACGATGCCGTGGCTCTCCACGCAGGGAAACATTTTGTCCGGATGGCGGCAGGGCGCGTCCGGATAGCTGCACTGCGGGCAGATCGCGCAGGACTCGCTGGAAAGGCCGTAGACTTCGACACCCTGCGCGCGCAGCAGTCCGGCGACTTTATGCGTGACGGCTTCGTGTGCGGGACGGGTGGCGAGCGTCTGCTCCATGTCGCTGATGTCCTGCACCTCCGTGAGCGTAGAAAAAAGCAGCCCCTCAGGATAGGACAGGCAGCGCGCGCGGCATTCCTCTACCGTGCCGACCGCGGGCGGGCAGGCCCAGCTTGTGCCGTAGCGCGGGCATTCCTGCCGGCAGACGGTGCGGACGCGTTCGGAGAATTCCAGTTCCTTTGTGGGGAAAAAGATGTACTGCGCGACGGGCAGCTCTGCCAGCGCCGCTTCGAAGGCTTCCCGGTTCATCCCTTCACCCCCGCTTTCAGGTACAGCATATCATAGGCCACGGGCGTGCAGAACAAACGGCGGATCTCGGCGGCATTGCGCGTCTGCCCGAGGATCCACATCAGCTTGGCAAGTGCCGCCTCCGTGGTCATGTCGTAGGCCTCCAGCAGATGCAGATCGTTTTTCAGGTGGAAGCCGACGTCGTAAACGGCAAGGTTGCTTCCCTCGTTCTGCACCTGCGTGGTCATAACGATGGTCTTGTCCCCGCGCGCGATCGCGCTGCGCAGAACGTCAAAATAGCCGGAGCCCTGATAAGAGGGCAGGCCGCCAACGCCGTAACTCTCAATGATGACGGCGTCATTGTGGTCGATCAGGTAGGAAAGCAGGCCGCAGTCCGTTCCGGGCGTCATTTTCAGCAGACCGACGTGCTCGTTCAGCCGGTCGTAGAAGCGGGGACGGTCGAAGCAGTCCGGGCGGATGTATTCCATCAGAAAGCCGTTTTGCAGCACGGCAAGAACGGGATAATTGATGCTGGAAAAGGCCTGTAAGCTGGTCGTGCGCGTCTTGCGCGCCCGCGTGCCGAGAATGACGCGGCCGTTGAAGACGATCATCACGCCGCGAAGGTCGGACACCGCGCAGCGGAAGGCGTCGGTCAGGTTGGCCTTGGAGTCCGTGTTTTCAAAGAGAATGGGCTTCTGCGCACCGGTCAGGATGATGGGCTTGGGCGAGCCCTGCACCAGATAGGAAAGCGCCGCGGCGGTGTAGGCCATGGTGTCCGTACCGTGGGCAATGACGAAGCCGTCAAAGTCGTCATAGCTCTCCCGGATGGCTTCGGCAATGCTCAGCCAGTGCGCGGGCGTGATATTGGTCGAGTCGATGGAGAAAAGCTGGCGGCAGGTGACGTCGCACAGCTCGGAGATCTCAGGCACCTTTTCCACAAGCTCCTGCGTGGATAGAACGGGGATCAGACCGCTTTGCGTCATGCCGGAGGCGATGGTGCCGCCGGTGCCGAGCATCAGAACCTTTTTCATAGGGAACCTCCCAAGTGAATTATATTTATTATACCACGATTTTAGGCGCGCGGCAACGGAAACAGTTGACAAGTCCCGAAATCGGCAATAATATAGAAAAAGATTGGAGATGAAAGTCATGCTATCCGTAGTGATTCCGGCGTATAACGAGCAGGAGACCGTCGCCGCGGCGGCAGAGGAGATCGGCCGCGTGCTGTTTGCGGCGGAGATCCCGCACGAGCTGATATTTATAGACGACGGGTCGAAGGACCGAACATGGGAGTGCATCTGCGCCGAGGCGCAGCGCCGCTGCGACGTGCGCGGCGCGCGGTTTTCCCGGAATTTCGGCAAGGAGGCCGCGATCTTTGCCGGACTCCGGCAGGCGAGAGGCGACTGCGTCGCCGTGATGGACTGCGATTTGCAGCACCCGCCGGAAAAGCTGGTGGAGATGTACCGCCTCTGGCAGAACGGCGCGCAGGTCATCGAGGGCGTCAAGACCGACCGCGGTCGGGAAAGTGCGCTGCACCGCGGCTGTGCGAAGCTCTTTTATAAGATCATCAGCCGCGCAACGCGGATCGATATGTCCCGCGCCTCGGATTTCAAACTCCTCGACCGCAAGGCCGTGGACGTGCTTCTGACCATGCGGGAAAAGCGTGCCTTCTTCCGCGCGCTCTCGTCGTGGGTCGGCTTCCGTACCGCGCAGGTGGAGTATGAGGTGCGCGAGCGTGTGGCCGGGCAGTCGAAGTGGTCCACACGGGCGCTGATCCGCTATGCGCTGACGAATATCACGTCCTTTACCGCGTTTCCGCTGCACCTTGTGACGATCTTCGGCGTGATCACACTGCTGGTGTCCCTTGTGCTGGGTGTGATCGCGCTGGTGCAGAAGTTTATGGGCATTGCCTTGGGCGGCTTCACGACGGTCATCATTCTGCTGCTGTTCATCGGCAGCCTCGTGATGATCAGCCTTGGCATCATCGGCTACTATGTCGGCAATATTTATGAGGAAATTCAGGATCGCCCGCGCTATATCATCGCGGAAGCCTGCGGAGAGGAAACGGTATGAAAGAAAACAAGGAACTGATGCGGGAGGTCCTCAAGGACGTCCGCCGCGATATGTCGGATGAGGAGATCGTGGAGCTGCTGGCGGACAGCAAGGTTTCCGTCAACACGGAGAAGGAAACGCGCTATACCGTCGGCCAACGCGCCGCAGACCAAATCGCAAAATTTGCCGGAAGCTGGGCGTTTATTTTCTCCTTCACGGGCGTGCTGATCGCATGGATGGTGATCAATGGGCTGCTGGCGAGCAGGGCTTTTGATCCCTATCCGTTTATTCTGCTGAATCTGGTGCTGTCCTGCGTGGCGGCGATTCAGGCACCGCTCATCATGATGAGCCAGAACCGGCAGGAGGAAAAGGACCGCCGCCGCGCGGAGAACGACTACAAGGTCAATCTGAAAACCGAGATCATGATCGAAGATCTGCACGATAAGATGAACGAGATCCTAGCGCGTCAGGAATCCATCCTGAAACGCCTGAAGGAACTGGAGAAGAGGGAAAAGTGAAAAAAGAAGAGAAGACCAATGCCGTGCGGCTGCTGACGCAGAAAAAGCTGGCGTTTCAGACGCATGATTATACCGACTCCGGCGCGGTCAGCGGGCTGGAGGTCGCGCAGGCGCTGGGACAGGAGCCGCAGCGGATGTTCAAGACGCTGGTCACGGAGGGACGCTCCGGGGCGCACTATGTGTTTCTGGTGCCGGTCGCGGGAGAACTGGACTTAAAAAAGGCTGCCTCCGCCGTGGGAGAGAAAAGCGTCGCCATGATCAAATCAAAGGATCTTCTGCCGCTCACGGGCTACATCCACGGCGGCTGCTCGCCGGTCGGAATGAAGAAGTTCTTCCCAACGGTGATCGATCAGAGCGCCGCGCAGTTTGATACCATCTTTTTCAGCGGCGGCAGGATCGGGCTTCAGATTGAAACGAGTCTGACGGAGTTGGAAAAGGTCATCCGCTTCCGGCTCGCGGACATTGCGGAATAACTACGGGATAAAAATATGGAAGAAATCAACATCCGAAGCGCGGAACTGCGGGACATTCCCGCACTGGGCCGGCTCCTTTATGAGGTCCACAAGGTGCACAGCGATGTGCGGCCGGACCTTTTCAAGGCCGGCGCGAGAAAGTACACCGACGAGCAGCTGGAAGAGATCCTGCAAAGCGGAGAAAGACCGGTTTTCGTGGCCGAGCAGGACGGACAGGTCGCCGGCTATGCGTTCTGTATTCCAAAGCAGCTTGTGGGCGACCGCAGCATGACCGATGTCCGGACGCTGCACATTGACGATCTCTGTGTGGACGAGGCCGCGCGGGGGAAGCACATCGGAACGAAGCTCTATGACTTCGTGCTCGACTTTGCAAAGCGTCAGGGCTATTACAATGTCACGCTCAACGTGTGGGCGGACAACAAAGCTGCCGTGGAGTTCTACGAAAAAATCGGACTGAGAGTCCAGAAAATCGGCATGGAAAAGATATTATAAGCAGACAGGCGGGCACCTTAGTGCCCGCCTGTCTCAGACTGTCAAAAAACCTATCCAGCCGAAAGTTTCGGAGGGAAGAATAGTGTGAAAGGGAACCGTCAGGGTTCCCTTTCGCGTTCAATAACCCGCCGCAGCGATCAAAATTGCAAAATAATACTACAAATATTGATTTTGCAATTTTGTAGGCAGCTTGTCAAAAAAGTCCAAAAGGACTTTTTTGACAAGCTGAGACAGGCGGGCACCTTAGTGCCCGCCTGTCTTATTTTTGGTTCTGCCAGTCGGCAGGATAGGTGACATAGAGAAAGCGCGCGTGCTCCGGCGCGGAAAAATGGATCTCCGTGCCGCGCGGGATGAACACGCCCTCTCCCGCGCGGGCCGTGACCTCGCCCTGTGCGGTGCGGATGGTCAGCGTTCCCTCCAACACGTAGTCGATCTCGTCGTAGTGCAGCGTCCAGGCAAAGTCGCTGCGCTCCATCGTCATCAGCCCCAGCCCAAGCCGGGGCGAATCCTCCAGCGAGAGAAGGTCGTGCGTAAAAACGCGGTCGGCGGGATTGCCGGTGTCCAGCCGGTCGGATTCCGCCATACGGTAATCCGACGTAAAGAATTTGACCGGATTTTCTCCCAGCTTTTCCGCCAGAACCTGACGAATCAGCTGCTCAAGCTGCGCTCTGTCCATATGCTTTCCCCCTTGTCAGAAGCAGTGCCGCGCAGACCGCGGTCACGCCGCCGGTCAGTTTGCCCACGATGACCGGCACGAGCATCTTCGGCGCATAGCCAGCCGTGAAGCCCAGATGATCTCCGAAAACGAATGCCGCGGAAACGGCAAAGGCGACGTTGACGATCTTGCCGCGCGCGTCCATGTCCTTCATCATGCCGAACATGGGAATGGAATTGGCAAGGCTGGCGAGCATCCCGGCGGCGGCAACGTCGTTGATGCCGAGAAGACCACCGAGCCTGAGCAGCGGCTTTTTCAGAATTTTGGTGAGGGCAAACACGAGCGGAAAGGCGCCCGCCAGCACGAAGCCGATGCCCGCCACGACCTCCACGCCCTCAGACAGCGGCGCCATGCCGGGAATGAGAGTGACGCCCGTCAGCTCCTGAAAGACTGCCGCGGCAAGGCCGATCGTGATCACGATCAGAATGATCTTTCCGAAGACGATGAATCCGCGGATCATGCCGCGCTCGAATTTCCACAGGCCCAGCGCGATCAGGATGGCAAACAGCACGATGGGAATGAGGTTTTTTAAAAGCATCAAAATGGGAAAGCCCGCCGTCAGGCCGCCGGCCAGCGCGCCGATGGGAATGGTGACGACGCCCGCCAGCACGCCCTTGGCCAGCGCCGGGCGGTCGGCTTCTTCCAGAATCCCCAGCGCGACCGGAATGGTAAAGACGACGGTCGCGCCCAGCATCGCGCCGACGATCAGACCGCCGAACTGCCCGGCCTCCTCCGTCAGTGCCAGCTCCGCAGCCAGCGGCGCGCCGCCCATGTCGTTGGCGAGAATGGTCCCGGCGAACATGGCCGGATCCGCGCCCAGAAAGCCGTAGACCGGCACGAGGACCGGCCGCAGCAGCCGCGCCAGCACAGGCGCAAGCGTCAGAATACCAAGCATAGACAGCGCCAGCGAGCCGATCGCCAGAATTCCTTCTTCAAATTGTTTGCCGAGACCGAAGCGTCCGCCCGCCATGCGGTCGAGCGCGCCCAGCAGCATGAATATGGCCATCAGCCAGAGAATGATGCCGTCAACGGACATGGCCTTCCCTCATTTCATCCAGAATTGCAATGATTGCGGCGTCCACCGGGACGGTCTCCTGCCCCATCCGCGCCGCGCCGCCAAAGGCGAGGATGACCCGGTCGCCCTTGCCCGCGCCGACAAGATCCGCCGCAATGAATTCCTGCCCCTCCGAGTGGACGGACAGCAGAATCTGCCCCGTGAGCGCGGGGCACTTTTTTGTTGCCCAGACCGGGCCGGTCACAGTGCCAACCTTCATGCCTTGCCCTCCAGAATGTCCCGCGCGAGCGGAGTCATCCTCTGCCCGGTGGGCGGAAGCGTTCCGGCGGCAAGCAGGCGGCGCGCCTCTGCGGCGGTCAGCAGCGGGCTTGCCGAGCTTCCGAGGAACTGCACGCCGAACTGCTTTAACTGCCGCTCGGCGGCGAGAAGCTTTCCCCAGAGCACACGGTTGGCGGTGCGGGCGTGGCGGCGGTATTCCAGCCCGCCCTCCCAGAGAAAAACGGGCTTGCCGGAAAGAAGCGCGTCGGCGCAGACCTCGTCCGGAAATTGCAGGAGCTGCCCGGCGGAAAGCGAACCGATTAGGACGGCGTCTGCCTCCCCGGACAGAACATAGCGCCAGCCCATCGCCTGCGGGGGCTTTTTCCCAATCAGAAGCGCGGTGCGCTGCGTCTGCTGCTGGCGGCGCAGCACCTCGGCTGCGACCTCCTCGATCAGCTTTTCGTTCATGGCACGAGCATCCCCAGATCGCCCTTGACGAAGCCGCAGGCGTTGGCCTCGTCGTAGTCCAGATGGGCATAGGTGCGAAAGTCCGGGCTGACCCGCACGACCACATCCTCAAAAACGAGCGGCCGGGCGGTGAAAACCCGCAGCCGCACGACGTCGCGATCCTTCACGCCCCGCGCCGCCGCGTCCTCCGGCGTCATATGGATGTGGCGCTGCGCCACGATCACGCCGGAGGGAAGGAAAACCTCGCGCGTCCCGTTGACGAGTACGATGCCGGGTGTGTTTTCCACCTTGCCGCTCAGCCGCACGGGAGCCTTCAGCCCCAGTGTGACGCAGTCGGTCAGCGAAAGCTCCACCTGCGACTGTGGCCGTTCCGGGCCAAGGACGGCGACATTGTCAAACCGGCCGCGCGGCATGACGAGGCTGACGCGCTCGTTGCAGACGAATTGTCCCGGCTGCGACAGCGGACGCTTTTCCGTCAGGCCGTGGCCGAAGAGGGCGAGCGCCGCTTCACGTGTCAGGTGCACATGACGGCCGGAGGCCTCCAGTTCTATGAAAAGGCGCTGCATGAGCGCCTGCGCGACGCGCTGCGAAAGCTCCTGCATGGTGGTTCCTCCCGATTCAGAGTTGATTTGCTTTGCACCGGATCATCAGGATCCAGCAAAGGCTGGACAGCCGGTTGAGCGCGAGGATCATGTCCTCCCGCGTGACCGCGCCGTCGCGGTCGGAAAAGGCGCGGTAGCAGGCAAGCTCCGTCTGCCGCACGAGCGTGCGCACCCGGTTGAGCTGCAAAAGAGTGGGGCCGTCTGTGTAAGACGGCATGAAATGCGGCTGGCCGTAGTATTTTTCCGGATGGTGGCTGTGTTCGCGCAGCGCCTGCGCGTCCAGACCGCAGAGCTTCACCTCGGCCACCGGCTCGCCCAGCACGTCCGCGCGGATGAGGCTGCGGACGAAGTCCAGAATCTCCTGAAGTGCGCGCACAAGCTCCGTATGCTTTTCCTGTGCCGCCGTGCTCTGGCAGAGCAGAATTTCCGCCTCCAGCGCGTCTATCATGCCGCGGAAGGCGATGCGCGGGTGATCCTTCGGGATCAGAACATTGCCGTAAAGATGGGTCATGTGCTCCGGTTTTCCCGTCAGCGTGCCGCCGGAGAGCGTCGTGTAGACCTTTGGCGGGGCGTCCTGCGGGCGGAGAATGCGCACATTTTCATTGCGCAGCCAGTCCCGCGCGGAGGGAGTCAGACGGTCGCCCTCCGGCAGGTAATACACCCGCGAGCCGTCCTTGACACGGATGCCAGCGCGGACGGTTTCCTCCGTGTGGAGCATCAGCTCTCCGTCTGGACGCTTTCACGTCCCTTGGGCAGAATGACGTCCACCTCCGTGTGCGGACGCGGAATGACGTGCACGGAGATCAGCTCTCCGACCTTCTCCGCGGCGGACGCACCGGCGTCCGTCGCCGCCTTGACCGCGCCGACGTCGCCGCGCACCATTACGGTCACGAGGCCGCCGCCGACCTGTTCCTTGCCGACCAACTGCACATTGGCCGCCTTGACCATCGCGTCCGCGGCCTCAATCGCGGCGACGAGGCCGCGCGTTTCCACCATACCCAGCGCATTCGTATTGACCATTGTTGTTTCCTCCGATTTACAGTAGTTTTTTCAGGATCTGCTCCGTCAGTGCGTCGATGAGCGCGGGATCCAGCGGAGCGTCGGGCTTAGTTTGCCCGCTTTTGCCTATTTCACGCACGCCCCACGCGACGCGGCGGAGATTGATCAGATCCAGGGGGCCGATATTATTGGATGAGGAACTGCCGCCGACCGCGCCGCAGCCCAGCGTCAGCGCGGGGAAGAGGTTGGTGCTCGCGCCGATGCCGCCCAGAGAGGCGGGCGTATTGACCAGAAAACGGGAGACCGGCACCTCCTGTGCAAAGCGGCGGATGACCGCCTCGTCCTGCGCGTGGATGGCAAAGGTGTGGCCGGCACCCTCGCCGTAGAGCACCTCGCAGACGCGCTTGAGGATGGTGTGTTCGTCCTCCTCGATGAAAAATGCGAGAATGGGGCAGAGCTTTTCGCGGGAATAGGGCCGCGTGGGGCCGGCCTCCGTTTCGCGTGCGATCAGGACGGGGGTAGACTCCGGGACGCCGGTCAGCCCGGCGAGCACGGCGACCTCATGCGCGGTCTTGCCGACGACCTTCGGGTTGATCGTGCCGTTCGGGCGCAGCAGGAGCTTTGCGACCTTGGCCGCTTCCTCGGTATTTAGGAAGTAGCAGCCGCGCGCGCGGAATTCTTCCCGGACGCGGTCGGCGCAGCATTTTTCCAGAATCACGCTCTGCTCCGAGGCGCAGACCGTGCCGTTGTCGAAGGTTTTGGAGCGGATGATGTCTGAAACGGCCTTGGGAATGTCGGCGGATTTGTGGATATAGGCCGGGCCGTTGCCCGCGCCCACGCCGATGGCGGGCTTGCCGGAGGAATAGGCCGCGTGGACCATGGCACCGCCGCCTGTCGCGAGAATGAGCTTGGTCTGCTCGTGGTGCATCAGCTCGTTGACGGCATCCATCGTGGGGGTGGGAATACAGCCGACCGCGCCCTTGGGGCAGCCAGCCGCATATGCCGCCTGCGCAACCAGCTCGGCGGCCTTGGCGGTGCATTTCACCGCATTGGGATGCGGCGAGAAAACGATGGGGCTTCCGGCCTTGAGGGCGATCATCGTCTTGTAGATCACTGTGGAGGTCGGGTTCGTCGAGGGAACGATGCCCGCGATCACGCCGACGGACACGCCGACGTCCCAGACGCGGTTTTCCTTATCTTCGCGCAGGATTCCTACGGTTTTCATGTCCCGGATGGCCTCGAATACACGCCGGGAGGCGAAGAGATTTTTGGTCGTTTTGTCCTCGACATTGCCGAAACCGGTTTCCTCGCAGGCCATGCGTGCAAGAAGCGCGGCGTTTTCCTCGCCGGCCTTGGCGACGGCGGCAACGATCCGGTCGATTTTCTGCTGATCAAAGTGCTTCAGCTCCTCCCATGCGCGCGCCGCTTCTTCAATCAGGCGGCGCGTCTGCTGCCGGGAGAGCAGATCACGGTCAAGTTCCATAGCTTCCTCCTCGTTCAATGGGTGATTGCGCAACGGCGCGCACCGCCTGCGCAAAGGCTTCGCAGGCCGCCTGACAGGCCGACTGCGTGCCGGTCAGAAGTCCGCCGGCAAAGTTGGTTTCGCTTGGCGGGGCGAAGAATTCCGTCAGCTCCACGTCCGAAACCTTCAGCGCCGCGTCCAGCGCGACGACGGCCTCTACCGGCGGCGCGATCAGATAGGCAAGCGCCTGCCCGGCCGGGACGTGCGCGAGCCGCGCAAGGTAGCTGCCGCAGCTTGCCACGCAGTGGGCAAGATACACGATGTCGCCCGCGTCGTTTGCGGCGCGGAAGCCGATGCCGCTTTCCAGAAAACGCACGGTGCTCTGCATGGCGCTCAGAACGTCGGAGGGGTTCTCGCCGCCGAGAATTCCGATGACCTCGCCGGCCAGCTTTGTCGTGGCGTTTGCCGCGCCGGCATATAAGCTGCGCGCGTAGACCACGTCCGCATTGGCGGCCTTGGTCGCCTCGTCCAGCGCGATATAGGTCGCGTCGTCGCAGTCCGTCGAGATCAGTCCGACGGCGCGGTGGCGATCGCTCAGCCCCAGTGCGCGGCGAAGTGCCGGGCTGACGTTCGGAATGATGCGTGTGCTGAGAATTTTTACGGGGATCCGATCACCTGTCATGTCGCCGCCTCCGCAAGGTCGATGCCGGAGGCCTTCTGCTTGAGGATCCGGTCGATGAGCGAGGCAATGTGCGCGCCTGCTTCGACTGCCGGAACGCCCTGCCGGTGGATGTTGGACACGACCGTCCGCTTGGATTCGGAAATGCCGCGGTGCGGCTTGTAGGTGAGATAGGCGGACATGGACTCGTTTGTCACGAGGCCGGGGCGCTCTCCCACGAGCAGGCACACCAGCTCGCAGCCGGTCAGGTCGCCGATGTGATCGGAGGCGCCTACACGGCAGAACTGGATGAACAGCGATGGACCGGTTTCGATCCCATAGCTTTTTAATCCCTGCCGGATGGCAGCGGCGCAGTCGAGGGCGTTTGCCTCGATCGCCGCGGAGGACAGCCCGTCTCCGATCAGAAGCAGCACGCGCTGCCCCTTGCAGTACTTCTGAATGATCGCCTGATTCTCTGCGTCAAAGCGACGGCCGAGATCGGGCCGCGTCAGATATTCGTCCTTGTCGCGGCACTCGGTCTTGACGAAGATCAGACCGTTGTCGCGATAGAAGGCTTCGTCCACGAGGGAAAATACACTGTCCTGCGCGGCGGCATGGTCGGCGCGGAAGCGCAGGAGCGTCGCGGTTTTGTAGCGCGTGCCCGCCCGGCCGAGGCCGATGCGCGCGGGCGTTTTGGCCTTCAGCGCGAGAAAGGCGCGGCCGTCGTGCGGCTGCTCGACGAGGTACTGCTGCCGCAGGTCGACGGCGGTGATGTCCGGCAGCACACCGGTTTCCGCTTCGGACTGCTCGGGTTTGTATTCGCTGGCCTTGACCGCCGGCTCCGGGCGGCTTGCGTCCATTTCACGGAGCATCTGCGCCACGATGGTTTTCAGTTCTTCCTTATTCATTCCGGCCTCCTCACAGCAGCACCGAGCCGTCGCCGGCCTTTTTTGTCAGCTTCCCGTTTTCCACAAAGCCCATCTTCTCCAGCCAGCGCTGGAAGGGCGGGATCGCCGTCAGACCGAACAGCTCGCGCAGCGTCGCCGTTTCGTGGAAGCCCGTGGTCTGATAGTTGAGCATCACGTCGTCGCCGTGCGGGATGCCCATGAAGTAGGTGCAGCCCGCGGCGGTCAGAAGGACGGATAGATTCTCTATATCGTTCTGATCGGCCTTCATGTGGTTGGTGTAGCAGGCATCACAGCCCATGGGGATGCCCGTCAGCTTGCCCATGAAGTGATCCTCCAGACCGGCACGGATGACCTGACGCGCGTCGTAGAGATATTCCGGACCGATGAAGCCGACAACCGTGTTGACCAGAAACGGCTGGTAGCGCCGGGCAAAGCCGTAGCAGCGTGCTTCCATCGTCACCTGATCGGCTCCATGGTGCGCCTCACTGGAGAGCTCGGAGCCCTGTCCGGTTTCAAAGTACATGACGTTCGGCCCCTCGGCGGTGCCCTGCGTCAGCGCGAGCTGCCGCGCGGCAGCCAGCGTATCGCCGGAGAAGCCGAAGGCCTCGTTGCCCTTCTGTGAACCGGCGATGGACTGGAAAATGAGGTCGGCTGGCGCGCCTGCTTCGATTGCGCGCATCTGGGTGGTCACGTGTGCCAGCACGCAGGTCTGCGTGGGGATGGCGTGCTTCTGCTTGATCTCTTCAAAGCGCGTGAGCACGCGCTTGACGCTCTCGGCGCTGTCGCCCGCCGGGTTCAGCCCCAGCACTGCGTCGCCCGCGCCGTAGCTCAGCCCTTCGACCAAAGAGGCGGTGATGCCGTCGATGTCGTCCGTCGGATGGTTCGGCTGCAAGCGGCAGGAGAGCGTTCCCGGCAGGCCGATGGTCGTGTTGCAGTGGGCGGTGACGGTGATCTTCTTCGCGGCGCTGATGAGGTCGAGATTGCTCATGAGTTTGCAGACGGCGGCGATCATCTCACTCGTCAGCCCGCGGGAAATGCGGCGGATCTGCGCGCTGGTCGTGGCTTCGTCGAGCAGCCACTCGCGCAGCTGAGAAACCGTCCAGCCCTTGATCTCGTTATAAATGCGTTCGTTCAGGTCGTCCTGAATGATGCGCGTGACCTCGTCTTCCTCGTAGGGAACGACGGGATGCTCCCGCAGCTCGGACAGCAGCACCTCGGACAGCACGACCTTTGCCGCGACGCGCTCCTCGGCGCTCTCTGCGGCGACGCCTGCCAGCTTGTCGCCGGATTTTTCCTCGTTTGCCTTGGCAAGCACATCCTTGAGATCGCGGAATTCATAGGTTTTTCCAAAAAGCAGCGTTTTCAGCTTCATGGGTTCCCTCCTTATTACAATATCAGCGTTTTGATCACGACGGGCAGCACCTGACCGCCTGCGACCGGCGCGCCGATGTCCAGATATGCCCCGTCCGGCAGCCGCACGCCGTCCAGGCTGATGAGTGGTGCGTTCGGCAGCAGCATCCCGACGGCCTGCCCAAGCGCCTTACCCATGTCCGCCGCGGCTGCGACGATCAGGGGCAGACCGGCTTCGGCGTGGGGACGCAGACCGAGCGCGACTCCGTCTGCAAGTTTACATAATTCCGAAAATCTGACATTCGGACGTCCGTGCAGGGCAAGGACGCCCGTGACGGGCGTTCCGTCCGGTGAGAAGATCGCCATGCGCCGCCGGACGACCTCGGAGAGTTCGGCGGCGGGGAGCGCCTCTTCCTCCGCCGTAAGCGCGGCGACGGGGAGATTTTTCAGCGGGAACTGCACGCGGTCATAGAAGATCGTGCTGCCGGACAGCTCCGTTGTGTGGCTGCCCGCGCCGATCACGGTGGCGCGGATGGTCTCCTTTGCGCGCAGGTACTGCTCCCGGCACAGAGCGGAGGCGGCGATGGCGCGGCCGAGCAGCACGCCGAGGTCGCCGTAGCGCAGCGATTCGGTGGGGGAGTGCTCGATCAGATCGGCCACGCCGCCGGAAAAGGACAGCAGTGCCCGGCCGGAGAGTTTCGGCAGCTTGTCCGTGATGAAATGCTCCAGCTCGGGGCTTTTTTCACGCAGGCCGACGGCCTCTTCCAGAATCCGCACGAGAAGCGCGGTTACTTTTTCCAGTGCGCCGGGCGGGGTAAGCTCGCCGATAGGAAACGTGAAAAACGGCTGCAATACGGGAGATACGTATTGCACGCGCCCGGCTTCGTCAAATTTCATCAGCCGCCCGCCGACGTTCAGACAGCCGGTGTCGACCAGCCGGCCGCAGTCAAACAGCGCAAGGTTTGTCGTGCCGCCGCCGATGTCGAGGTTCAGAACGGCGCAGTTATGCGCGCGTGAATAGTCCTGACTGCCGGAGCCCTTTCCGGCCAGCACGCTTTCCAGCGCAGGCCCGGCGGTGGCCACGACGAAGTCCCCGGCGTAGCCGGAAAGCGCATTCAGGACGTCGCGGGCGTTTTCCTTGCGCGCGGTTTCCCCGGTGATGATGATCGCGCCGGTGCGGATGTCAGCTTTGGAAATGCCGGAGGCGGCGTATTCCTCGTCAATGATCTTCCGCACGCCCTCGGCGTCGATCACCGTGTCAGACCGCAGGGGAGTGAAGTGGATCTTGCTGCGGTAGAGAATTTCCTTTTCCGTGATGGCAAATTCCGGAACGCTGAACGCGGCGCCCTTATTCTGAATGGTCAGCCGGGAGAAAATGAGCTGTGTCGTTGTGGTGCCGATGTCGATGCCAACGGAGAGAATAGAGTTCATAGCGCGGCCTCCAGAAGCCGGTGCAGATCGCCTGCCGTGACGGGTCGGGGATTGGCGGCAAGGCAGGGATCGGCCAGCGCGGCGGCACAGAGCGCGTCCGCCTTTGCGAGCACCTCGCTGCGTTCTAGCCCCGCGGCGGTGAGTGTTTCCGGCAGCTCCAGACGGCGGCGCAGGCGCTGTACGGCGAAGATCAGCCCGCGTGCGCCGCTCAGGCCGCAGTAGGCGGCAAGGGCGGCATAGGGCGCGGCGGGCGCATTGAAGCGGAGCACGGGCGGAAGCAGAATGGTGTTCAGCCGCCCGTGCGGCAGGTGAAACGCGCCACCCAGTGCGTGCGAAAGCGCGTGGCATACGCCGAGTCCGGCGTTGTCGAAGGCGATGCCCGCCATGGACGCAGCTTCATGGATGCGGCCGCGCACGGAGATGTCGCCTGCATAGGAGGCGGGCAGCTGCTCCAGCGTTGTGCGGAAGGCGGCAGAAGCCAGTGCGGAGGTAAAGACGGTGGCGTTTTTGGAGGCAATCGCCTCCAGACAGTGCGTCAGGACGTCCATACCCGCGTCTGCGATCAGACCCTTCGGAAGCGCGCGCAGCAGGGAGTCGTCCAGAATGGCGAGCTGCGGCCGGAGCGCCTCGTCAATGAGCGGGTGCTTGACGCCCTCGTGCGTCAGAATGGAAAAGGACGTGACCTCGGAGCCGGTGCCGGAGGTCGTGGGGATGGCCACGAGCCGTGCCTCCGACTGTGCGAGGGACAGAATTCCCTTGGCGCAGTCGATTGCCGAGCCGCCGCCCAGCGCCAGCAGGGTATCCGGCCGGAATTTTTGCAGCCGGTCGACACCCTGTGCGACCATGGCCAGGGTCGGTTCGCCGCCGACTTGGTCAAAGATTTCCGTTTCCGCATCGGGAAGCAGGGAGAGGATGCGCTGCGCCGTTCCGTTCTTTGTGAAGAACGGATCCGTGATCAGAAAGGCGCGCTTTGCGCCGAGCGTTTGTAAAGCCTGCAATGCGTTTTCCCCGAAACAGAGCCGGGTGCTGCAAACGAAGGATTCCATATCTGTCGCCTCTTTTCTCCGGTAGTATTTCCTGCCGCGGCAAAAAAATGTGGGCGTTTGAGAAAAAGTTGGACGCTTGCGGTTGACACACGGCGAAAAATATGGAAGAATAGACGCAAAAGGAGTGGTGGTTATGTCCGAAATGATCAGAGGCAATTGCCCACACTGTGGAAAGCCCTTGGAGATCCCGGCGGAATTAGAGGAGTTTTCCTGCCTGTACTGCGGCGAACGGATGCGCACGGAAATTCTGCTTGCGCCGCTGAAAGAGCGGCTGGAGTGTTCTGCGGAGGATATGCAGTACCTGCGGGAGAAGCTGGCGGCAGCGGCTCTGAACTATCCGGATTATTATAAAAGGCTGAGCAAGCACGAGTTTTTTCCTGCGTTTGAAGCCTATGAAACGGAAAACGGAGCGGTTTTTGAGCGGCTGGAGGCGTGCACGCCGGAAAACGAGCCAGCACGCAGAGAGATGCTGCAAGGCGTCTGCGACGAACTGATGGCGGACATTACGGCGCATATGGAAAGCGACCCCCGCTGGGAGAAAAAGAGCCGCCGAAATGAGGTATTCTTTGAAACCAAGGTTGTGCTGGCGATCTTCTTTACGACCTGTATGCGCAAAATGAAGCTCAGCGTGGCCGACCCCTTTGGTAAGATGCTCAACGCCGCGTGGCGCGAGCGTTATCCCAAGGAGGACTGGAAGCCCGGCGACTATGATACACTGGTCGGCGGCTTCAAAAAGTTCAGGTTCTGCTTCATCACCACGGCGACCTGCCTGCATGAAGGAAAGCCGGACGACTGTGCCGAGCTGACGGCCTTCCGTGCGTTCCGTGACGGCTGGCTGCGTGCGCAGCCGCAGGGCGAGGCGCTCATCGGCGAGTATTATGACATCGCGCCTGCCATCGTGGCCTGCGTGGAATACTGCGATGATTCCGCCGCATGCTACGACGAGATCCGCCGCCGCTGGCTGGCACCCTGCTATCGGGCAATTCAGGAAAACCGCCCGGAGGACTGCTGCGCGGCCTACATGGATATGGTGTCCACGCTGAAAGAAAGATATTTGAGCTAATATTATCGGGACTGCGTTTTCGCAGTCCCGATTGTTTTTAATTCGTTTTCCGGAACGTCACACTTTGGTAACATCCCGACCTTATGATGAAACCATCAAAAGCAAGTAAACAAAGGAGCTGAACACCATGAACGAAGACTATCAGAACTTCGATACAGAATCTTCGGCGCAGGAACAGCCGCAGAGCGAACAGCCGCAGTCTTCCGCACCGGAAACTCCCCAATATAACAACGAACAGACGTATCAATCCTATCAGACCTATCAGGCCTACAACCCCTATCAGGCGCAGCCGCAGCATTCTGCACCGCCTCAGAAAAAGACTCCGAAGAAAAAGCACTGGGGCCTGCGAATCGCAGTCGTGGCTCTGTGCTGTGCGCTGGTCGGCAGCGCCGCAGGCGGTGCGATCGTCGGCAGCGTGATGCACACGTTGTATAAAAACGACGTGTCCATGAACCAGAAACCCTCGGAAAGCCAGACGGCGACGACCCCTTCCGAATCCACGCAGGTCGTGCAGACGAGGAATCCTTCCACGCAGTTTACTCCTGCTGAGATCTATGCACAGAACGTGGCCGCAGTCGTCAGCATCTCCAATCAGGCGACGACCAACGTGTTCGGCCAGATCACCTCGACGGCAAGCTCCGGCACCGGCTTTGTGATCTCCGCCGACGGCGAGATTCTGACGAACTATCACGTCGTCAAGAACGCAAGCAAGCTGACCGTCACCATGAACAGCGGCGAGACCTACGACGCGACGGTCATCGGCTACGAGGAGGACAGCGATGTTGCCCTCATCAAGATCAATGCAGAAAACCTTGCGACCGTGCAGCTCGGCAATTCCTCCGCGCTGCGTGTGGGCGACGAGGTCGCGGCCATCGGTAACCCTCTGGGCGAACTGACCAACACCATGACGGTCGGTTATGTCAGTGCACTCGACCGTTATATCAATACCGATGGCAGCCCCATCAATATGATGCAGATCGACGCGGCCATCAACTCCGGCAACTCCGGCGGCCCGCTGTTTGACATGAACGGCAATGTCGTTGGCATCACTACCGCAAAGTACTCCGGCACGACCAATTCCGGCACGACCATCGAGGGTATCGGCTTTGCCATCCCGATCGACGACGTGACGGCCATCCTTGACGACCTGCGCACGAACGGCAGAGTGACGAACCGCGCCTACATCGGCATCACGGCGGGCAACGTTTCCGCAACGGATGCGGAAAACTATGGTTTCCCGCAGGGCGTTCTGGTCAATTCCGTTGAAGCAGGCGGCAGCGGCGAAAAGGCCGGGCTGCAGCGCTATGACATCATCACCGCAGTGGACGACACGACGGTCAAGTCGATCGACGAACTGTCCGCAGCGCTCAAGTCCTACCGTGCGGGCGACCAGGCGACCCTGACGATCTACCGCTCCGGCAAGACGATGGAAGTGACCGTGACCTTCGGCGAGAAGCCGCAGTCCACGGACACCACAACGGAAGCGGCACAGCAGCCGTCGCAGAGCAGTGAGGATTCCTCAGAGTCGAACGACAGAAGCGGCTGGGGTTTCCCGTGGAATATGCTTCCGTAAATAAATTTGCTATTTTCATGTTTTTCTCCCCTTTTTCCCCCTTTTTCAGCCCGCGCATCCGCAAGGATGCGCGGGCCTTTTTTGTTTTGCAGGAAATTCCGGAGAAAAACCTCCCTGAAATCTTGCATCGAAACGTACAAAAAATTTTGCTGAGATACCTTGACAGATGAGGTATCTCGTGCTATAGTAGAGCCACAAAGGAAAGCAGTACGACAGCATCGTGGAAAATGAAACCGGGAGGTGTGCAGATGTTGATTGCAGCGGACCTGATCCGAGGCCATACGGAAACCATTATTCTGGCGCAGCTCATGCAGCGCGACAGCTACGGCTACGAGATCAACAAGACGATCCGGGCAATTTCCGACGACCGCTATGAGCTGAAGGAAGCCACATTATACACGGCCTTCAAGCGGTTGGAGGAGATGGGGCAGATCACTTCGTATTGGGGGCAGGAGGCCACCGGCGCGCGGCGGCGCTATTACCGCATTACGGACGCCGGGCGCGCGGCCTATCGTGAGCAGGTGCAGACCTGGGACACTGCGAAGGAGATCATCGACAAGCTGATAGAATTGGGAGGGGATGCAAAATGCGAAATAAGCTGATCTGCTATGTAAACAGCATTTTTGAAGGAATACCGAATACGCCTGAGGTGCAGGAGCTGCGGGAGGAGATCTTGCAGAATACGCTGGATCGCTATGACGAGGAGTGCGCCAGAGGCGTGTCGGAAACGGTCGCGTATAATGTTGCCGTGATGAGCATAGGCGATACGGACGAGCTGCTGGCGGCTTACCGCAAACCCAAGAAGGAGAAAAAAAGCTCTCGCCGCGTCTGCGTGGCGATTGCCATTGCGCTGTATATCCTGTGCGTCGTGCCGCCCGCCGTTGCAGATGAGATGGGCTGGCCGGAGGCGCTGGGAGTGAGCCTGATGTTTCTGATGATCGCTGCGGCGACTGCGCTGATCATCCTCAGCGGCGGCCGGGAAAAGCCGGCAGCGCCGAAGGCTTCCGCGCCGCAGGGCGTGCCCGTGCAGCCCGCTGAGCAGGCAGCGCCGGCGGTTCCTGTGCAGGAGGAGCGAAGCTCTGCGGTGAAGATCCTGCGCGGTGTGCTCACGCCTCTGTACTGGCTTGCTGCGGTGGGACTGTTCCTTGCGGCGGGCTTCGCCGGCTACTGGTATGTGGCATGGGTCATTTTCATCGCGGCCGGCGCGGTCGGCGACGTCATCACCGGTATCGTCTACATGGCAAAGGGCAGGTACGGCCTGAAAAAGTTCATTGAGGGTCTGATGCTTCTGGCGGCGGTGGCCATTTATCTGAAAATCTCCGCCGCGAGCGGCGCGTGGATGGTCACATGGCTGGTCTTCCCGATCTGTGCGGCGCTGACCGGCGTTCTGAGCGGGATTTTCACGCTTGCAACAGGAGGAAAACAATGAAAGGAAAAGCAATTACCAAGATCGTTATTTGCTCCATCGTGGCAGTGCTGCTGACGGGGATCCTGCTTGCGGGAGTGCTGAGCATAGAGGTATTCCGGGCGCTTCCCGGCATCCGGGAATTTAAGGAGGAAACGGGCAGGTTTTTTATCGATCTCGATAAATATGACAATGAAAACAGCTACAACATCGGCAGCGCGGAGCTGGACAGTGTGGTGAGTAGATCAATCCGCGAGATCGACCTCAACTGGGCCTCCGGCTCGGTAACGGTGAAGCCGTATAACGGCGATCAGCTCATCCTGCGCGAGTCGGAAGGAAACAGCGAGGCAAAGCGCCTGCGCTGGAAGGTGGAAAACGGAAAGCTGACCATCCATGAATGTAAAAGCGGCCTGTTCATCAAAGAGTCGCTAAAGAAAACATTAGAATTGCTGATTCCGGAAGGGCTCACAGCGCTTGATAAGCTGGAGTGCGACAGTGCCAGCGCGACGCTGCAAATTGAGGATCTGACAGTGACGGAATTGAGCGTCGACACGGCTTCCGGCAATGTGACCCTGAAGAACTGCCGTGCAGAAATGATGGATGTCGACGCGGCAAGCGCTGATTTTCATGCGGAAAACTGCACACTGGGCGAGATTTCCGTGGACAGTGCCTCCGGATCAGCGACGCTGAACGGCAGCGTCCGCGCGGTGGATATGGACACCGTTTCCGGCCGCCTCAGCGTAGAAACGAGTGTGACGCCGCGGGAGGTGTCGATGGACGCGGTCAGCGGAAGTTGCCTTCTGGTTCTGCCGAAGGACGCGGGCTTTACCCTCAAGCAGGACGGTGTAAGCAGTAAGGTGAACGTGGAGGGCTTTACTGTTTCCATGCAGGACAAAACCTACATCTGCGGCGACGGCGCGGCGGAGATCTCCTTTGAGGGCATCAGCGGAGACGTCACCATCCGCGCAGCAGAAAAATAAGATCAACAGCTTGTCAAAATAATCTATCCGACTTAAAGCTACGGAGGGAAGGAAAGAGTGAAAGGAAACCGTCACACCGAGCCGCAGCGAGGCGTTTCGGAGCGCAACCGCCGCGTAGCGGCGGCACTTGGCGCGGAGATGGGTTCCCTTTCGCGTTCAATAACCCGCCGCAGCGACCAAAATTGCAAAATAAAAATACAAAATTCAGATTTTGCAATTTTGCAGGCAGCTTGTCAGAAAAGTCCAAATGGACTTTTCTGACAAGCTGAAAAGATCGCCGGACAAGAACTTTGTCCGGCGATCAATTTTTACTGTTTCAGTACGGCGTCATACAGTGCGTTTTTCGGGAAGCCCGTTTCGGCGGCGACCTGCCGGACGGCGTCCTTTTTGCTGTAGCCCTGCGTGATCAGCGCCTGCACACGCGCGACGGCGTCGTCCTGCGTGACTGCCGGTTCCGCCGCTTCCCGGGCGCCCTCGACGATGAGGACGTACTCGCCGCGCGGCGCCTGCGATTCATAGTAGGCGACGGCCTCGTCCAGCGTCATGCGCAGCGCCTCCTCGTGCAGCTTCGTCAGCTCCCGGCAGAGGCAGATGCGGCGCGTTCCGCCGAATACCTGCCGCAAGTCGGCCAGCGTCCCGGTCAGTTTGTGCGGCGCTTCATAAAAAATCATTGTGCGCTGCTCTGCCCGCAGGGAATCCAGATGGGCAAAGCGGCTCTTTTTTGCGGTGGAAAGGAAGCCCTCAAAGGTGAACCGACCCGTCGGCAGCGCGGAGATGCTCAGCGCGGTGATCGCAGCGCACGGGCCGGGAATGGCCGTGACGGTCACGCCCGCCTCGGCGCAGAGCCGCACCAGATCCTCGCCGGGGTCGGAGATGGCCGGGGAACCGGCATCCGTGACCAGCGCGCAGCTCTCGCCCGCCAGCAGCCGCTCGACGATCTTCGGCCCGCTGACCTCCTTGTTGTGCTCGTAGTAGCTGACAAGGGGCTTTTTGATCCCCATGTGATTGAGCAGGCGCAGCGTGACGCGCGTATCCTCCGCGGCAATAAAATCCACGCTTTGCAGCGTTTCGCGGCAGCGGTCGGAGATGTCCGAGAGATTGCCGATGGGGGTGGGGACGAGGTAGAGTGTCATGGTGTGGCTCCTTTTCTGTGATAGGCGGCGCGGTAGGCGTCCGTTTCCGAGCCGTCCGCGTGAAATTCGATGAAATCCGGCTCGTAAGCGAGGCCGGGGCGGCCGCCGCGCCGGGCTTCGATCAGAACCAGACAGACAGGAGCGGCAGCCGTGTGGCGCACGAAGCGGATGCGCTTCGGCTCCATACCGTGGCTGCGCAGACTGACGATCAGGTCGCACAGGCGTTCCGGGCGGTGGACGAGGGCAAACCGCCCGCCGCTTGGCAGCAGCCATGCGGCAGCGGCGCAGAGCTCGTCGAGATTCAGGCACAGCTCCGTGCGCGCGACGGCGGCGTCCTCGCTGACCTTTCCGCTCCCGACGGGGAAGTAGGGGGGATTGGAGATCACACAGTCAAAGCTGCACGCGGGAAAATAAGACGCGATGCCGCGCACATCGCCCTGCCGGACGGAGAGGCGGGAGGACAGCGCGTTGAGCGTGATATTTTCCTGCGCCAGCGCGCAGGCACTTTCCCGCAGCTCCAACCCCGTGACGGTGCAGCCGGGGTCGCGCGCGCACAGCAGCAGCCCCAGCGTGCCGCAGCCGGCGCCGAGGTCCGCGACGCTGGCGTTTGCGGGCAGGGACAGAAACTCCGCCAGCAGCACCGAGTCCGTCCCCAGACGGAAGCCGCGCTCCGGCTGGAGCATCCGCACGCCGTTCCAGAGCGATTCGAGCATACTTCTCCTCCTGAAAACAGCCGGTCTGCGCAGAAAACTGTGCAGACCGGCCGCTTTGGTACGATGTTATTACTGCTGTTCGATCGCTTCGACCGGGCAGACAGAAGCGCAGGTGCCGCAATCGACACACTGGTCAGCGTCGATGACGTACTTGTCGTCGCCCTCGGTGATGATGCCGAGCGGGCAGCTATCCGCACAGGTGCCGCACTTTGCGCAGGCGTCGGTGATGAAATATGCCATAGTGTGAGCCTCCTATAAAATAAGTATAGATTAATTCTATCATGTTTTTCGAAAAAAGCAATTGCCAATCTGCGGAAAATGCAAAAATTTTTGCGCCACGGAGAAAAAAGAAAAAAGGTATAGAAATACTGCTCCGCGGCAAGAATTTTTTGAGAACGGAGGCGGAGAAAATTGGAAAAAAGCGAATTTGATCCGCTGACGCAGAAGGTGTTCCGGCAGGCGTGGGCGATCGCCGGCGCGTTGGGGCACGGTTATGTCGGGACGGAGCACCTGCTCATCGGCCTGCTGCGGACGCCGGAGGCCAGAGCCTGCCGCCTGCTTTTATGGGAGGGCGCGCAGCCGGATCGGCTTCTTGCGCTGCTGCTGGAGGGCAGCGGCCGGGGCACGAGGCTCCTGCGGCTGCCGCAGGGCTTTTCCAACGAGGCCGGCCGTGTGATTGCGGCGGCCTCCGGCGGTGGGTGTGTCCGGCCGGAGGATCTGCTGCTGGCGATGCTGTGCCGTGAACGGTGCGGCGCGGTCCGTCTGCTGCGGGCGGCGGAAATTTCAGAGGAGGCCTTGCTGCCGGCGCTCTGTGCGGCGGTGCAGTCCGGAAAGGAAACGAAAATGCAGAATCTACGGCTTTTGGATCAGTTCGGTGTGGACATGGTTGAGCGCGCGGACAAGACGGAATTGATCGTCGGGCGCCAGCGGGAGATCGAAACCGTTTTACAGATTCTCTCCCGCAAGCATAAGAATAACCCGGCGCTGATCGGCGAGCCCGGCGTGGGAAAGACGGCCATTGTTGAGGGAGTGGCACAGTATATCGCAGCCGGTCGTGTACCGGAGCAGCTCAAGGGGAAACGGCTGTATCTGCTGGATATGGCCAGTGTGATTGCCGGGACAAAATACCGCGGCGAGTTTGAAGAGCGCGTGCGCGACATTCTGGCGGAGCTGCGGCGCGCACAGAACGTCATCCTGTTTGTCGACGAAATGCATACTCTCGTCGGCGCGGGTGCGGCGGAGGGCGCGATCGACGCGGCGAACCTCCTGAAGCCCGCGCTCGGCAGGGGAGAATTGCAGCTCATCGGTGCAACGACGCTGGCGGAGTACCGCAAGTATATTGAAAAGGACGCCGCGCTGGAGCGGCGCTTCCGGACAGTGCAGGTGCGCGAGCCATCCCAGGCGGAAACAAAGGCCATCCTTATGGGTCTGCGGCCGGGGCTGGAGGCCCATCACCGCATCGCGATCACGGAGGAGGCGGTCAACGCTGCGGTGAGCCTGTCCAGTCGCTATCTCACGGAAAAATTTCTGCCGGACAAGGCGGTCGACCTTCTGGACGAGGGCGCGGCGCTTGCTAAGATGGCGCAGATGAAACGGGGCGGCAATGCTTCTGCCGGGACGGAGCGCGCGCTGCAGGAGGCAGTGCGCACCGGACGCTATGAGCAGGCTGCCGCGCTGCGCGACCGCCTGCAAAGTCTGCGGCGGCATATGCCGGGCGCACAGCGCGTGGAGGCGCAGGACATTGCCGAGGCGGTGGCGAGCCGGACGGGGATCCCGGTCGGGATGCTGTCCCTTTCCGAAAAACAGCGCCTGTGCGGGCTGGAACAGACGCTTTCTGCCCGCGTGATTGGGCAGGAGCGCGCCGTCCGCGCGGCGGCGGAGGCCGTGCGGCGGGGACGTTCCGGGCTGGCCGAGCAGAAGCGGCCCACGGCGGCCATGCTCTTTACCGGGCCGACCGGCGTCGGCAAGACGGAGCTGTGCAAGGCGCTGGCGGAGACGGTCTACGGGAGCGAAAGCGCTATGATCCGCCTGGATATGTCGGAATATATGGAAAAACACGCCGTCTCGCGGATGTTGGGCGCGCCTCCGGGCTACGTCGGCCACGAGGAGGGCGGTGAGCTTACCGAGCGCGTGCGGCGCAGACCGTACAGCCTTGTCTTATTTGATGAACTGGAAAAGGCGCACCACGACGTCTGCGGGATTCTCCTTCAGATCATGGAGGACGGGATGCTGACGGACTCCACCGGCCGGCACGTGGACTTTAAAAACACCATGATCGTCATGACCTCAAATCTCGGCAGTGAAAACAGCGTGCGCGGCAGCCTCGGCTTCGGAAAAGCGCCGGAGGAACCGGGACTTCGCAGTCTGCGGGAATATTTCCCGCCGGAATTTCTGGGGCGCATCGACTGTGTTGCGGCCTTTCAGCCGCTTGGAAAAGCAGAGCTGGAAAAAATCGCGGAGAAGCAGCTGCGCGCCCTCTGCGAACGCGCGGCAGCACTGCACGTGAAACTGCATTTTGAAGCGGATGTGGCAGAGAGTATTGCGCACCGCTGCCTGCGGCAGCCGGGCGGCGCGCGGGAGATCCGGCACCTGATCCAGACGGAGCTGGAAAATCCGCTGGCAAGCCGTCTGCTCTCCGCGGACGAGCCGCCGCACAGCGTGACTGCCGCTCTGCAAGACGAAACAATCGTGCTGCATTGAATAAAAGCCGCCGCGGGTTCCCCACGGCGGCTTTCGTAATTGTTCACAAATCGTGCATTGACTATTTGTGCAGCCTGCACTATACTTTATATAAATATATATTATTTGAAACGGAGGCTGTGCAATGCTGAAAACACTGAAAGCACTGAAAGCACAGGTGAAGCAGTACAAAGCCGTGTCCTTCATCACGCCGGTTTTCTCGGCGCTGGAGGCGGTGGCGGATATGATTCTGCCCTTCCTGATGGCGAAGATCATCGACTACGGCGTGAAGGGCGACGGCGGGATGGCCGCCATCTTAAAATACGGCGGATGGATGCTCGCGGTGGCGCTTGGGGCGCTGGCCTGCGGCATCCTTGCGGCGCGCTTTGCGTCCATTGCCTCTACGGGCTATGCGACCAATCTGCGCGACGCGATGTTCACGAACATCCAGACCTTTTCCTTTGCAAACATCGACCACTTTTCCACGGCGGGCCTCGTCACGCGCCTGACGACGGACGTGTCGAATCTCCAGATGTCCTATCAGATGCTGCTGCGCATCTGCGTGCGCGCGCCGACGATGCTGATCACCGCCCTGATTCTGTCCTTCTCCATCCATTCGGAGCTGAGTCTGGTGTTCGTCGTTGCGATCGCGTTTCTGATCCTCGCACTGTCCTTCGTGATCGCGAATGCGACGAAGCACTTTAACCGCGTGTTCCGCAAATATGACGACCTGAACGCCAGTGTGCAGGAAAACGTCGGCGCTATCCGCGTGGTCAAGGCCTTTGTGCGCGAGGACTATGAGCGCGCCAAGTTTTCCAAGGCGGCCGAGGCCGTCTACCGGATGTTCGTCAAGGCGGAGTCCTTCGTCACCCTGAATAACCCCATCATGAACGCGACGGTGTTCGGCTGTATGCTGGCGCTTTCGTGGTTGGGTGCGAAGGCCTGCGTTACCGAGGGCTTCTCCGAGGGCAACCTCATGAGCCTGTTCAGCTATGTTTCCAGCATCCTGATGAGCCTGATGATGATCTCTATGATCTTCGTCATGATGAGCATGAGCGTTGCGAGCGCGCAGCGTATCTGCGAGGTGCTGAATGAAAAGGCCGACCTGACCAGCCCGGAAAATGCGCGGACGGACATCCCGGACGGCAGCATTGAGTTCCGCAATGTTTCCTTCTCCTACAGCAAAAAGGGAAGCGGCAAGCCGGTTTTGCAGGACATCAACCTGCGCGTGGAGGCCGGGCAGACGATCGGAATCCTGGGCGGCACGGGCAGCGCGAAGTCCACACTGGCCAGCCTGATCTCCCGCCTGTACGACGCCACCGAGGGCGAGGTGCTTGTCGGCGGCCACGACGTGCGCGAATATGATCTGGAAGCGCTGCGCGACGCGGTTTCCGTCGTTTTGCAGAAAAATGTGCTGTTTTCCGGCACGATCCTTGAAAATCTCCGCTGGGGCGATAAGAACGCCACCGAGGAGGAATGCCGCCGCGCCTGTGAGCTGGCCTGTGCGGATGAATTCATCCGCAGCTTCCCGGACGGCTACGAAACGCATATCGAGCAGGGCGGCACGAACGTTTCCGGCGGCCAGAAGCAGCGGCTGTGCATCGCCCGCGCGCTGCTGAAAAAGCCGAAGATCCTGATTCTGGACGATTCCACGAGCGCCGTCGACACTGCGACGGACGCGAAGATCCGCCGCGCGCTGCGCGAGGAGATCCCGAACACCACAAAGCTGGTGATCGCGCAGAGAATTTCCAGTGTGCAGGACGCGGACAAAATCCTTGTGCTGGACGAGGGCCGCATCAACGGCTTCGGCACGCACGAGGAGCTGCTCGCCACCAACCGTATTTATCAAGAGGTCTGGCAGGGCCAGACACAGGGCGGCGGCGACTTTGACGAAAAGGCAGGTGAGGCATAATGGCAGAAAGAACTCCCCGCGGCCCGCGCGGCCCGCAGGCCGTCGCCGCAGAGCGTCCCGCGAAAATGGGCAAGGTCCTCGGACGCACGCTCGGCGAGGTCTGGAAGAACTACAAGTGGCACTGCCTCGGCGTGATCGTCTGCGTGATCGCCACCGTTGCGGCGCAGCTCAACGGCACGCTCTTTTTGCAGAAGCTCTATGACAGCTATATCCTGCCGATGATCGAAAGCGGCGACGCGAATTTCCGGCCGCTGCTGTTGCAGCTTGTGCAGGTCGGCGCGGTCTACGCCATCGGCGTCTTTTCCTCGTGGGCGTACAACCGGCTGATGATCAACGTTTCGCAGGGCACGATGCGCAACCTGCGCATCCGGCTATTCAGCCATATGCAGAGCCTGCCCATCCGCTATTTTGACACCCATGCCCACGGCGACATCATGTCGATCTACACGAACGACATCGACACGCTGCGCCAGTTCCTCGGCCAGAGCCTGCCGAATCTCTTTTCCAGCCTGATCAGCGTGGTGAGCGTGCTGGTCAGCATGATCGTTCTGAACGTGCCGCTGACACTGATCACGCTGGTCATGGTCGCGGTGATGCTCTTCGTGACGAAGAAGCTCGCCGGGCAGTCCGGCAAATACTTCGTCCGCCGGCAGAAGGACCTCGGTGCAGTCAACGGCTATATTGAAGAAATGATGCAGGGCCAGAAGGTCGTCAAGGTGTTCAACCACGAGCAGGAGACCCTCAGCCGCTTCCGCGAGCTGAACGAAAAACTGCGCGTCAGCTCCTGTCAGGCAAATACCTTTGCCAATATTCTGATGCCGGTCAACGCGCAGCTTGGCCATTTGAGCTATGTCCTGTGCGTGGTGGCGGGTGCGGCGCTGGCGGCCAACGGCTATGCCGGCCTGACACTCGGCACGCTGGCGGCTTTTATGACGCTGAACCGCAATTTCAGCCAGCCCATCACGCAGATCAGCCAGCAGCTCAACTCCGTGATTATGGCAATGGCGGGCGCGGAGCGTGTGTTCCGTCTGCTCGACGACCCGTCCGAAACGGACGACGGCTATGTCACGCTGGTAAATGCCCGGGAGGCCCCGGACGGCACGCTGACGGAAACCAAGGAGCGCACCGACCTGTGGGCGTGGAAGCATCCGCACAAGGCGGACGGCACCGTGACCTACACGAAGCTCGCTGGCGACGTGGTGTTTGACGACGTGGACTTCGGCTATACGCCGGAAAAGGTCGTCCTGCACAACATCGACCTCTACGCGACGCCGGGGCAGAAGATCGCGTTTGTCGGCTCCACCGGCGCGGGCAAGACGACGATCACAAATCTGATCAACCGTTTTTACGATATTGCCGACGGTAAGATCCGCTACGACGGCATCAATATCAACAAGATCAAAAAGGCCGATCTGCGCCGCTCTCTTGGCATGGTTTTGCAGGATACGCACCTGTTCACCGGCACGGTCATGGAGAATATCCGCTATGGTCGTCTGGACGCAACGGACGAGGAGTGCATCGCGGCAGCGAAGCTCGCAAACGCCGACGGCTTCATCCAGCGCCTGCCGGACGGCTACGACACGCTTCTGACCGGCGACGGCGCGAACCTGTCGCAGGGACAGCGCCAGCTTCTGACCATCGCGCGCGCCGCAGTGGCCGACCCGCCGGTGCTGATCCTTGACGAGGCGACCTCCTCCATCGACACCCGCACGGAGGCGCTGGTGCAGGCGGGCATGGACGGCCTGATGCACGGGCGGACGACCTTTGTCATCGCGCACCGCCTCTCCACCGTGCGCAACGCCGACTGCATTATGGTGCTTGAGCAGGGCCGCATCATCGAACGCGGCACGCACGACAGCCTGATTGCACAGAAGGGAAGGTACTATCAGCTTTACACCGGCAATCAGGTCGGGGAGTAAAAAGCTGGACTGGATAGGCTTTTCAGACTGTCAAAAAACCTATCCAGCCGAAAGTTTCGGAGGGAAGAATA
>UQWH01000011.1 GCA_900544705.1 uncultured Eubacteriales bacterium | reverse complement strand
TTGATGTGAAGCATTGGCCGGAAATTAAAAATCCGAAGAAATATGCCGGACAGCGGGTGGTCATCGGTTCTGTGACAGATGGCTACAATCCACAGGAGGAGCAATTCGGGAATACCAGAAAACTTCTGGAGCAGCTGATCGGCAGTGACGCAGATATTTTGATCTGCACAAAGTCGGATCTTGTGGTACGGGATATTGATCTGCTGAAGAAGCTTGGACGTGTAACCGTTTCATGGTCGATCAACACACTAGATGAAAATTTCAAGAATGATATGGATTCTGCTTCGAGCATTGAGCGCCGTATCGCTGCTATGAAGCAGGTATATGAGGCAGGTATCCGTACAGTCTGTTTCGTATCCCCGGTATTCCCCGGTATCACGGATTTTGAAGCAATCTTTGAGCGGGTAAAGGATCAGTGCGATCTGTTCTGGCTCGAAAATCTCAATCTTCGAGGCGGTTTCAAAAAGACAATTATGGATTATATTGCTGGAAAATATCCTGATCTTGTACCACTTTACGACGAGATCTATAACAAGCATAACCGCAGCTACTTTGAAGCACTTGAAGTAAAAGCTGAGGAAATGGCTAAGAAGTATGATTGTGTCTTTGCGGATAATGAAATGCCTTATGGCAGAGTCCCGCAGGGGCATCCGGTGATCGTAGATTATTTCTATCATGAGGAAATCCGTGGGACAGAGAATACCGGAAAAAGAAATCGTTAAACAGAAATTTGACCGAGCTCTTTGAACGAGGGAGACTCCTCGTCCGAAGAGCAAGAAGGTGCAGCCGAGAAAACTTGGAGCAATTCCGGTTTGTCGAACAACAAACGAATCACTTTTATCACACCACCAGGGAGAAATCCCCGGTGGTATTTTTATGGCCGGAAGGAGGTGGTTTTCATGATCCCGGTGCTTTATTTGCCCAACGCTGCGGACTTTTCGACATTCGGCCTTGGTGTGATGACGGATACCATTTCCTGCGAAGTGACCGAAGAGCGAAACGGTGTGTTCGAGTGCTTACTCAAATATCCGGTCAGCGGTCAGCACTACGGGCTAATCACCAAGGAGTGCATCATCAAGGCAAAACCCAATGACACCGCCGCCGACCAGGCATTCCGTATTTACCGCATCACGAAACCCTTAAACGGCATCGTCACCATCTACGGCCAGCACATCTCCTATGACCTTGCCAATGTTCCCGTTATGCCATTTACCACCGAAAGCCGTTCGCCGCAGCTGATTCTCTCGCAGCTTCTTGCCGGAGATACACGCTTCACGGGCTGGACGGACTACTCGGACGCAAAGGCGTTTTCCGTCACGCAGCCGAAAAGCGTCCGGGCGTGTCTCGGCGGCACGGAAGGCTCCATGCTCTCCAAATGGCACGGTGAATTTGAGTGGGACAACTACACAGTGAAGTTCCATTCGCACCGCGGGCAAAAGACCGGCGTGGTCATTGAATACGGCAAGAACCTCACCGCATTGGAGCAGGATGAGGACAACAGCGGCGTGTATACCGCACTGCTCCCGTATGCCGTATACACACCGGAAGGTTCGGACACCGAAACGGTAGTCACGCTGCCGGAGGTCACGCTCCCCATTGTGACCTCGGAGATCGTCCGGGCGAAAACGCTCATCATGGATTTCTCCGACCAGTTTGACGGAGTTGTGACCGAGGAAGCCCTCAGAGCCAAAGCCAACAGCTATATCAAGGCAAATCCGCTGGGAGCGACCATGCCCACGGTCAAGGTGTCCTTTGAACCGCTATGGAAACAGCCGGAGTATTCGGCACTCTTGGAGCGGGTCAACCTCTGCGATACCGTCACCATCCGGCACTCGCTTCTGGGTGTCAGCGTGTCGGCTATGGTCATTGAAACCGTGTACGACACTCTTGCCGAACGGTACAAGAGCATTTCCCTCGGTCAGAGCAAGTCCAGCATGATCACCACCATCTCCGAGGTGCAGTCCTCGGTTGATAAGGTAGAATCCACGGTGGGACGCTTTCCAAAGCTGCTCCAAACCGCCATCGGGAAAGCCACTGGGCTTATCACCGGCCAGAGCGGCGGCTATGTGGTTATTAACACAGACAGCGAAAGCGGGCAGCCCTACGAGCTGCTCATTCTGGACGCTCCCTCCATTGACGAAGCCGTGAATGTCTGGAGGTGGAATGTGGGCGGTCTGGGCTTTTCCCATAACGGCTACAACGGTCCCTATGAAACTGCCATCACGGCAGACGGACAGATCGTCGCAGACTTCATCACCTCCGGCTCTTTGGTGGCGAACATCATCAAGGCGGGTGTCATCCAGTCGCAAGACGGCTCGTCCTGGTGGGATTTGGAGAGCGGCGAGGTCGTGCTTCGTGCCTACGCCACCAGCAAGGAGGTCACAGAGGTCAGCAACCGCATCACCACCATCGAGAAGCAGAAAATGCTCCGGCTGGTCATTATCTCGTCCAACGGGAACATCTTCAAAAACGGCAATGTGAAAACGCTGCTTTCCGCCAAGGTTTACTCCTGGGACGAGGACATCACCGACACGCTGGATGCCAACCAGTTTGTTTGGACAAGGGTGTCGGAGGATACGGAAGCGGACAAAGCCTGGAATGAACAGCATTTCGGCGGCGCAAAGTCCGTGGTCATCACCGGTGCGGATGTCAAAGTCCGCGCCACTTTTTATTGTGACCTCATCGACACCACGACCAGGCAGAGCCTGTTATAACGGAGGAATTTACTATGGCAACCGCAGAACCCACAACAGAAACCGGCACAGTGTCCGGTTCAGATACAACAACTTCAAAGGAGGCTTCTCACATGAGCAAAGCACAAGGCCAGTTTACCATCATCGACTACAATGACGCACTGACGCTGACGGGGTACATCGGCTCGAACCTCGCCAAGACTCAGATGTATAACCCCGACAACGGCAGTTACACCCCCGACTGGAAAACGAAGAACCTCGTTCTGACACCCAGTCTGTATGTCATCGGCACCACTGCCGACCAGATCGCCACCGCCAATGTCACCTCGGTCAAGTGGTATGTGGGCGACAGCAACACCGCCATCACCGCAGGCACGAACTACGCCCTCAGTGGTGCCAAGAGCCACATCCTCACGGTCAAGGCCAATGTCATGGCGGAACTGCCCGGCATCGACTATCGCTGTGTCATCACTTACAAGGACGAAAGCACCGGTCTGTCGCTGACCCATCCGCTGACCATTTCCTTCTCCCGTGTGGTCAACGGTTCCGGCATCGTCGACCTGCTGGTCACCACACCCAACGGAAATGTGTTCAAGAACGAGGAAGTCGCCAGTCTGACCGCCAAGGCCGAGCTGTGGCGCGGCTCTACGGTGGATACCACCAAGGTTGGCTACAAGTGGGCGGTCATGGACGCTTCCGTCACCGCTACTTCTTCCACCGGCTATGATGCAGACTTCGGTATCGGCTGGCGCAAGCTCTCGGATACCGCCGACAAATACACCGGCACGGCCACCAATACGCTCACGGTCTACGCCGCAGCGGTGGACAGCTACGCCGTGTTCAAGTGCTGTGCCCAGGACACGGATTCCGCATCCGCTTCTTATAACACGAAGTTTTTCGACGTGGCGACCTTCATCGACAACTCCGACCCTTTGCAGATCATCGTCACCTCCACGGGTGGTGATGTATTCAAGAACGGCCAGGGCACGACCGTGCTGACCGCCGTCTGCTACCAGGCAGGCTCCGAAGTGGATGCAGCCGGGAACGGCAGTTACACCTGGACGAAGTACAACAAGGACGGTGTAGTCGATACCTCTTGGGGAACCAACGGCAGCAAGACCGGCAAGACCCTGTCGGTGTCCAGCGCCGATGTGGATACCAAGGCAACCTTTATGGTCGTTGTGGCACTTTAAGGAGGTGGTGAGATGATCGCATCGGCACAGTTCACGATTATCAGTCTCTGCGATGTGGTCACCTCGGACACGCCGCCGGAGAACCCCTATGAGGGGCAGCTCTGGGTGGATACTTCCGTGACCCCGCCGGAAACGAAGATATGGGACGGAAATGAATGGGTGGTGCAGAACGACATTGAAACGATCCGCACCACCATTTCCATTCTGACCGAGAAGGACGCACAGTTCCAGCAGACCATCGACGGGCTGAACAGCTATGTGGCGACCCTTACCGAAACGGTGGAAACAGTGTCCAACGACCAGGGCGTCCTGGAGGAACGGGTACTGAACTCCGAAAGCCGTGTTTCGGAGCTGGAACACACGGTGGATGGACTGTCCGTCACCATGCAGGAGCAGTACATCGGCGGCATCAACTATGTGCAGAACTCTTCCGGACTGAACGGCATCACGGATGATTGGAGCTACTCCGGTACGGTAAAAACAGATACCTCCACCGATACCCAGAACAACACCATTTCCGACTCCTGCTTTGTGCTGGGCGCATACTCCTCGTTGTCGCAGTACATCCGAGGGGTGGTTCCCGGCACCTATACGATCTCGGTTCGGGCAAAGAAATCCTCGACCATGTCCGGGTATTTCTATGTGACCTACAACGGGAACAAAACCAAGTACCTGTTCAATAAGTCCACGGCGTTTGACTGGACGGATTACTCCGTAACGCTCACGGATGTGACCGACCCCACCTTGCGTATTTACTGCTACTGTCGGGATGCGTCCATTTATCTCGCCGATATCATGATTTCCGAAGGAGCGATTCCCCGAAAGTGGACGCCTGCTCCCAACGAGATCTACACTCAGGAGGTCAAGATCGACAAGCGGGGCATCGAGGTATCCAACAGCGCATCGTCCCAGCGGACGGTCATCACAAACACGGAGTTCGCCGGTTACTACAACGACGAGGTGATCTTCACCCTGAACAAGGACGAAACGCAGACTAAGAAAACCACGGTGGACGGCGAACTGACCGTGGGTAAAACGAAGTTTGTCCCGATGCCAACGGCGTCCGAAGGGCTGAACATCGTCATTCTGGATTAAGGAGGGAAAGCTATGGCAATGACAGGCGGCACCGCCTATCCGGTGAAATCCGAAAGAACGAACTACGGCTCCAACAGCTGGACGACTGATCTGTACATCTATGTGAAGGTCATCTCCCAGAATGTGATCGCAAACATATCCACCATCGCTCTGGGTATGTATGTCTATTCGAAATACTCCATAGCATGGTCGGACTTCGGCACCAACGGCACTTCCTATATCGGCACGGCCACCTCCGGCTCAAACTGCTTCACCTTTACAAACGGTCAGAGCGGTAGCGGCACGAAGTGGCTGATCGAGGACAAGCAGGTCACGGTGTACCACAACAGCAACGGTACGCTGACCCTTCCGATTTACTGGCACTGGGGCGTTAACAGCCCGTGGGGTCAGTACACCGGTCCTTCCGGCAGCTACAATGTGACGCTGAGCACCATTGACCGAGCTGCCCCTGCCGTTACCTTTTCTGTTTCGGCTATTACCGCAAATGGCTTCAAAATCTCTGCAAACTCCACCTCAACAGCGGACATCTGGCAGTACAGCACAAACGGCGGTTCGAGCTGGACGCAGTTCTCAACAACCGCAGGGACAAGTGCAAGTATAACGCTCTCCTCGCTTTCGCCGAACACAAGCTACACGGTGAAGGTCAGAGCAAGGCGGCAGTACAATCATGTCTACGGCACTTCCGGCAGTTCCACGGTCAAGACGCTGGGCGGTGCTGTGGTGAATAGTGTCAACACGGTGACGGCGGACAATGCCACGGTTTCCATTACCATCAATGTGACAGTGTACGAAGCCTCCTACACCAATACGCTGGTGCTCAAAAACGGCAGCACGACCATCCTGACTATCTCCGGGCTTTCCTGGTCGAAGGGCACTGCGAACCGCACAGTCACGCTGACATCGGCGCAGAGGACGACACTGCTGAATGCAATGGCATCCATCAAGTCGTTCACCGGCACTTTTGCGGTTTCGTCCTACAGCGGGTCTACGCAGATCGGCAGTACTTCAAGCAAGACCGCCACTGTACTGACCACGGCGACCAATTCCGCTCCGACCATAAGCGGATTCACTTATGCCGACAGCTACACGACCACGAAAAACCTCACGGGCAACGATCAGCTGTTCGTACAGGACTACTCAACCCTCAAGGTCACGCCCGGAACGGCAACTGCAAAAAACGGTGCCAGTATTTCCAACTACACAGCTTCCTGCAATGGGCTGTCATCCTCTAACACTACCGGCTCTGCCTTATCTGTTGGAAAAATCGCCAAGTCCGGCAGCGTAACGGTCACGCTCACGGTCACGGACTCCCGCGGTTATACCGCCAGCGTTTCCCAAACTATTACGGTCATCCCATACGCAAAGCCGAAGGTGTCCTCGGTGACGCTCCGACGAACCAACGACATTGAAGCGGAAATGCAGCTCAAATTCAGCGGCTCTATTTCTGCTGTGACCGTAGACGGGACGCAGAAAAACAGCGTGGTCTATGTGCGGTATCGGTACAAGAAAACCAGTGAGAGCAGTTACGGCAGCTACACCAGCATCTATTCCGGCACGACAAAAAGCGGAACCTCTTTCAGGTACTCCAATTTGGAACTGTGCAGTCTGGATGCCAACAGTTCCTACGACCTTCATCTACAGATCCAAGACAAGCTCTATTCTTTGAGCAGTCTGGATCTGTATTTTACTGTTCCGCAGGGTACGCCCCTCATTGCGCTTCGGAAAAAGAAGGTCGGCATCAACACGCCGGAGCCACAAGCCATGCTGGATGTTGCCGGGGATATGCGGGTGGATGGCTCACCCCTTGCGGATTTTGTCATTCAGCAAGGGACAAGCGGCATCTGGAATTACCGTAAATGGAAAAGCGGTACAGCGGAATGTTGGGGTCAGTATTCCTTTACGACCGCCATTTCGACGGCATGGGGCGTGCTCTATGAGAGCGGCGCAATTGCGCTCCCTAATTTTCCATTTACCTTCGCGGAAATTCCTCATGTCCATATCTCCACGGAGAACAGCAATTACGCCATGTTTGTGGAGCGAGGCAGTTCGAGTAGCTGGTCTACAACGACCAACCCCGGAAAGATATTTGCCGTAAGACCAAATACGGTACCATCGGCAACCTACAAGGTATCAATCTATGCTATCGGAAAAGCGTGACGCTCCGGCGTCACTTTTTTCATACCCATTTTTAATTTCAAAGGAGGACAAACAACATGAAAGAATTCTGGACGACCATTCAGGTGGTGTTCGCCGGTATCGGCGGCTGGCTCGGATGGTTCTTGGGAGGATGTGACGGCTTGCTTTACGCGCTTCTGGCTTTCGTAGTCATCGACTACATCACCGGCATCATGTGCGCTGTGGTGGATAAGAAGCTGTCCAGCGAAGTCGGTTTCAAGGGCATTTTCAAAAAGGTGCTCATCTTCGCTCTGGTCGGCATCGGGCATATTCTCGACACCCGTGTCATCGGCAGCGGCTCGGTGATGCGTACCGCCGTCATTTTCTTCTACCTGTCGAACGAGGGCGTGTCCCTGTTGGAAAACGCTGCATACCTGGGACTGCCTGTTCCGCAGAAGCTGAAATCCGTGCTGGAGCAGCTTCATGACCGTGCGGAAAAGGAGAATGAATAATATGGCTTATACCAACAGCCCTCTGGTGTCCTATACCAAACTCAGTCCCAACCACTCTGGACAGCGCACCCACAGCATTGACCGCATCACGCCTCACTGTGTGGTGGGTCAGTGCTCGGTGGAGACGCTGGGCAATATCTTTCTGTCAACTTCCAGACAGGCCAGCTGCAACTACGGCATCGGTGTAGACGGAAGGGTCGGGATGTATGTGGAAGAGAAGAACCGCTCCTGGTGTTCCTCCTCCGCAGCCAACGACCAGAGAGCCGTCACCATTGAGTGCGCCAGCGACAACACCGAGCCGTATGCGTTCAAGGATGTGGTGTACCAGCGGCTCATCGAGCTTTGCACCGACATCTGCAAGCGCAACGGCAAAACCAAGCTGCTCTGGCTTGGAGACAAAACGAAAACGCTGAACTACACGCCGAAATCTGACGAGATGGTGTTGACCGTCCACAGGTGGTTCGCCAACAAGTCCTGCCCCGGCAACTGGATGTATTCCCGCATGGGCGACCTTGCCGAGAAGGTCACGGCAGCTCTCGGCGGTGATGTAAAGCCTGCCGAACCCGCCAAGCCCACCGGGTCTATCAAGGTTGGTGACCTCGTGACCATCACGGGCAGCACCTACTATAACGGCAAAGCCATTCCCGGCTGGGTGAAGAAGCTCCGCTGGTATGTGGTCGAGGTCAGCGGCGACCGTGCCGTCATCAACAAGGATGAATCCGGCAGGTACGCCATCATGTCGCCGGCCAAGACCTCTGCACTTGCCGTGGCGAGCACAAAACCCGCCGATGACTACCGTATCCATACCGTGGCGCATGGCGACACCCTCTGGGCGATTGCCAAGAAGTATCTCGGCAACGGTAGCCGCTATAAGGAAATCGTCAGCCTGAATGGGCTGAAAAGCAATGTCATCTACAGCGGCATGAAGCTGAAAATCCCTAACTGATATGAAGCCCATCGAGGATTTTTCTTCGGTGGGCTTTATTTTTTCACCCGTTTTTTCCGAAACGCCATTCTCATGTTCATGGGATAGTGAGGAGGTGGTTCGCACATGACAGACCATCAGAAAACAAAGATAGCCGAAATGAGAAAAGCCGGATGCGGCTATTCTGAAATATCCAAAGCTCTGTCCGTTTCGAGAGATACCGTCAAGACCTTCTGCCGCCGCAACAACATCACGGTCGACAGCACCGAAGAACCGAAAGAGACAGCGGGAATCTGCCCGGAATGCGGAAAGCCGATAACACAAATATCTGGCAGAAAACCGAAGCGTTTCTGTTCGCCGGAGTGTAGACAGAAATGGTGGAACGCTCACCCGGAGCGTGTCGGACAGAAAGCGGTTTATGAATATGTTTGTCCCGGATGCGGTCAGTCCTTTACCGCCTATGGAAACAGCCGCAGAAAATACTGTTCCCACGAATGCTATGTGGAGACAAGGTTCAAAGGCGGTGAAGCCCGTGACTAAAGAGCAGATAACAGCGGAAATCAAATATCAGGCAAGCATTGCACCGTTCCGGCTTATGCTGAAAAACGGGCAGATTTCCACAGAGGATTATCGTGTGATAGACACAACACTCACCGAAAAATACCTTCCTGTTTTCGTTCAATTTATTCCTCCGAATTGACTGGATATATTTCAAAATCAGAGTTAATATGTCCGATACCAAAGGAGGGATACAATGAAAAAAACTATCGTAAACATTGCCCCTGCCGTAGCGGAAACCCCTCGTACAAAACGTGTGGCGGCCTATGCCAGAGTTTCCTGCGGCAAGGACACCATGCTGCATTCCTTGGCGGCGCAGATCGATTATTACCGTGACTACATTATGATGAACCCGGAATGGCGGTTTGCTGGAGTCTACGCTGACGAATCGAAAACAGGCACCAAGGACAACCGTGAGCAGTTTCAGCTTCTCTTGACCGAATGCAGGAGCGGAAACATCGACATGGTCATTACCAAGAGCATATCTCGGTTTGCGAGGAACACGGTCACGCTTCTTGAAACCGTGCGTGAACTCAAAAGCCTCGGTATTGATGTTTTCTTTGAAGAACAGAACATTTACACTATGAGCGCCGAGGGCGAAGTAATGCTGACGCTCCTCGCTTCTTTCGCCCAGGCAGAAAGCCTTTCGTGCAGCGATAACTGCAAATGGCGAATCCGCAAGGGCTTTGAGGAAGGACGGGCTTCCACCTGCACCATGCTCGGATACCGTCTGGTGGACGGCGAAATAACACTCGTTGAAGAAGAAGCCGAAACCGCAAAACGCATATTTGATTTATACCTTGCCGGATACGGTCTTCAGAAAATCGCCAACACCTTGAATGAAGAAGGGCTATACAGCATCTTCGGAAACGAATGGCATCCGACAACCGTGCGGAAAGTCCTGACAAACGAGAAATATTGCGGAGACCTTTTGCTTCAAAAAGTATATCGTGAAAACCATCTTACAAAAAGAAAATGCTACAACACCGGGGAACTTCCACAGTATTTTGTCGAGGATGATCATCCGGCGGTGGTTACCAGACAGATCTTTATGGCGGTTCAAGATGAATTGAAACGCAGAGCAAAAGAAAAGACACAGCCGGTTGGTTCGAAAAGCAGTTTTACCGGGAAAATCCGATGCTCATGCTGCGGAAAGAATTATCGCCGAAAGACAACACCTTATAACATCGTCTGGTGCTGTTCGACCTACAACTCCAAAGGAAAGAAATACTGCCCGGACTCAAAGGTCATCCCGGAGGAAACGCTGAAACGGGCGGCGGTAGAAATTTTGAAAACGGACGGATTTTTGGACGAGGCATTTGAAACGCAGATTTGCACGATAGAGGCTCATCCGGGCAATCTGCTCCGTTTCATTTTTACGGACGATTCGACTACGGATTATGTCTGGAAAGACCGCTCACGCTCCGAAAGTTGGACAGATGAAATGAAAGCCGCCGCCGGAAGAAAGACGAAGGAAAGGAACACAAGTCATGGCAAATAAGACAGTCAAAAAAATCGAAGCCACGAAGCCAACGCTGTCGGCACAGTATTCGACTTTCACCCGAAAGCGAAAGGTCGCAGCCTATGCCCGTGTTTCAACGGCAAAGGAAGAACAGGAAAACTCTTTTGAGGCACAGGTCAGTTATTATACACAGAAAATACGGGCTAATCCTGAATGGGTCTTTGTCGAAGTATACTCCGATGAGGGCATCACCGGCACGAACACCAAAAAGCGTGACGGCTTTAACAGAATGATAGAAGATGCCCTTGCCGGGAAGATTGACCTCATTCTCACCAAGTCCGTCAGCCGCTTCGCACGAAACACGGTCGACAGCCTTGTAACTATTAGGCAGCTCAAGGAGAAAGGTGTGGAGGTTTTCTTTGAAAAAGAGAACATTTACACCCTCGATGCCAAAGGCGAATTATTGCTTACAATCATGTCCTCACTTGCGCAGGAAGAAGCAAGGTCGATTTCGGAGAACACCTCATGGGGGCGAAGAAAGTCCTTCGCAGACGGAAAGGTCAGCCTCGGCTATTCCAATTTCCTCGGTTATGACAAGGGTCCCGATGGGGAGCTTGTTATCAATGAGGAGCAGGCAGAAATCGTGCGGAGAATTTATGCGGAGTTCCTCGCCGGAAAAACTCCGGGCGGCATTGCGAAAGGGCTGACCGCTGACAGCATTGAAACGCCCGGTCACAAGAAGGTGTGGCAGGCTTCCACGGTGCTGAACATTCTGAAGAACGAGAAGTATTACGGGGCAGCCATACTTCAGAAGGAAATAACGGTATCGTACCTTACGAAAGAGAAGCGGCCCAACACGGGCGAACTGCCCATGTACTACATTGAAAAAGACCATGAGCCTATCGTCTCCCCGGAAACTTTCCAGATGGTGCAGGAAGAAATGCGCCGCCGACGGGAAGCCGGAAGCAATATGCAATGTGTGTCCATTTTCTCAAGCCGTATCATCTGCGGTGACTGCGGAGGATACTATGGCAGAAAGATATGGCATTCAAGCACCAAGTACACCGCATGGCACTGGCATTGCAATGCCAAATTTCAAAAGCGAAAATACTGCGAAACACCGACCCTCAAAGAAGAAAGCCTGGAAGAGACCTTCGTTGAAGTGTTCAACAGCCTGATTGCCGACAAGGACGAAATCGTAGAAAACTACCGTCTTTGCATCGATGCCGTTACCGATGACAGCGAGTACCGCAGACAGCTTGAGGATTTGAACAACGGCTGCGGTGAAGTTCAGACGCTGATAAGAAGCCTTTTGATGCCTTACAGCCGACAGGACACCGCCGATGATATCCATGAGAAACTCCAAGAATATGAGGAGCGGCTCGATACGATGGCTCGGCTCAAGCAGGAGCTTGATTTAAAGATAGCCGCCTGTGCCGCCAAGCGTGTGCAGATAACCGGCTTTCTGAACGAGCTTATGAAGCATGATGCTCTGCTTGCAAAGTTCGACCCGCTTGTATGGCAGGCGGTCATCAATTACGCTACGGTCAATCGTGACTGCACGATTACCTTTACCTTCCGTGACGGGACCGAAAAGACCGTACCAATCAAGAACGGTGTCCGTCCTTACACGAAACGCAATAAGCCGCAGGAGGTTGACGGCAATGACGGATAAGAATCTGCTTGTAATCACTCCTCACAGAAAAGAACCCGGCAAGCAACGCATCGCCGCCTACTGCCGAGTTTCAAGCCGAAGTGATGAACAACTGAACAGTCTGACAAATCAGATTAATTTCTACCGCAGCCTATTCGAGAACGATGATACCGTTGTCTTTGTCGGCATCTATGCGGAAGAGGGACTCTCCGGCACCCAAGCAGAAAGCCGACCGCAGTTTATGAAAATGATCGAGGACTGCCGGAGCGGTCTTATAGATTGCATACGGACAAAAAGCGTATCCCGGTTCGGAAGGAACACCGTGGATACGCTTATTTACACCCGTGAGCTTCGGTCCCTGGGCATTGATGTTTTCTTCAAGAAAGAGAACATCCACTCCACCGAATCCTCTGGGGAACTCATGCTCACGCTGATGGCTGCGTTTGCCGAGTCCGAGTCTGAGACGATGTCGGAGAATATAAAATGGGGCAAACGAAGAAGATATGAGCAAGGCATCACGGGGAGCATCACACTCAATGGGATGTACGGTTTTCGGCAGAACAAGGGTATCGTGACCATTGTGGAGAATGAAGCTGAACTGGTGCGGCAAATATACAAGGACTTCATTGACGGCTATAGCTACGGCGAAATCGCCGACAGGCTTATTGCCGAAGGGGTGCCAACTCGAATGCCCGGTGCTTCCTGGGCAAAAACCACCGTTCAGCACATTATCCAAAATGAGAAGTACTGCGGTGACTGCCTGTTTCAGAAGGCATTCATTGCAAACCCTATCACACATCAGCAAGTCAGAAACAACGGAGAATTGCCGAAATATCTGGTAGAAGACTGCCTTCCGGCAATCGTGGATAAAGAGACATGGAAGTTGGCGCAGGCTGTTGCGGCGAGACACACATCGCACAGGCAGGCACCGAATGAGCGGTATCCGTTTACAGGGAAACTGTTTTGTGGAGTTTGCGGTAAGCCTTACTACTATTATCATTATACGACTACCAATAAAAAGCCCCTTGCCGCATACCGCTGTATGAGTCACAAGACCCAATCGGCGGTCGAAGTGGCGGGGCAAACCTATACACCACCGCACAAGGCTACATTCAACTGCAATGCCTCGACGAAACTGATAGCGTACAGAGAACGATACTGCAAGCCGCCGAAGGAAAGACCGATGCTCTGCACAGACGTCCGCATTCCGATTGACCTGCCGCAGAAGGCATTTTGCAGAGCGTGGAATCTCATCGTGGCGAAGAAGCTCCGCTATCAGGCAACGCTGCGGTCAACGGTCGATAATGCCGAGGACATCCTCGTCCGATACCGTGCGGAAGAGATGTGCCTTCTGATTGATGAGATCGGAAAAATCACCGAGTTCAGCTATCCGCTCATGCTCAAAACGCTCGACAGGGTCGTTGTAAACACAAACGGAAAGCTGTCATTCATCTTTCAGTCCGGCATAAAAATCACAGTATAATTGCTCCGAAAACCCAAGTGTGACTATGGAAATACCCTCGTTTTTTATGGGTAAAATCATAGTCACACTTTTTCCTTTTACAGATATTCCGAGCGGAATGAAACCTTCGGCAGCAAAGTCCTCCGTTCTGACACGGCATCCCGGCTCGGCTCTGAACAGCTGGAAAGTGCCGAAAATGCCGTGTTTCTGCGGCTTTTACGGGGTGGGTTCAAATGAACCCGTTGATGAATCCAGTGGGTTCAAACGCAGAGGGAAAACTAAATTGTATCAACGCCGTAGTTATTACGCAAACAAGGACATTACAAGGCTTCGAATCATCGTGTCCACTTTTGAAAAAGAATTTCGGCAAAAATTATTGTCCGTGTCCACTTTTGAAAAAACAACTTCCGCAAAAATGTTCCTCATGTCTACTTTTGAAAAAGTAAACTAAAAATAAATATTTTTCGTGTCTACTTTTCTTGACTACTACAGCGGTGTGCGTCAATTGCGGCGGATTTTCAAAAATCTGTCGATTTTCCAAAAAATCGCAGAATAGACCCATAGGATTCAATTGTAAAATCCGCTAAACTAGAATCGGAAAATGGCGAATAGAGTAGCGTTTTGCCAAAAACCGACAACGGAAAGGAATGGGGTATTTTATGAAGAAGCGGCTATTGTCCATCCTGCTGGTCGTGCTGCTGCTTGTGCAGCTCGTGCCGGCGACGGTCATCGCCTATCCTGTGCCGGAGCTTGGTGCGCAGGACGGCGTGACCAAGTTTGCCACCGGCGTGCCGATGGGCGTTGCGCATCGCGCAGCGTGGCGCATGGCACCGGAAAATTCTCTGCTGGCGGTCGCTGCGTCCATCAGCATGGGCATCGACGTGGCGGAGCTGGACGTGAAGATGACCAAGGACGGCGTTCTGGTCCTCTCGCACGACGGCTCGATTGATCGCTGCGCCATGGGTTCGGGGAATATCTCCGACTACAATTGGGAGCAGCTCAAGACCATTGCGGTCAAGCCCGGGCAGGGCGGCAGCAGCGCCTATCTTCTCACCGAGGACGATGCAGCGCTTCTGAACAGTCTGCCCAGCTATGCCGAGCATTCCGGCACGGCCGTCGCCGGGCAGACGATTCCGCTCAGCCGCATGGACGACCTGATCGATCTTCTTAAAAAGCTCGGCCCGAACACCATGGTCAACCTCGACCATTGCTTCTCGCAGGAGCTGTTCACCAGTTGCTATGTGCTGTTCCGTGAGCAGGGCATGCTGAATCGCTTCTTCTTCAAGAACTCCAACGACGTGTGGACCATGAACCAGTGGTACGCCGCTGCGGCCGAGAAGTGGAACAAGAAGCATTCCGACGAACCCATCACGGCAAAGGATGTGCAGGAGAGCATCCTGTATGTCTATATCATTCGCAGCGCCGACTACGGCATTTTGCAGTCGCATCTGGACAACGGCGACAAGCTCGTCATGGTTGAGATCTGCATCTCCGACGATCCGTCGGACAAGGTTATCCATGAAAAGCTCGAGCCGTGGTGCCTGGAAAACAAGGTTGCAATGTTCGTCAACACCATGTGGTCGGGTCTTTGCAGCACAAAGCCGGACACCGAGGCAACATGGGCAGAAATGCTCAATCGCGGCTACAAGGCCATTCAGACCGACCGCCCGAGTGAGCTTGCAGGCTACCTTGCCGCTTATAACCGCGACCGCAGCGCACAGAGCGTGATCGAGGCCGAACACTTCTACGGCTTCAACTACGGAACGCAGGGCTTCTCCGTCCCTGCTGCGGCGGATTCCCGGCTCAATAAAAAGGTCGAAAAGCTCACGGCGGGCGATTATCTTGAATATCGCCGCATCGTGTTCGACGGCACCGAGACGCTCCTGAATCTCACGATGCAGGGCCTGTCCGGCGGCACGCTGGGCGTTTACCTCGACGGTCTTGCGGAGGAAAACCGCATCGCGCAGCTCACACTTGCGTCTTCTGAGGATTACCGCACCGTTACGGCCGCACTGGATAAGACCCCCGAGACCGGAACGCATACGGTGTATCTGCGCTTTACGGGTGCGCCCAAGCAGGTGCTGGCTTCGCTTGATTCCTTCCGCTTTGTCAGCGCGGCGTGCTTTACGGACGCGCAGCTGGAGGAGCTTCAGATTACCACGACCGCCGGCACGGCGCCGGTGCTTCCCGGCAGCGTGCAGGTTACGGCCAATGGCGAGACCTACGGGCTGGAGGTTCGCTGGGAGCAGGTTGCGGCAAGCAGCTACGCCAAGGAAGGGCAGTTCCTCGTGCTCGGCTATGTTCCGGCGCTGGGCTGCTATGCCAAGGCGCTTGTGACCGTGACGGCGACCTCGGTCGTCAAGCCCGAGATCACGACCGATGGCCTTGCCCTGTGGATGGATGCCTCCGAGGGTGTGACGGCGGAAAACGGCGCGGTCTCCGCGTGGGCCTCGAAGGTTGGCAACATCACTGCGACGGTCAAGTCCGGCAGCCCGACCGTGAAGGGCAAGGGCATTGCCTTTGACGGCGACGACAGCATGGATCTGGTTCTACCGGAAAATTTCTGGAACGGCAAGAGCGAGTTCACGGTGCTTCTGTACAATTCCTCCGAAAATATCACGGCCGGCGCGAGCAACGGCACGTCCAGCCAGTACCACAGCGTTTTGTACTTCGGTGAGACCGAGAGCTGGGGCAGCGCATACTTTAATGCCAGCCAGAATGAAGTCATCTGGCGCTTCGGCAGCGGCACGAGCGGCGACTACGGCACGACCTACACCCGTCCCTTGAACATCGGCAGCCTCTTTACCTCCACGGCCATCCGCAAAAACGGCCTGAGAGACACCCTCTTTGTCAACGGCGAGAAGGTTTACACCGGCACTGCCGCGGCAGAGCAGAGCAAGAACATCAAGTCCGAGGGCTGGATCGGCCTCGGCAAGAACGGTAATTATTTCAAGGGCACGATCAACGAGATCCTGATCTATGACCGTGCACTCGCGGATGACGAAATCACTGCGGCGCAGCTCGCGCTTGCCGAAAAGTACGCCGACAAGGTCAGCGCGGTCGAGGCTGTCGCCGTCACCTGCGAGGCAGGCACAGCGCCCGTGCTTCCCAAGACGGTCAAGATCACCTATGAGAGCGGTGCAAGCATCGATCTTGGCGTGCAGTGGGAACGCATCAATCCGAACGACTATCTTGAAGAAGGCAGCTTCCCGGTCAAGGGCACGCTGGCCGACGGCACGCCTGTGGTGGCAACCGTGACGGTTACCGCAAAGAGCGTGAAGGAACCGGTCACGACGCGCGGCCTGATGTTCTGGCTCAACGCTTCCGAGGGCGTGAGCACGGACGACAGCGGCGTGGTCACGCAGTGGAAGTCCAAGGTGGGCGACGCCGTCGCCACGAAGAAGAAGGGCGACGCGAAGCTGACGCAGAACGCCGTCAACGGCAAACCCGCCGTTACCTTTGACGGCAGCGAGGACGTCTTGCAGATGGTGCTCGAAAACGGCGCGCTCAATGGCCTTGAGGGCGTGACCGTCGTGACTTACGCGGCCTCCAGAACGCCGTGGAAGCAGACGAACAACTCCTTTGACTGGAACGTGCAGCGCCACACGCTGTTCTCTGCGGATGAGTCCGGTAGCTGGGGCAGCTTCTACACGGGCATTTATTCCGACGCGATCTCCGCACGCTTCGGCACTGGCACGACGAACGACAACGGCTTCCGCGCCGAGCGCTCCGAGAGTACGGAGGGCTTCACCGCCACGAGCATCCGCTGGAACGGCAGCACCAAGACCTACGACGTGCAGGTTGGTGGTGAGCAGTTCGGCACCGGCGTCTCCCTTGGCAGCAAGACTGCCAACAATAAGAACATCTTCTATTTCGGCACCGGCAAGGGCAACACCTACTGGACGGGCGACGTCTGCGACATTCTGGTCTATGACCGCGTCCTGACCGACGAAGAGTTGGCCGACGTCAACGAATATCTCCGCGATCTCTACGAGCCGAAGGACAAGACCGTCTCCACCGACGGCCTGATCTTCTGGCTGGATGCCTCCGAGGGCGTGGAACAGGATGCTTCCGGTAAAGTTACCAAGTGGGATTCCCGCACGGGGAGCGTCTCTGCGACCAACAAGAAGGGAACACCGACCGTTAAGGAGAACGTCTCCAATGGCAAGCCCGGCGTGTACTTCAGCGGCAACGGCGACGTGATGCAGATGGTGCTGGCCGACGGCCGCCTGAACGGTCTGACCGGCGCGACTGTCATCGCCTATGCTTCGCCGGAAACGAGCTGGAAATACAACGAGGGCAACAGCCTTGCGTGGAACGTGCAGCGCCGCTCACTGTTCTATGTGGATGAAGCGGGTAGCTGGGGCAGCTTCTTTGCCAGCGTCTACACCGATGCTGTCGCAGCGCGCTTCGGCACCGGTACGGCCAACGACTATGGCTTCAGCGCCGCGCGCTCAAGCGAAACGTCCGCCTACGGCGCGACGGCCATCCGCTGGGACGGCACGACCTATGAGGCGACGGTCGACGGCGAGGCCTTCGGCACCGGTACGTCCAAGAGCAATGTGACAAAGAACAATAAGAACATCGTCTATTTTGGCACCGGCAAGGAAAACACCTACTGGAAGGGCACGCTCTGTGAGGTGCTGGTCTACGACCGCGCGCTTACGGATGCGGAGCTGGAAAACGTTTATAACTACTTAGACGACAAGTACACCGAAAAGACCGAACCGGAGATTCATGTTACCGGCGTGTATCTCAAGGAGGAGGGCGAGCAGCTCACGCTCCATCGCGGCGAGAGCTGGGAGCTGACGGCTGCTGCGGTTCCGGCCAACGCCGTGGATACCGGCCTGACCTTTGCGACCTCCGATCCCAAGGTCGTCACGGTTGATGAAAACGGCAAGATCACCGCGACTGGCCTCGGCTATGCGACCGTCATCGTCACGACCAAGGACGGCGATTACAGTGCATGGTGCGGCGTCAGCGTCGAACGCACCGAGGCCGAAAAGCTCTGGCAGAACATTCAGGACATCGTCACCTGGGCGGGCAAACAGAACCCGGCCGCCTATGCCAACTGGGACGAGATGCAGCGGGCGCTCGATGCGGTCAGGACCTTGTCCGAGGCCAGCAGCCTCGAGGAACTGACGCCTGGCTATCAGGCGCTGCGCGAGGCCATGCTGGGCCTGCTGGAGAAGGTTGACTATCGCTTCACCTCCGAGACTTCCGACCAGACGCTTGAGGCCGGTGCGGCGCTTGAGCTGGAGATCGTTCCCGCAAGCGAGCATTTTCTCAATGTGCAGGTGGACGGTGCACCGCTGGAGCAGTCGGCCTACACGCTCGAAACGGTAAATGACGGACTGAAGCTCACACTCAAGCCGGAGTACATGGCGACGCTCGGCCTTGGAAGCCACACCGTCAAGGCACTCTTTGCCAACGGCGAGGCCGCGACCGGCTTCACCCTGATCCGCTCGGTCGAGGGTGTGACGATCGAGCCGCAGGCGGCGGAGCTGACCGTGGGTGAAAGCCTGACCGTAAATGCGGTCGTGCAGCCCGCGGACGCAACGAACGCGAATGTTTCCTTCACCAGCAGCGCCCCGGCGGTCGTCACGGTGGATGAAAACGGCGTTGTGACCGCTCTGAAGCCCGGCCAGGCCATTATCACCGTCACTACGGCGGACGGCGGCTTCACCGCAAGCTGTGCCCTGACCGTCAAGGATGCACCTTGCAGGCATGAGCACACGACGCGCGAGAACGGACAGAAACCGACCTGTACGAGGGACGGCTATTCCGGCGATCTCGTCTGCAAGGACTGCGGCCAGACGCTTGAAAAGGGCGAGACCCTGCCCAAAACCGGCCATAAGTATGTTAACGGCGTTTGCAGCGTCTGCGGCCGGAAGTTCGGGGCGCCCACCACGGCCGACAGCTTCGCGTTGCCGCTGACGCTGGCTGCGGCCATCGTGAGCCTGATCGCGCTGGCAATCCTCGTGCTTGTCAGAAAGCGCAAGGACACGGTTTGATAAGTGTGAAATAAGAAACGAACCACACAAGCGCCCTGCCGGAGTTTCCGGCAGGGCGCTTCAGCCTGTCAAAAAACTACCCAACCGCTCTTGTTTCTGCTATAATAGAAGAAACAGGGGTGTTTTCATGGAAGACTGGAGAAAAGACGCACGGTGAGAGCCAATCATTGTAGATTTGGATGCACTGGTACCGAAAGACCATCTGCTGCGAAAAATAGAAAAGGTCATGGATTATGAATGGCTGTATGACCGGCTGACACCGTATTACTGCCATGACAACGGCCGACCGGGGACGGGCCCGGTCGTGCTGATCAAGATGGTGCTCCTTCAGCACCTGTTCGGGATTCCTTCTCTTCGGCAGACCTACCAGAGGATTCAGGACAAAAACTCTTACCGTTGGTTTCTTGGGTATGCAGCTTCCTCGAGGAGCAGCCCTTGCGCGCCTCGGCGATCATCTCCGGGGAGGCGTCTGTTGCCTCGACCGTCTGCGCTTCGCCCACAATGTTTTTTGCGATCAGTCCCGTTCCTGCCGCCAGTTCCAGCACGGTTTTGTTTGTTACGACCGGGCGGATCAGCCGGTACAGCGCCTCATATGCCGCATGATCTTTGCGCATAATGCGGTCGTACCGCCCGGCATTTTTATCCCAAAAGCTCTTTTTTATCGAGGATTTCTCCTTTCCTGCCATTAGTTAGCACTGACTAACTAATGGCTTTTTTAAAAGCCGCCTTTCGGCAGCCATTCGCTTGCTGCAAATTATCTGTGAAATGCTCCGGATCCAGTGTAGCACACCTTCCCGGTATTTTCAATAGCCGCAGAGAATTTTGGGGCAAGCCGGAGAATCCGAAAAAACGGGGCGAAACATTTTCAATTTGTTTCCAAATAGTTCAAAATTGGATATTATAATTTTTGATGAAACAAAAATGGGGCGAGAGGGCCCAAAAAGGAGTGTGGGGAAGATGAAAGAGGTCAAATCTCCCAAAAAGCCGCTGGTTTATTACTACGGCATTGCGCTGCTGGCCATTCTGATCTTCAACATGGTCGTGTCGCCGCTGCTTGCGAGCGCCCGTGTGAAGGAAGTGGACTACGGCACCTTTATGAAAATGATCGAGGACAAGAACATCGGCACCGTGGAGGTCGATGATTCCGAGATCATCTTTACGGACAAGGACGGCGAACAGATCTACAAGACCGGTGAAATGAACGATCCGACCCTGACGGATCGCCTTTACGCCTCCGGCGCGACGTTTACCCGGAACATTGAAAAAGGAATGTCGCCGCTGCTCAGCTTTTTCCTGAGTTTTGTTCTGCCCATCCTGATCTTCGCGGCCTTGGGACAGTACATGGCCAAGAAGATAATGTCGCAGGCAGGCGGGCCGAACGCCATGACCTTCGGCATGGGAAAGAGCAACGCCAAGGTCTACGTTCCATCCTCCGACGGCATCCGTTTTTCCGATGTGGCGGGTGAGGACGAGGCCAAGGAGAACCTTGCGGAGATCGTTGATTATCTGCACAACCCAAAGAAATACTCCGATGTCGGTGCGTCCATGCCCAAGGGCGTATTGCTCGTAGGCCCTCCGGGAACCGGCAAGACCATGCTGGCCAAGGCCGTCGCGGGCGAAGCGGGCGTGCCGTTTTTCTCCATGTCCGGTTCGGAATTTGTGGAGATGTTCGTTGGCATGGGCGCGTCGAAGGTGCGCGACCTCTTCAAGCAGGCTAAGGAAAAGGCACCCTGCATCGTTTTCATTGACGAGATCGATGCCATCGGCAAAAAGCGTGACGGCCAGCTCGGCGGCAACGACGAGCGCGAGCAGACCCTGAATCAGCTGCTGACCGAAATGGATGGCTTTGAGGGCAACAACGGTGTGATCATTCTGGCGGCGACCAACCGTCCGGAATCGCTTGATCCCGCGCTGACGCGCCCCGGCCGCTTTGACCGCCGCGTTCCTGTGGAGCTGCCCGACCTTGCGGGTCGTGAAGCCATTCTGAAGGTTCACGCGAAGAAGATCAAAACGGCGGACGATGTGGACTTCCACACCATCGCCCGGATGGCGGTGGGCACCTCGGGTGCGGAGCTGGCCAACATCATCAACGAGGCCGCGCTCCGCGCCGTGCGCAGCGGCCGCACGGTGGTGGAGGAGGCGGACCTGGAAGAAAGCATTGAGGTCGTCATTGCCGGTTATCAGAAGAAAAATGCCATCATGACCGACGCGGAAAAGAAGGTTGTCGCCTATCACGAGATCGGCCACGCACTGGTCGCGGCCTTGCAGACCGACTCCGCACCGGTGCAGAAGATCACCATCATTCCAAGGACCTCCGGCGCACTGGGCTACACCATGCAGGTCGAGCAGAACGACAAGGTTCTGATGACCAAGGAGGAGCTGGAAAACAAGATCGCCACATTGACCGGCGGTCGGGCGGCGGAAGAACTCGTGTTCGGGCAGATCACCACCGGCGCATCCAACGACATTGAGCAGGCGACCAAGCTCGCCCGCGCGATGATCACCCGCTACGGCATGACGGAGGAATTCGACATGGTCGCCATGGAAACCGTGACGAACCAGTACCTCGGCGGCGACACCTCGCTGGCCTGCTCCGCCGACACCCAGAAGGAGATCGACCGTAAGGTCGTGGAGACGGTGAAAACGCAGCATGCGCAGGCGCGGAAGCTGCTGGAAGGCAACCGTGCGAAGCTCGACGAGCTGGCAAATTATCTGTATGAAAAAGAAACCATTACCGGCAGCGAATTCATGGCGATCCTGAACAGGAAGGACGGTGTGGAAGCATGAAACGGAAAAGCGGCTTTGGATGGAGCGAACTGATTGTTGGTATTCTTCTGACGGCGCTGGGCATTGTCACCTTTGTGCAGCCGGAGGGAACGCTGACCGGAGCGGTCGTGATCTACGGTGTGATCGTGATCGTGATGGGCATTGAGGACATCGTGGTGTACACGCGCCTGTCGCGCTTTACCGGCTTCGGGCCGATGCTGTCGCTGATCTCCGGAATCTTAAGCGTGATGTGCGGCATCATGCTGGTTGCCAATCCGAACCTCGGCAAGTGGGCGCTGACGATCCTGCTGCCCGTCTGGTTCATCGCCCACTGCATCTCCGGACTGACGCACACCAATCTGATCCGTCTGATTGGAAATTCCTTCTACTATTATTTCTCCCTGGTTTTGAATATTCTCGGCCTGATTCTCGGCTTTTTGATGATTTTCAGCCCGGTGCTGTCCTTTGTGACGATCCGCGTGATCAGCTATATGATCGCAGGCTATCTGATTCTCTTCGGAATCGAGAGTATCATCGCTGCATTTGCGCGGAAGAATACCGAATGGTAGGTTCAAAAGCAGGACAAACTGAAGACAGGAGGCAAGCTTATGTGTACGGCCGCGACTTATCAGACGCGTGACTTTTATTTCGGGCGGAATCTGGACTACGAATGCTCCTACGGGGAGCAGGTGGTCGTTGTTCCGCGGAATTTTTCCTTCGCGCTGCGGCACGGCGGCGAGCTGGCGCGGCATTATGCCATGATCGGCATGGCGCACGTCGCGGGCGGGTATCCGCTCTTTTACGACGCGGTGAATGAGAAGGGCCTGTGCATTGCCGGACTGAATTTCGTCGGCAACGCCGTCTACGGGAAACCGCAGGCGGGCTGCGAGAATATCGCGGTGTTCGAGTTGATCCCGTGGCTGCTGGGGCGCTGCGCCAATATCGCGCAGGCGCGGGCGGCGCTTGAGAGCCTGCATCTGACGGACACGCCCTTTTCCCCGCAGTTTCCGACGGCGCAGCTTCACTGGCTGCTGGCTGCGCGCGACGGCTGCCTGACCGTGGAGGCGACGGCGGACGGTCTGCACGTCTACGACAATCCCGCGGGTGTGCTGACGAACAACCCGCCCTTTCCCATGCAGCTTTTTGCACTGAACAATTATATGCAGCTTACGCCGCTGCCGCCGGAAAACCGCTTCGGCCTGCCGCTCGGCCAGTATAGCCGGGGCATGGGCGCGCTGGGGCTGCCGGGCGACCTGTCGTCGCAGTCGCGTTTTGTCCGGGCGGCTTTTACACGGCAGAACTCCCGCTCTGGCGAGGGCGAGGAGGAGAGCGTGAGCCAGTTTTTCCACATTCTCGGCGCGGTAGAGCAGCAGAACGGCTGCTGCGTGCTGGAGGACGGAAGCTGCGAGCACACGATCTACACGAGCTGCTGCAATGCAGACCGCGGGATCTATTATTACACGACCTATGGTAACCGCCGCATCACGGCGGTGCGCCTGCACGGCGAGAATTTAGACGGCGGCGAGCTGAAAGCCTATCCGCTGCGCCTGACACAGAGCGTTTTTTACGAAAACGAATCATAACAATAATAATCGCCGGTTGCAATCTCACAACCGGCGATTTCGTGTATCCGGCTCCACACGGCAGCCGCTTTTGCAGCGCTGATTTGAAAGAGGGAGCGCGGCAGGCGTTCCAATCGCAGTTTTTTCAGTAAATCATTCTTTTTTTCTGTAAGATATTTCCTCCAATCGCCTGCTTTGAAGTGCAGGGCGGCTGCCCTTTTTGTTAAGAAAAAGATAAGAATTCTTCAGAGCTCCGGCGACTGCCTGCCTGCAAGAAAAGCCCTGCCGGCAGCCGGCAGGGCTTTCTGATGCTTTTGGATTAGTCCTTGTACATTTCGACCAGCTTGAGCAGGTGCTCGTAGCGGGCCTTTGCGGCTTCCTCGTTGCGCTCGAACAGAGGCTCTGCGCGCTCCGGGAATTCGCGGGTCAGACGGCTGTAGCGGGCTTCGTTCATCAGGAAGTCGCGGTAGCCGCCCTTCGGGGCCTTGGAATCCAGCGTGAACTTGCCGGTCTCCTTGGACGGGTCGAAGCGGAACATATTCCAGTAGCCGCAGTCGACAGCCTTCTTCATCTCGTCCTGGCAGTGCATCATGCCGCCCTTGATGGAGTGCATTTCGCACGGAGCATAGCCGATGACGAGGGACGGACCGTGGTAAGCCTCGGCCTCGGAGATGGCCTTGAGGGTCTGCGCGGGGTTGGCGCCCATGGCGACCTGCGCGACGTAGATGTAGCCATAGGACATGGCAATCTCAGCAAGGCTCTTCTTCTTGACTTCCTTGCCGGCTGCCGCGAACTGCGCGACCTGACCGATGTTGGAAGCCTTGGAGGCCTGTCCGCCGGTGTTGGAGTAAACCTCGGTATCGAAAACAAAGATGTTGACGTCCTTGTTCTGCGCGAGGACATGATCCACGCCGCCAAAGCCGATGTCGTATGCCCAGCCGTCGCCGCCGAAGATCCAGATGGACTTCTTGGACAGATATTCCTTATCCTTGAGGATCTCTGCCGCCAGCTTGCAGGCGTCGCAGTCGCAGTACTTTGCGCCGGACTCCTTGAGCTCCTTGGCGTGTGCGAGGAAGGCCTCTGCGCCGTCGCCGAAGTGCTCCTTGGCAGCGGGGGAGGTGGCGAAGGCGTACAGATCGTCGACGGTTTCCAGACCCTCTTCCAGTGCGGCGATGTAGGCCTTGGTCGCTTCCTTGTTGGCTTCGCCGTCTTCCATGGTGTCGAGCCACTTCTGTGCGGCTTCCTTCAGAGGAGCGTAGGCCCAGTCGATGGCGATCAGCTTGCGGGTCTTGTCCGCCAGAGATTCGCGGATGACCTGCTGCGCGGTGTACATGCCGTAGCCGTGCTCCGCATTATCCTCGAACAGGGAGTTGGACCATGCCGGGCCGCGACCCTCTTCGTTGGTGCAGTAGGGGGAAGTTGCGCCGGGGCCGCCCCAGATGGAGGAACAACCGGTGGCGTTGGAAATGTACATACGGTCGCCGAAGAGCTGGGTGACCAGACGTGCGTAGCTGGTTTCGGCGCAGCCTGCGCAGGAACCGGAGAACTCAAGCAGCGGCTTCTTGAACTGGCTGCCCTTGACGGTCAGATCCTCGACCTCGTGCTTCGGAGCGACCTTGGAAACCATGTAGTTGAACACGTCCTGCTGTGCCAGCTGGCTCTCCTGCGGGACCATGGTGATGGCCTTGGTCGGGCAGACGCCGACGCAGACGCCGCAGCCCATGCAGTCCAGCGGGGAAACGGCCATGGTGAACTGATAGACACCCTTGCCCTTGCCGGCCTTGACCGGACGGATCTTTGCGCCCTCGGGAGCGGCAGCGGCCTCAGCCTCGGTGAGCATGAAGGGACGGATGGTGGCGTGCGGGCAGACAAAGGCGCAGTTGTTGCACTGGATGCACTTGTCGGCGTCCCATTCGGGAACGGTGACGGCAACGCCGCGCTTCTCGTAAGCGGAAGCGCCCAGCTCAAACTGGCCGTCCACATGATCGACGAAGGTGGAAACAGGCAGGCTGTCGCCGTCCATCTTGTCGATGGGGAAGAGGATGTCCTTGACCATCTTCACGAGTTCCGGCTTGCCCTCAAGCTTGTGCTCGACGACAACGTCCTCAGCGGTGGCCCAAGAGGCGGGAACCTCGACCTTGACATAGGCGGTGGCGCCGGCGTCGATGGCGTTCCAGTTCTTCTCGACAACGTCCATGCCCTTCTTGGCGTAGGAATGCTCGGCAGCGTCCTTCATGTACTTGATGGCGTCTGCTTCCGGCATGACCTTGGCCAGAGAGAAGAAGGCGGACTGGAGGATGGTGTTGGTGCGCTTGCCCATGCCGACCTTAATGGCAAGGTCAATGGCGTTGATGGTGTAGAGCTGAATGTTGTTCTTTGCGATGTAGCGCTTCGCGTCTGCATGGAGGTGATGCTCCAGCTCGGCCATATCCCACTGGCAGTTGATCAGGAACACGCCGCCGGGCTTGACGTCGTTGACGATCTTGAAGCCCTTGGTGATGTAGGACGGGTTGTGGCAGGCGACGAAGTCGGCCTTGTTGATGTAGTACGGGCTCTTGATGGGCTTGTCACCGAAGCGCAGGTGGCTGATGGTCACGCCGCCGGTCTTCTTGGAGTCGTACTGGAAATATGCCTGAACATATTTATCGGTGTGGTCGCCGATGATCTTGATGGAGTTCTTGTTTGCGCCGACGGTGCCGTCGCCGCCCAGACCCCAGAACTTGCACTCGATGGTGCCTTCTGCCGCGGTGTTGGGCGAGGGCTTCTCCTCGAGGGACAGATGAGTCACATCGTCATGGATGCCGAGGGTGAACTGACGCTTCGGCTCGTCCTTTGCCAGCTCTTCGTAGACGGCAAAGACGGATGCGGGAGGCGTGTCCTTGGAGCCAAGACCATAGCGTCCGCCGATGACGGGGATCATGCGGCCGGCGTTTGCCAGAGCGGTGACAACGTCCAGGTACAGCGGCTCGCCCAGAGCGCCCGGCTCCTTGGTGCGGTCGAGAACGGCAATCTTCTTGCAGGTGTCAGGGATGGCTTCGAGCAGACGGTCGGCCTTGAACGGACGGTACAGGCGGACCTTGATCAGGCCGACCTTTTCGCCGTGGGCGTTCATGTAGTCGATGACTTCCTCGGCCACGTCGCAGATGGAGCCCATCGCGATGATGACACGGTCGGCATCGGGTGCGCCGTAGTAGTTGAAGAGCTTGTAATCGGTGCCGAGCTTGGCATTGATCTTGCCCATGTACTCCTCGACGATCTCAGGCAGAGCGTCGTAGTACTTGTTGCAGGCCTCACGATGCTGGAAGAAGGTGTCGCCGTTTTCGTGAGAGCCGCGCATTGCGGGGCGCTCAGGATTCAGGCAGTGCTTGCGGAACGCATCGACGGCGTCCATGTCGCACATTTCCTTCAGATCATCGTAATCCCAGACGGCGACCTTCTGGATCTCGTGGGAGGTACGGAAGCCGTCGAAGAAGTTGATGAAGGGGACGCGGCCCTTGATCGCGGACAGATGCGCCACGGGGGACAGGTCCATGACTTCCTGCACATTGCCTTCGGCCAGCATGGCAAAGCCGGTCTGGCGGCAGGCGTAGACGTCGGAGTGGTCGCCGAAGATGTTCAGCGCCTGCGTTGCGACGGTACGTGCAGAGACGTGGAAGACGGCGGGAAGCAGCTCACCCGCGATCTTGTACATATTCGGGATCATCAGAAGAAGACCCTGAGAAGCAGTGTAGGTGGTGGTCAGAGCGCCGGCGGCCAGAGAGCCGTGGACGGTGCCTGCCGCGCCTGCCTCGGACTGCATCTCAACAACCTTGACGCGGTTGCCGAAGATGTTCAGCCGACCCTGTGCGGACCACTGGTCGACGTTGTCAGCCATCGGGCTGGACGGAGTGATGGGGTAGATACCCGCAACTTCCGTGAAGGCGTAGCTGACATGAGCGGCAGCGGTATTGCCGTCCATTGTTTTGAGTTTTCTTGTCAAAATGAATACCTCCTGAAAGTATTTATTTTCATACAGCTCCATTCTAACACCTTTTCTCCAATTTGTAAATCAGAAAAACGCACCGTTCCGTATAAATTGTGTAAAACGGGAGAAAGCTGCCGCGTTGCGGCGCATTTTGGATGGCAGCGCCAAATATGCGGCGGGCGGTTACGGCTCTACTCCCCGAAAAGAGGGCTTTTTCGGCAAAAACGCAGAAAAGGATTTGTAATTTTGCATCCGATGCGGTATGATGATAGGAGAAAACACAGAAAAGGAAAGTGGGGGATTGCAGTGATCAGTCGCGTGGACTCCCTGGGATTGAGCGGGATCAGCGGCTATCCCGTTTCCGTGGAGTGCTTTATCACCAACGGCCTGCCGGCCTTTGAGATCGTCGGCCTGCCGGATGCGGCGGTCAAAGAGGCGCGCGAGCGCGTCCGCGCTGCGATCAAAAACAGCGGCTTCAAGTTTCCGGTCAGCCGCATCACGCTGAACCTCGCGCCCGCTGACACCCGCAAGAGCGGCACGCTCTACGATCTGCCGATTTTGCTGGGAATTCTGGCGGCGACGGAGCTGTGCCGGCTTCCGAAGGAGCCGAGCGCCTTTCTGGGTGAACTGAGTCTGGAGGGAAAACTCCGGCCGGTCAACGGCGTGCTGCCCATGGCCATCGCCGCGAAGCAGGCCGGCTTTACCGCGCTCTATGTTCCCGCGGAGAACGCAAGAGAGGCGACGCTGGCCGGCGGCCTGCGCGTCATCCCGGTGACGGACGTGCGGCAGCTTGCGGCGCATCTGAACGGCGGCGAGCCCATCGCGCCGGAGCCCGCGTGGGAGCCGGAGGAGGACACGGCGGAGCTGCCGGATTTCCGGGACGTCAAGGGACAGGAAAATGTCAAGCGGGCGCTGGAGATCGCCGCGGCGGGCGCGCACAATGTGCTCCTGGTGGGGCCTCCCGGCTCCGGCAAGAGTATGCTGACGCGCAGACTGCCGTCCATCCTGCCGGATATGACCCGCGAGGAGGCGCTGGAGGTCACGCAGATCCACTCGGTCATGGGCCTTTTGTCCAAGCAGGAGCCGCTGGTGCGCAGGCGGCCTTTCCGCAGCCCGCACCACACGATCTCCGCCGCCGGCCTGACGGGCGGCGGCACCATACCGCGGCCGGGCGAAATTTCGCTCGCACACAAGGGCGTGCTGTTTCTCGACGAACTGCCGGAGTTCCGCAAGGAAACGCTGGAGGTCATGCGCCAGCCGCTTGAGGACGGCGTGGTGACCATTTCCCGCGCGTCGGGCGCGGCGAGCTTTCCCTGCCAATTTCAGCTCGTCTGCGCGATGAACCCCTGCCGCTGCGGCTGGTACGGCGACCCCTCCGGGCGCTGCACCTGCACGCCGGCCTCCGTCCACAATTATCTCTCGCGCATCTCCGGGCCGCTGCTCGACCGCATCGACATTATCGTCGAGGTCCCGGCGCTCAATTTCGACGATCTGCGCAGCCACGCGGAGCCGGAGCCGTCCAGCGCGATCAAGGCGCGGGTCGAGGCGGCGAGAGGCCGCCAGCGCGAGCGCTTTGCCGGGACGTCCTGCCTCTGCAACGCGAATATGCAGCCGGCTGAGCTGCGCGAATTCTGCGAGCTGGACGAGCCCTGCGCGGAGCTGATGCGGCAGGCCTTTGACGCGCTCGGCCTGACGGCCCGCAGCTATGACCGCATCCGTAAGGTCGCCCGCACCATTGCCGACCTCGACGGCAGCGGGAAAATTCAGCCCCAGCATATCGCCGAGGCCATCCAATACCGAACCTATCAATTTACACAGAACTGAGGAAAAACCGAAATGAACGAAATGTTTTTGCTGAAGCTGGGCGAGATCGTCCTCAAGGGCGGCAACCGCTTCCAGTTTGAAAACCGCCTGAAAACGAACATCCGCCGCCGGATGCGCCCTTATGGCGAATTCCGCGTGTACATCGTGCAGTCCACGGTCTACATCGAACCGGAGGAGGAAGCCTGCGATCTGGAGGGGGCGTGGGAGGCCTGTCACTACATTTTCGGCGTTGTGAGCCTGTGCCGCTGCCGTCCCTGCGAAAAGGATCTGGACGATATTTTCCGCGCCGCGATGGAATATCTGGGCGACGATCTGCGCTGCGCCGCGACCTTCAAGGTTGAATCCAAGCGCTCGGACAAGCGCTTCCCCTTGACCTCCATCGCCATTTCCCAGGAAATCGGCGGACGCATTGCGGAGGCCGTGCCCACGCTAGCGGTGGATGTGCGGCATCCGGAATACACGGTTTATGTCGAGGTGCGCGACCATGCGGCCTATGTCCACGGCCCGGCGGAGCCGGGCGCGGGCGGCCTGCCCACGGGCGTCGGCGGCCGGGCGATGGTGCTGCTCTCCGGCGGCATCGACTCTCCCGTCGCCGGCTATATGATCGCCAAGCGCGGCGTGGAGCTGGAATGCGTTCACTTCTTCTCCTATCCCTATACCAGCGAGCTTGCCAAGGACAAGGTGCTCGAGCTTGCCCGCCTGATGACCCGCTATTGCGGTCGGATGACCGTGAATATCGTCGGATTTACGGAGATTCAGGAGGCCATCCGCGACAACTGCCCGGAGGAGTTCTTTACACTGATCATGCGCCGGTTCATGATGATGATCTCCGAGCGCATCGCGCGCGACCACGGCTGCGGCTGCCTCGTCACCGGCGAAAATCTGGGGCAGGTCGCCTCGCAGACCATGGAGGCCATGGCGGTGACGGGCGCGTGCGTGGAGCTGCCCATATTCCAGCCGCTCATCGGCATGGACAAGGAAGAGATCGTCACCATCGCCAGAAAGATCGGCACGATGGAAACCTCCATCCTGCCGTATGAGGACTGCTGCACGGTCTTTACCCCGCGCCATCCCAAGACGAAGCCCACCAAGGCGCAGGTCGACCATGCGTGCGCCATGCTGGACTTTGACGGCCTGATCGCCCGCGCGCTGGAAAACACGGAAATGGTCAAGGTGCGCTATGAATGAGGCGGCGCGCGCGATCGCCCTTCTGAAAGAACAAAATCTGACGCTCGCCACGGCGGAGAGCTGCACGGGCGGCCTGCTCGGCAAGCTCCTGACGGATGTCGCGGGCAGCTCGGCGGTCTATCTGGGCGGCGTGATCTCCTACGCCTATGCGGTCAAGGAAGCGCTTCTGGGCGTGGACGCGGCGCTGCTGGCGGAAAAGGGCGCGGTGTGCGCCGAGGTCGCGCGGCAGATGGCCTGCGGCGTCCGCGAGCGGCTGCACGCAGATGTTTCCCTTGCGACGACCGGCAATGCCGGTCCCGGCACGGATGAAAAAAATCACAGGGTCGGAGAGATCTTTGTCGCCTGCGCGACCGCGGCGGGCTGCACCGTCCGGCAGCTGGAGCTCTCCGGAGATCGGGAAGAGAACCGGCAGGCGGCCTGCGCCGCGGCGCTGGCGCTGCTGGAGAAACAGACGGAGGAAGGAAGATGAAATAGGCCTTGCCGAGGAGAGAATCATCTGCGCCATCGACGGGATCCTGTTTTGCAAGTTGACAGGCTGAATGTACACAACGGGCTTCCGGTGCAAAGCACCGGAAGCCCGTTCAGACTGTCAAAAAACCCATCCAGCCGAAAGTTTCGGAGGGAAGAATAGTGTGAAAGGGAACCGTCACACCGAGCCGCAGCGAGGCGTTTCGGAGCGCAACCGCCGCATAGCGGCGGCACTTGGCGCGGAGATGGGTTCCCTTTCGCGTTCAATAACCCGCCGCAGCGACCAAAATTGCAAAATAAAAATACAAAATTCAGATTTTGCAATTTTGCGCTCAGGTTGTCAAAAAAGCCCAAAGGGACTTTTTTGACAACCTGCACAACGGGCTTCCGGTGCTTTGCACCGGAAGCCCGTTGTTATTTGCTTTTATTCACCGGCGGTGGCGGTGCCGGTGGGGTCGTAGCGGACGATGACGCCCGCGTCCGTGAGCGCCTTGACGCTCGTGACCTTACTGCCGAAGGCGTTGACCTGCACGAGGGCGGGACAGGCGGTCAGACATTCGATGTCCGACACGGCGGTGTAGTCCACGTCCACGTAGTTCAGCTCTTGCAGGCCTGCAAGGCTGGAAATGTTCGCAAGCTCGGCATTGTAGGAAGCATAGAATTGCTGCAGGCTGGAAGCGCCGGACAGATCGGGGATGGACGCGACGGCGTTATGGCTGAAATTCAGCTTGGTCAGCTTGGAAAGATTCTTGACGGTATCCACGCTCGTGAGCTGATTGTTGGAAAGATCCAGCCGTTCCAGCGAAACGCAGCCGGCGAGGCCGGAGGCGTCCGTCAGTGCGTTGCCGCCGGCGTTCAGCTCTACGAGGGAACCGAGTGGGGCGAGGGGTGCGATGCTCGTGACGGAATTGTTGGAAACGTCAAGAATTTGCAGCTGCTTGCAGCCGGAGAGCGCGTCAAGCGCGGTCAGGCTGTTTTCGGCGACGGAAAGCTCCTGGAGCCCGGTCAGCTTGCTCAGTGCATCGAGGGAGGTGACGGCGTTGCGCGTGAGGTTGGCGTGGGTCAGACCCGTGAAAGAGGCCAGCGCGCTGATGTCGGTGATGCTGTTGTCCGACAGATCAAGCACCGTGATGGTCGAGGCGTCCGCCAGCGGAAGAATATTGGACAGGCCGCAGCCGGAGAGGTTCAGATTGTTGAGCTTCGGCAGCGCGCCGATATAGCCCAGCGTTTCCGCGGAAACCAGAGAGCCGGACAGATCCAGCGTTTCCAGCTCGGGCATCAGCGGCAGGAAGGAATAATCGTCGGCGGTACCGGCGTGGATGGTGAGGGACTTGAGCTGAACAAAGTGGCGCAGGTCGGCATAGGTCGCCACGCCCTCCGGGACGGTCAGCTCCGTGATGGTCCACAGGTCGCTGGTCTTGAGTGTGGTACGTTCGGGGATGCCCAGCAGCTCATGGACGCAGGCCTCCAGCGTGCTGTCCTCAAATGTGACGTCCTCCACCACGCCGACGACCTGATAATCCGCCTCGGTCAGCGGGCTGACGAGACCGTTTTCTCCGACGGCGATGGCGGACACATGGCTCTCACCGGCGGGAAGCGCGATCGGTTCGGAATACGGCTCGGAGGAAAGCGTCGGATACTGCCGCCCGACGGAAACATAGAGCGTGCCCGTTTCGTGCGTGACGGTCACGGAGATGTACTCCGAGAACTGCCCGCCGTCCGGCGTGAGCTTCGGCGCTTCCGGGCGGATGGCATCCAGCTCCGCACGGATGGCAGAATCATTGATATTATCGAGCATCTGCTGCGCATCGAGCAGCTTGTCCTGCGCGACGTAGGTAGCGGACAGCTTGCGGTACAGCTCTGCGCTGGGGGCGATACGGAGCGCGGAAACCAGAGAGCGCTCGGCTCTGGTGTAGCTTCCGTCCGCGACGCAGGCGTCTGCCAGCGCGATGACGTAGTCCACGTTGTCCGGGTCGAGGTCCACGGCGGTGGAGTAGCGGCTGACGGCGCGGCCGTAGTTTCCGGCTTTCATCGCGCGCGCGCCGAGAGAAGCAAAATTCTCTGGAGTCCAGAGAAAATAATACAGCCCGAACAGCAGCGCCGCAAAGAGCACCAGTGCGAGCAGAATGATCAGAAATCTCTTCATTGACAAATTCCGTCCTTATTTTTCGGTTACGGAATCATTATAATTCCTTCGCGATAATATGTCAACCAGTAGGGAAGAAAGAAAAACTTGTCGCCTTCCTCCAAAAATCCCACGAGGTTTGCGGAAAATTCAGCGCACTTCCCGGTTGCCCAATGCACAAATCGGTGTTACAATAGGAAAGTATAAATATACATAGAAAAGGAATCAGAGATGAAAGAAAAGAACTCATTGATTGAAGGCTCCATCTGGAAGGGATTACTGGCATTTGTGTTCCCGATTTTTCTGGGACAGGTTTTTCAGCAGCTTTACAACACAGCCGACGCATGGGTCGTCGGCAAATTCCTTGACAAAAACGCCTACGCGGCGGTCAGCTCCTCCGGCAGTCTGGTGTTTTTGCTGGTCGGCTTCTTTGGCGGCATTTCCGTCGGTGCCGGTGTGGTGATTGCGCGCTATTTCGGCGCGGGCAACGTTTCCAAAATGCGCTCGGCGATCCACACGACGGTTGTGTTCGGTGTGATTGCCGGACTCCTTCTCACGGCGGCCGGCGTCCTGCTGACGCCGCAGATCCTGCGCCTGATGGGAACACCGGACGATGTGCTGCCCAACTCTGTTTCCTATTTCCGGATGTATTTTGCAGGCGCCCTGGCCGTGGTCATGTATAATATGTGTGTCGGCATCCTGCGCGCCGTTGGCGACAGCAAGCGGCCCTTGTATTACCTGATCATTTCCTCCCTGACGAATATCGCGCTGGATCTGCTCTTTGTCGGCGTGTTCCACTGGGGTGTCTGGGCGGCTGCACTTGCGACGTCCATTTCGCAGTTCCTCAGCCTTGTGCTGTGTCTGATCCGCCTGTTCCGCGACAAGGCGGATTATCAGCTAAGCTGGCGCGAGCTGCGCATTGATTTCCCCATGCTGGGGCAGATCATCCGCTACGGCCTGCCTTCCGGCGTGCAGAATTCCATCATCGCGCTGGCCAATGTGGTCGTGCAGAGCAATATCAACGCATTTCAGGCCGACGTCATCGCCGGCTGCGGCACCTATGCCAAGCTGGAGGGCTTCGCCTTCCTGCCCATCACCTGCTTTGCAATGGGGCTGACGACCTTTGTCAGCCAGAACCTCGGCGCGAAGCAGTACGAGCGCACCCGCAAGGGCGTGCGCCTCGGCATCCTCTGCTCGGTCATTCTGGCGGAAGTGATCGGCGTGGGGCTGTTTGTCTTTGCCACGCCGCTCGTGTCCTTCTTCAATAAGGAGCCGGGCGTGATCGACGCCGGAACGCGGCAGGCGCGGGTGGAATCGCTGTTTTTCTTCCTGCTTGCCTTCTCCCACTGCATCGCGGGCATCCTCCGCGGCGCGGGCAAGCCCACGGCGCCGATGATCGTGATGCTCTGCTCGTGGTGCCTGCTCCGTGTGACCTACATCACCGTGATGGTGCGGCTGATGCCGGGAACGCCGGAGGTGATCTTCAGCGCTTACCCCCTGACCTGGGGCGTCAGCTCGCTGGTGTTCCTGATCTATTATTTCGCGTCCGACTGGATCCATGCCTTCGACCGCGCGGAAAAAAAGGAAAAAAGAGAGCCGCTTTTGGAAAAGGAATAAAGAAAAAGCAAAGCGCCGCAGGAAAGCCTGCGGCGCTGATTTTATAAGGTCAGCCCCAGTGTCAGAATGCCGAGATTCTTCCGGTAGATCTCGTCGAACTGCGACAGCGGCAGGGGATTTTCCCCCAGACCGACCTCAATGGTGTAGCCGGGACGGTCATAGGTGAGGATGAACCAGTCCTTGTAGCCGGCAAAGCCGGAGGCAAAGGGCGTATCCTCCAGCGCATCGCCGCTGACCTCGGCAAACTTCTGCCCGATCTCCTCCGCGCCCACCGGCGTCAAGTCGAGGAATTTCCAGTAGATCACCTCGCCCTGCGCGTGATAGGAGAGCGTCAGCCGCGGGTCGACCAGCCGGGTCAGCCCCGCCATGCCTGCGCTCTCCGGCTGATCGAGCGGGCTGCCGCCGACGTAGTCGCGCGGCGCAGGACCGGTGAAGCCAAGGGCAAATTTGTTCTTCCGCGCCTGTTCCCACTTGGCGGGATAGTTGAGGTTCAGATCGACGCCCGCCAGATTTGCCTTCCATCCGTCCGGAAACGGAATATCCGGGTAGCCCGCGGCGATGCGGCGCGCGGCCTCGTACTGCTCCGAGCCGGGCGCGACCGCGCCGGTGACCAGATCGACGCCGTCCGGATTTACCATGGGAACGAGGTACAGCCGCGTCTGCTGGAACAGGCGCTGCGCGTCCATTCCGAAAATACGCCCGTTCACGCTGACCGCGTGGGCGTACTCCTCCAGAAATTTCATCAGGACCGGCGTTGTGATCCACTCGTTTGCATGGTGGCTGGCGTTATAAAGCACGGCGCGCGGCCCGCTGCCGATGCTCAGCGCCGTGACCGGGCGGCGGTAGAGCGTTGTGGCGATGGTTCGCCGGGCGAGAAATGGATAGCGCGCCATCAGCCCCTGAATACAGACTTGCAGCAGCTCCGAGGTGAACGGAATGTCCGTCGGGACGACGGGGAAGCCGTAGGGAAGATTGAGATACTGCCCGGCCAGCAGCCGGTTGGGGTCCTGATTGGGATTTGCCGTCAGAATGGCGCGCACGCTGGTGCCGAAGGTGCGCGCCAGCCGGTAATACGTATCGCCGGGCTTGACCATGTAGCGCTCAAAGCCCAGAAGATAGGGCGACAGCCGCTGCATGGTGAGAATATCCTCCCGGCCGGAGGGGTACAACCCCTCGCGATTCTGAAAATCCTGCAAATTCTCCGCGCCGGCACGGCGCAGAGCAAGCTCTGTCAAAGTCAAAAGAATCCCCTCCGCTGCAATCTATGCCGGAGGGGATCCCTTTATTCCGGCTGCTCCATCAGCTCGGCAAGGTAGCGGCAGGCCGAGAGCAGCTTTTCCAAGTGGTAGTTCATAACGATGGTGTCGTGGCGCGTACACTTGCGCCCGGCGATGCCGGCTTCCGGGATGGCCATGCCGAGGGTGCGCATCGTTTCGGCGTTTTCAGTCGAAAGATCGCCCAGCGTGTCCATGCCGCAGATGGCCTCCAGCTCCTCGACCATTCGTCCGGCGAGCTGGCGGCAGCCGCGCAGCGCGGCCTCTTCGTCGTGCCGCCGGTGGAAAAAGCGCTGGTTGTGATAGAGCTGTAACTCGCGGTCGATGCGCCGCAGCAGCTCCACGTTGGGCCGGAGATCGGGAAAACGCTCGAAAATCACGATGCTTTCCACCTGCTGTGGGATCTGCGCGCGTAGCTGCGTCAGCAGAGAGCGGATGCGGGCTTTATTATTATAAGGAACGATCACGGCGTTGACGACCAGCGCAACGGCGATGCCGGCGGCGGTGTCGCGCAGCCGGAACAGCGAGTCGCGCAGAACGTTGCCCGTCGGCGTCAGGCTGGCGGAGAGAAAAATGATGCAGGAAAAGGACGCAACAAAGTTGAGCTTGAGCACGTTGCACAGCAGCAGGAGGAGCAGCACAACGCCGATCCCTGCCGCCCAGGCGGGCGTGGCCTGCGGGAAAAGCAGCAGCATCACCGAGCCGAGGACCGTTCCCGCGACGACACCGATCAGCTGGCTGAGCGCCTGCTTGAGCGAACCGGAGAAGGTGCGCTCCATGGCGATGAGCGCGCCGAAGGCGGCGTAAAAAACGGACAGCTCGTCCGTGACGAACAGCCGCACGAGCAGCACCGCCAGCGTGACGGCAATGCCGGTTTTGAGGGTGCGCAGGCCGAGCGGAAAATGCTTCCAGCGGGTCATGGGCGGCCCTCCTTTCCAATGTTCTGCTTTCAGTATACCAGAAATGGAAAGATATTTGCAAGGAGATTCCGCAGAGGGGCTGGCTTTTCCCAGAGAATGTGGTAAAATGGAGCGCAGAAAGAGGTGGTTTTATGTCGATACGCAACGCCGTTCCGACGGACGTTCCGGCCATGCTGGAGATCTATGCCTATTTTGTCCGGGAAACCGCGGTCAGCTTTGAATATGAAGTGCCGACGCAGGAAGAATTTGCCCGGCGGCTGGCGGAGCATACGGTGCAGTTCCCGTGGCTCGTGTGGGAGGAAAACGGGGAAGTCCTCGGCTACGCCTACGCGGGCAGGCCATTTGAGCGCGCGGCCTATCACTGGTGCGCGGAGATTTCATGCTATCTGGCTGCGCAGGTGCGCGGCCGCGGCGTCGGCAGGAAGCTCTATGCCCGCATTGAAGAGCTCCTGCGGAAGCAGGGCTATCGAGAGGTCTATGCCATCGTCACTTCCGCCAACGAGCCGTCGATGGCCTTCCACAAGGCGCTGGGGTATCGTCCCTTTGCGGAGTTCCCGACAGTGGGGTATAAAAAGGGCGCATGGTACGGCGTGACGTGGCTGGAAAAGGATTTGCAGCCCTTGGGTACGCCGGAGGATTTCCCGGTTTCATGGAGGAATGTAAAATGATTCAGGATATTTTCCCGCATGTTTACCACAACGAATTTCGCAAACTGACGCCGCAGGCGGAGGATGTTCTGCTCGCCTACCGCGGCAACGCTGTCCTTTCCGCGGCCGACGCGCTGCGTCTGCCGCGCTGCGGCGACTTTCCGGAGACAGAAGTACGCTATGCCTTTTCCATAGACGACACGCACTATTTTCTGGCAAAGCAGGCACCGGAGGCGGGGGAGGGGCTGCGCTTTCTCCCCTCGACGGAGTACCGCTACGCCCAGCCGCGGGAAACGGCCTTCGCCTGCGCGGTCGGAGAAACGCTGCACCGCTGGTACGCCTCTAACCGCTTCTGCGGCGGCTGCGGCGCGGAAATGCAGGACAGCACAGCAGAGCGCGCGCTCTGTTGCCCGAGCTGCGGCGCGGTGGTCTACCCGCGCATCAATCCGGCGGTGATCGTGGGCGTGACGGATGGTGACCGTTTGCTTCTGACCAAGTACGCCGGCCGCGCCTTCCGGCGCTTTGCGCTGGTGGCGGGCTTCTGCGAGATCGGCGAGCGCGTGGAGGACACCGTGCGCCGCGAGGTCTGGGAGGAAACGGGGCTGCACGTGAAAAATCTGCGGTTCTATAAATCTCAGCCGTGGGTGCTGACGGACAGCCTGCTCATGGGCTTCTTCTGCGACCTCGACGGCGACCCGACGACCCGGCTTCAGGACGGCGAGCTGGCGCTGGCGCAGTGGTTTGAGCGCGATTCTTTGCCGGACGACCACTCCGACATCAGCCTGACCGGAGAAATGATCGAATATTTTCGTAAAAATGGCAGACAAACCCTCTTGACAAATGCAGAAACACTGCTATAATAAGCATTAGATTAGAAAATAAACTAATATTTAGGCGGTGATACCATGACGCAGCGGGAACGGCAGCTTCTGCAATGGATCGAAGCGAATCCGATGATCTCGCAGGAGGCACTGGCGAAACGCGCGGGGATTACGCGCTCCTCCGTGGCAGTGCATATTTCCAATCTGATGAAGAAGGGTTACATTGCGGGCAAGGGCTACGTCCTGCGCTCCGGGACCTACGCGGTCGTTGCCGGCGGCGTGAACGTGGACATCGGCGGCCGCTCCTTTGCCCCCATGATCGCAAAGGACTCCAACCCCGGCCGGGTCACGACGAGTCTGGGCGGCGTCGGCCGGAACATCGCACACAATATGAGTCTGCTCGGCGTGGACGTCCGCTTCCTGACCGCGTTTGGCGACGACCTCTACGCACAACGCATTGCCGCCTCCTGCGGCGAATTGGGCATCGACATCAGCCATGCGCTTCAAGTGCCCGGCGGCACGACTTCCACATATCTGTTCCTGAATGACAGTGACGGCGATATGGCGCTGGCCGTTTCGGATATGGAGATCTGCGAGCAGCTCCTTCCGGAGTATTTCGCCGCAAACCTCAGCCTGCTCAACCGCGCGCAGATCGTCGTGGCGGATACGAACCTCCCCGAGGCCTCGCTGGTATATCTTGCCAATCACTGCACGGTGCCGCTCTTTGTCGACCCGGTGTCGACGAGCAAGGCGGAGAAGCTGCGCGGTATTCTGGGCAAGATCCACACCCTCAAGCCCAACCGCATTGAAGCCGAGCTTCTGTCCGGCGTGAAGATCACGGACGAGGACAGCCTGCACCGCGCGGCGCAGACGCTGCTGGACACCGGTATGCACCGCGTTTTCATCTCCCTCGGCTCGGATGGCGTCTTTGCCGCCGACCACAACAGCTTCGTGCATCAGCCCTGCTTCCCCGCCAAGATGGCCAATGCCACCGGCGCGGGCGACGCCTTCATGGCGGCGCTTGCATGGGCCTATCTGGAGGGCACCGACCTTCTGGGAACGGCTGCGGCCGCTTCCGCTGCCGCGTCCATCGCCATCGAGGGCGCGGAAACCATCAATCCCGTACTTTCCGTTGAATCAGTGCGCGAGCGCTGCAACGCGAAATAAATTGAATCAATAAAAGGAGTATCTTATCATGCTGAACAAATATCTTGACGTAAAACCCGAAGTCGCGCAGGCCATCGCAGAGGGCAAGCCCGTTGTCGCTCTGGAATCCACCATCATCTCCCACGGCATGCCCTATCCGCAGAACGTCGAAACCGCTCTGGAAGTTGAAAAAATCATCCGTGAAAACGGCGCGGTTCCCGCAACCATCGCCATCATCGGCGGCCGCCTGAAGGCCGGCCTGACCCCCGAAGAGATCGAGTACTTCGGCAAGAAGGGCACCGCGATTGCCAAGGCCTCCCGCCGCGATCTGGCTGTTCTGTGCGCCAGAGGCGAGGACGGCGCAACGACCGTCACCACGACTATGATCATCGCCCACATGGCGGGCATCAAGGTCTTCGCGACCGGCGGCATCGGCGGTGTGCATCGCGGCGCCGAAACCACCATGGACATCTCTGCCGATCTGGAAGAGCTGGCCTCCACGCCCGTTATGGTCGTCTGCGCCGGTGCAAAGTCCATCCTCGACCTCGGCCTGACGCTCGAATACCTTGAGACCCACGGCGTGCCCGTCATCGGCTACGGCACCAAGGAGCTGCCCGCATTCTACACCCGCCATTCCGGCTTCAGCGTTGACTACGAGATCGACACGCCGGAGGATCTGGCAAAGGCCTTCAAGACGCAGCACGAACTCGGCCTGCGCGGCGGCATGCTGGTCACCAACCCCATCCCCGAGAAGTATTCCATGGACGAAAAGATCATCAATGCGGCGATCGACGAAGCAATCAAGGAAAGCCGCGAGCAAGGCATCCATGGCAAGGCCACCACGCCGTTCCTGCTGGCTAAGGTCAAGGAGCTGACCGGCGGCGACAGCCTGGAGTCCAACATCCAGCTCGTTTATAACAACGCAAGACTTGCCGCAAAGACCGCAGAGGCTTACTGCAAGCTGTAAAAACCAATCAACGGCGTGTCCCCCACGGGGGACACGCCGTGTTTATAAAGAATTCGCCGCCGGGAAGCCCGGCGGCGTTTGTTTTATTTTACAATATGGATCCCGCCGATGATGGGCAGCTCCTTTGCCTGCCCCTTCGCGGCATTGACAATGCCGATGATGGCAAGCACGGTGACAAACGCGCTGATTCCATAGCGCAGGATCGAGATGTACCAGGGAATCGTCGTGTATACGGTGAGAATCCCGACGCGGGTGACGCGGATCAGGCCGAGCAGGGAATTCAGAATGGCTGCCGCGACCCAGAACGCGAACATGGTCACGCCCTGCTTTGCGTGGAACTGGGCATAGGGGGAATTCTTCCGCGCAAAAAGCGGAATGAAAACCAGCGGTCCCAGATAGGAAAGCACGGAAATGCCGCGGTTCTGCGCGACATCATTCGGATCCAATGCGGGCTCTGCGGGTCTGGGGCCGTTTCCGACCGGTGCACCGCAGGACGGGCAGAAGGCGGCGCCTTCGTCGACCTGTGCGCCGCAATGGCTGCAAAATGCCATAAGTGATGTCCTCCTTTTGTGTTTTGAGTTTCTCTCATTTCGGGTGCTGCCATCAGTCGACAAGGGCGGGCATGCTTGCTCCTGCCAATTCATGGTAAGTGTATTATAACAGATTCACGTCGCGTGTCAAGCCTTTGAAATCTGCTCTTGCGCGAAACGTCGTTTTTGCAGTATAATGAACGCAATAGGGAGGGAATGCAGATGAAAAGGATCCTGATAACCGGGTTTGACCCATTCGGCGGGGAGAAGATCAATCCTGCGTGGGAGGCGGTGCAGCGGCTTCCAGGACGCATCGGGGCGGCGGAGCTTACCGTGATGCAGGTGCCGACGGTGTTTGCAGAAGCGGCGCAGACCGTGCTGGCGCACGCAGAAATGCAGCCGCCCGATGCGATCGTCTGCGTCGGGCAGGCGGGCGGACGCGCCGCCGTCACGCCGGAGATGGTAGCGATCAATCTGCAATATGCCTCCATTGCCGACAATGCAGGAAAGATGCCGAAGGATGTTCCGGTCGTTTCCGGCGGCCCGGCGGCCTATTTTTCGACGCTCCCGGTGCGGAAAATGGCGGAAGCGATCAAGGCGGCAGGGCTGCCGGGCGCGGTTTCCTACAGCGCGGGGAGCTTTGTGTGCAACGATCTGCTCTACCGTTTGCTCCGTCATTTTGACGGTACATCCACGCGCGTTGGGTTTATCCATGTGCCCTATCTGCCGGAGCAGGCGAAAAACGGCGCGCCGGCCATGAAACTTTCGGACATTGTCCGCGCGCTGGAAACTGCCATCGGAGAGATATAAAAGCCGCAGTTGGGAAACCAACTGCTGCCTACAAAATTGCAAAATCAATATTTGTAGTATTATTTTGCAATTTTGATCGCTGCGGCGGGTTATTGAACGCGAAAGGGAACCCATCTCCGCGCCAAGTGCCGCCGCTATGCGGCGGTTGCGCTCCGAAACGCCTCGCTGCGGCTCGGTGTGACGGTTCCCTTTCACACTATTCTTCCCTCCGAAACTTTCGGCTGGATAGGTTTTTTGACAGTCTGAAAAGCCGCAGTTGGGAAACCAACTGCGGCTTGCGTTACTTTTCTTGATTTTTGCGCGCCTTTTTGCGTTTTTTCGCGGGGCGGATGACCGTGAAATAGAGAATGGGGAGAGAAATGACCGCGACGACCGCCAGATAGGGCAGAGCCGAAACGAGGACGATAAACAGACCGCGGAAGAACTTGGCGAGCCAGCGGCAGGCGTTTTTCAGGTTCCGGCCGATCTGCGTCCAGACGGTGGGGGAGCTCTCAATCTCCTCCGCGTACTCCACCTCGCTGATGTAGAGGGAAATGGTGGCATAGTCGATCTGGTTGTCATAGGTGCGCAGGCGGGAGGTGTAGCTTTCCAGCTCGTACTGCACCTGTGTGATGCGATCCTGAATGGTGATGACATCCTCCATGCTTTCGGCCTGCTCCAGCAGACGCAGCAGAGTGTCGCGCTCGGTGTTCAGCGCGGTGATGTGGGCTTCCATATCCACATAGTCCAGCGTGACGTCTTCCTGCGTGCTGCTTCGCCGGGTCACGACACCCGCGGCGGTGACATCCGAGGCGAATTCCTCCAGACGCGCCACGGGGATGCGGAGCGTATAGCTGGCGGAGCGGCGGGATGCGCCGGAGATCTCCGACTGCTCCACATAGCCGCCGTATTCGGCCACGCAGCGGCTGACCTCGGCTGCAAGTGCGTCGAAATTCTCTGTTTCCATATGGAGTGTCAGGGTTTTGATGAGCTTCCGGCCGTCGGAAACGGTGCCGCTGCCGTCGGAAAAGCTCAGGCTGGTGTCCCCAACCTCGTTGGCTTCATCCACTGCAAGATCGGCACTTTTGGCATAATCGCTCGGCGCCATGGCACCGCAGCCGCCGAGGAGAAGTGCTGCAGCCAGCAGCAGACTGATGAGCGCGCGTTTCATTATAATTCCTCCCTCTTGTATTGGCTTCTGCCATTTGGACGAAAAAAGAGGCAGGAAGGTTCCGTGACGATGAAAATTTCTGGGAAAAGCCTTGCAATTGACCGGAAAGGTGAGTATACTTATCTTGAACTATATCTGACGCAACGCACCTGTCAGAAGATAGGTGCACAGTGAGTTTACAGGAGGGGTTACAATGAAAAAACGGCATCTTCTCTCCGTGTTTGCCGTGGTGCTGCTGGCGCTGGCGCTCTGCCTGACTGCCTTTGCCGCAAACGATACGGTGATCGACTGGGAGGCGACCGGTTCGATTACGCTGAAGCTGGCTGACAGCTACGATCAGACGCCGGTTTCGGGCGCGAAGATCACGCTTTATCAGGTCGCAGAGGCGGGGAGCGAAAATTCGCTTTTGACCTATACATATACCAAGGATTTCGCCGATTGCGGCCTTCCTCTGGAAGATCTGAACGACGAAGCCCTGCCGGAAAAGCTGGCGGCGTTTGCTGCGGAGAAAAAGCTCACCGGTGTGACGGAAACGACTGACAAGGACGGCAAGCTGACCTTCAAGGAAGTGCCGCTGGGCTTCTATCTGCTGGTTCAGACCGGCGGCGCAGAGGGCTACTCGGTTTGTATGCCCTTCGCCGTGGCGGTTCCGACCAGCGATTCCACGCAGTGGATCTATGACATCGAGGCCAGCCCCAAGACCGGCATCGTCAAGCTGACGGAGCTGACGGCCCGGAAGGTCTGGGCAGGCAGCGAAAAGCACCCGGAGAGTGTGACCGTTCAGCTCAAGCGGAACGGCGAGGCCTTCGGCGATGCCGTTACGCTGAACGCGGAGAACAACTGGACCTATACATGGAAAGACCTTGAAGCGAGAGAGAGCTGGAGCGTGGAAGAGGTGGCTGTCCCGGACGGTTACAAGGCGACCTATGAAACCAAGGACACGGTCGTGACGATCACCAACACCTCCAAGCTGCCGCAGACCGGACAGCTCAATTGGCCGGTTCCCGTGCTGATCTGCGCCGGACTTGCCCTGTTTGTGGTGGGCTGGGTGTTGTTCTTCCGCCGGAAAAAGGAGAAGAATGCGTAAAGTCACCGGCATGATCTGCATGGCGCTGGGCGCGCTCTTCCTGCTGGCTGCGCTGGGACTGGTGATTTTCAACCACGAACAGGCGGAGCAGGCGGCGGATGCTTCGGACAGAACGCTGCCCGTGCTTCAGACGGCGATCGCAGAGCGTGCGCAGGAGAGCAGACCCGTTCCCGGCAGCATGGAAGCGACGGAGCCGCTGGAAATTGATGGCGAGCAGTATCTCGGCATCCTGACCATTCCGGCGTTGGAGCTGGAGCTGCCCGTTCTCTCGGACCTGAGCAGTGCGAAATTGCAGCTTGGCCCCTGCCGCTATTATGGCGCGATTGACCGCAATCTGGTGATCGCAGCGCACAATTACGCCCGGCATTTCGGCCGCCTGAATGAGCTGCACGCCGGAGATGCGCTTTATCTGACGGACGTTTCCGGCCATCGCCATAGTTACCGTGTCAGCGGCGTGGAGATCCTGGGGGCAACGGCGATTGAAGAAATGCTGCAAAGCGGCTATGAGCTGACGCTTTTCACCTGCACCTACGGCGGTGCAGAGCGCGTCACGGTGCGCTGCGAAATTGCAGGGGATTAAAAATGTGGGCCAAGGGGGAAACCCTTGACCCACATTTTTTAGCTTTGCTTCCATTTCCGGCAGCGGCGGGATTTCTCACGGCGCTTGCGTACCTTGAAGAACAGCCACAGCAGGATGACGACCACGATGGCCGCGCCGGTGAGGATCAGATAGCGCAGCGTGGAGTTGTCCTCGGTTTTGACGGTCAGCCAGAGGTTGTTCATGTCCTGCGTGCCCTCCAGAGAGAGCGCGCTGAACACCTTGCCGCGTGCGAGGGTTTCCGCATCTGGGTAGGCGATGGGATTGTCCGCCATCTCCGGATCCATATACTCCTTCGCGGCGGTCAGCGGAGCGGAGTAGCCCAGATAGTCTAGGTTCTGCCCGCAGATCTCCGGCTCCAGCAGGAAATTGATGAAGGTCTCCGCCTCTTTTTTGTGTTCTGCGCCCTTGGGAATGCAGATCGCATCGACGAAGAAGTTGAAGCCCTCTTCCGGAAAGACAAATTCCAGATCGGGATTTTCATCGGCCATGGTGAGATAGTCGCCCGCATAGTAGGGCGCGATCCACGCCTCGGCACGCTCCATCTTGCTGAAGATCTGGTCCATGACATAGCCCTGAAAGAGGTTTTTTGCTTCCTTGAGCTTTTGAGCGGCGGCGGCAAGCGTTTCATGATCCTCTGTGTTGACGTCGTCGCCGAGCTCCAGCTCCGAAATCGCAAAGGCATCGCGCGGATTGTCGAACATCAGAATTTTACCCGCGTAGGTACTGTTCCAGAAGATCTCCCAGCCGGTGACATCCTCCGCGTTGACATAGCGCGAATTGTAGATGATGCCGACGCAGCCCCAGGTATAGGGAACGGAGTAGAGGTTTTCCGGATCATAGGAGAGATTGCGGAAGGACTCGTCTACGTACTGGAAGTTCGGAATGTTCTCAAAATCCAGCGGTTCCAGCATATCCTCGGCGATGAGCTTTTCGATCATATAGTCCGAGGGAATGATAACGTCATAGGACGAGCCGCCGGTTTTGAGCTTGGTGTACATGCTCTCGTTGCTGTCGAAGGTCATGTAGTTGACCTTGATGTTGGGATAGACCTTTTCAAACTCCGCAATGACGTCAATGCTGCCGTCGGTGCCGTCGGCAATATACTGCCCCCAGTTGTAGACATTGATCGTGACCTGCTTTTCCGCAGCAGAGACGGTCAGGCTCAGTGCTCCTGCAAGCAGGCAGACGGTGAGCAGAAGAGAAAGCAACTTTTTCATCCTGCACGCCTCCTGTTCAGATGGGAGTGCTGGCGCTTGCTCTTGTCGCGCGCCTGCAGAAGATTCATCACGGACATCATGATGAGGATCACGACGAACATCAGCGTAAAGAGCGCATAGATCTTCGGCTGAATGGGCTTTTTGGTGTAGTTGTAGATCTCGACCGGCAGGGTGACGAAGCTCGAGCCGGTGACAAAATAGGAGATCACAAAATCATCCAGCGACATTGTGAAGGCCATCAGTGCGCCGGACACGATGCCGGGCATGATCTCATGCAGCACGACCTTGAAGAAGGCCTGCACGGGCGTGCAGCCGAGGTCGAGGGCAGCTTCCGTCAGGTCGGGATCCATCTGCGAGAGCTTGGGCATCACGTTCAGGATGATATAGGGAAGGTTGAAGGTGATGTGGGCGATCAGAAGCGTCCAGAAGCCGAGGATGGACTTGATGCGCAGCAGGCTGCCCGCAAAGGCGAACAGCAGCGCCAGAGAAACGCCCGTGACGATCTCCGGGTTGGTCATGGGGATGT
>UQWH01000010.1 GCA_900544705.1 uncultured Eubacteriales bacterium | reverse complement strand
GGCTGGATAGGTTTTTTGACAGTCTGGGGATTCCCCGCAGACAAAGTCTGCGGGGAATCCCCAATGTTTTCTTATTCGGACTCCGCTTTTGCAACCCGCTTTCATAGAGGTTCACCCCATGGCAAGGGGGAAGATCTGTTCGTAGGCCATAGCGCCCGCAAGGGACCCGATCTCCAGGATCACCATCAGGTCGCCCGCCTCGCTGCGAAACACCTTTCGGCAGTTCAGAATGTTTTCATCGCTGATCGTCCATTCCAGCATCTGGGCGTAAACGTCCGGGGACTGGGTCTCTGCTTCTTTCGGCCAAATCTCACGGAACTTTGCCTCAGCCGCCTCGCGCAGTGTGGTGTGGAAGCGTTCCTCGGTAAAGCCCGCCGCCGCAAGGAGATCCTCAAAGGAGAGCTGACTGCCGGTCGCGTAATCGAAGTTATAGACCATGTGATACACATAGTCGCCCTCGAAATACTTCTGCACGATCAGCGCAAAGGTGTTCTCATACCAGCACAGATCCCAGCTGATCTCGTAGCAGCTGGCGTCGATGCCTTCACTGCGCATCTGGAGCGTTTCCTGCGCCGTCGCGCCAAAATCGTCCATGATCTCCTGATTGACCCGCTGAGCATCCGCCGAGTCAAGGTTGATTTTCGGCACATGAAGGCTGTAATAGCCGTCCTCCGTGCTCATCTCCTCGGAAATTGCATCGGTGATCAGCTCCCCCGTTTCCACCGGCGGCTCCGTCGGCAGCGGATCGGGATCCGGCTCAAAGTCCACAACGGATTCCGTGGATGGCTCTGCCGACTCGGAGGAGGGCGCGGAAACCGGTGTCTGATTCCCGCCGTTTTGGTCGTCGTCCGGCTTCTTTCCCGGCTCAGACTGAGCGCAGGCAGAAAACAGCGCAGCCAGCAGCGCCAGCAAGAGCGCCAGTGCGAGGATTCGTTTCATCCGTGTTGCCCCTTTCCGTTTTTACAGGCACAGCGCTCCTCTTTGGTGCGGAAGAACTCTTCCAGCAGCGGCACAAAGAGGAAACACACGATCGCGGCAGTGAAGCCGCCGTTATACAGCAGGAAGGCACCGTGCAGCAGCGGGACGCTGGTGACCAGTGCAAAGTGCCCCATCGCGGCAATAAAGCCTGCCCCCCAGCCGTATCTGCCCGCGATGGGAGAAAGGCCGTTTGCGAAGCAAAGTCCAATAACGATTGCCTGCGCATTGATGGCGAAGGCGAATTTCGTTCCGAGCAGAGCACACAACCCTTTGGCCGCAAAGCTCGCGGCGACATAGCCAAGCATGATCGGCCAGACGTTCCGCGGATGGCTGCCCTTGAAGCAGCAGCACACCATACAGAATACGCAGCCGAGCGTCGCGGCATTCCAGTTGGCGCCGATGAGGTTGTAATACAGCACAATGAACAGGCCGTAGATACCAAGATTCAGGATCGCCGTGCCCGCGCCGTACTTTGCGCCGTAGTCCACGCCGTAGCCGGAGTCCTTCATCAGATTCCAATAGCTCCGGAAGCTGCCGCCAAGCAGCAGGCCAAGCACGACGGCAAGGCCGAACACCACAAAGCAGAAGCCGTTGGAGAGCGCCCAGAAGCTGTCTTCCAGTCCGACGCCCACGCTGTCCGGCAGCGTGCCGCCCAGCACCTTAAACAGCACCGCACGCAGCAGGAAGGCAATGAAGCCCATCGGTACGGCGGCGGAGTAGAGGTCATAGCTTTTGTGCATCTTCGGACTGTGCTCCAGTCCCGGTGCCAGCAGAAAGGCAATGACCAGCGAGGCGGCGAAGGCCATCGCGCAGCCCAGAACCGTAAAGCCGTGCCATTCCTCCCCCGGCCAGCGGAAGAGCAGCTCCGTAATGAGCGGGGTAAGGCCGGTGGAAAACAGGAAGAGATTTCCCTTTTTGCCGGGATTCGTCCGCTTGACAAGGCAGTAGACCAGCACCGCCGCGAAAGGAAACCAGATATTCAGCGCCGTGGTGCCCCAGAAGCAGAAGCCCGCCGTCAGGAAAAACGCCAGCACGGACACGCCGTCCGGCTTGGAGCCGGGCAGGCTGTAGAGCGCAGCACAGACGGCGCAGACGATGGCCACATTGAGGAAGGTGCCCGCAAAGCCGCCATAGGAAATATCAAAGTAGCTCTTGACCGTCTGGCCGGACTGCGTGCAGATGCGCACAAGGCCGCGGAACATCTCCGCGCGGTCGGGCATCAGCACGGCAGCAAGCAGACAGATCAGGGAAAAGGCCCAGAACAGCAGGCGGATCGCCCGCTCCGGTGCCTGAAAACGCGCTTTCATGTACACGCTCCCCTTCCGCGCTCAGACGTTCAGGGTGCGTTCGGCAGCCTCGACCACATGACTGATGAGAACGACGTTCGTCACGCCGCCCACACCGCCAGGCACCGGGGTGATTGCGTCGACAATGGGCTCGACCTCGCTGAATACCGCGTCGCCGGCCATGCCGCCCACGCCCTTGGAGGTGACCTTCTCCGGATCCCAGTTCATGGAAACGTCGATGACCACCTGACCGGGACGGACAAAGTCCTTCGTCAGGGACTTGAGCACACCCGCTGCGGAAACAATGATATCCGCATTGCGGGCAATCTCCGCGGTGTTGACGGTCTTGGTGTGGCAGACGGTAACGGTCGCGTTCTTCGCCAGGAGCATCATGGCGGCAGGCTTACCGACGACCAGACTGCGGCCGATCACGACTGCGTTCTTGCCCTTGCAGTCGATGCCGTAATAGTCCAGAATCTCCATGCAGGCCTGTGGAGTGCAGGGCGCGAAGCCCAGCTTCTTGCCGGTGAACACGCCGGCGTTGGAGAGGTCTGTCATGCAGTCGATGTCCTTCTCCGCCTTCAAGCGGTTACAGATCTCGTCCTGATCGGCCTTGAGGTGCTTGGGCAGCGGACGGAACATCAGAACGCCGTGGACGGAGTCGTCGGCGTTGATCTCGTCGATTTGCGCGAGCAGCGCTTCCTTGGTGACATTCTCCGGCAGCACGTATTTGACAACCTCGACGCCGACCTCTTCCGCGCGCTTGGTCGCGCCGCGCTCATACGAGAGATCGGAGGGGTTCTCGCCGCAGCGGACGATGCCCAGCTTCGGGCTGATGCCCTTTTCCTTCAATGCGGCGACGCGCGCCTGCAATTTTTCGACCATTGCGGCCGTAACTTCTTTTGCCAGCAACTGTTTTGCCATGGTTCTCTCTCCTTTATTTGAAGAATCCGGCCTTGACGGAGTCAAAGATCTCGTCGGCCAGCTTACCGTATTTGTCCAGCATCCCGAGGCACTTGGCGTTGAGCTCCTCCGCCGCCTCGCGGTTCTGCAGGGTCTTGGTGTTGATGAAAACGTTCAGGGAGGCCGCCTGCATCGCGGACTTCACGATGACCGCGCCGCAGCCCGCGTCGGACACGGCCAGACGGCTGCCCTTTGCGGCAAAAACGGCGATGGCGTCCAGCGCCTCGCAGCACAGTTCCATGATGTGCACCGGCACCTTGCAGGCGATCAGCGTTGCCTCCTCCAGAACGGCCGCGCGGTTGGGGTCGTCCTTGGGGATGCCATAAGCCTTGGCCAGCGGGACAAAGCCCTCCGCATCCGCGGGAACCTGATCAAGAAGCTCCGCCTGAAGCGCGTCGCATTTTTTCATCAGCGCGACGATCTCCGCCTCGACGTCGGCATACTTTTTCTTGCCGACGGTCAGGCTGCCGACCATATTCCCCAGCGCCGTGCCGATTGCGCCGGCCAGTGCGGCTGCGCCGCCGCCGCCGGGCGCCGGCTCGTTGGAAGCCAGAACCGCGACAAACTCGCGGCAGGATTTTGTTGTCATATCCATAGATTGTTCTCCTTGTTCCTATTTAATGTCCTCTTTTGCAATGGGAAGCGCCGAAACAACGGGCTTTCCGTCCCGATCGACCAGAACGGTCAGTCCTGCGCCGTATCCGGCGTTATGATAAAGATAGTTGACGCCGGTCACGGTATCCACCCAGATCTCATTTGTACTCAGTGCTCCGTCGGTGTGGATTCGGACAAAGCGTTTGTCTTTCGCCATAAAAAATCATCCTCCCTATCTCGAAAAACTCCGGCGGGAGCGCCGCCGGAGTTCTTTGTGGTTTGAATTAGAAGAGGCCGGAAACCTTACCCGTTTCCAGATCGACGTCGATGCGGCGGTAAGCCGGATCGGAGCTGGTGCCGGGCATCATGGAGATGGTGCCGGCCATCGGGCAGAGGAACTTCGCGCCGCCGTATTCGAGGATGTCGCGGATGGGCAGACGCCAGCCCTTCGGCACGCCCTTCCAGGAGGGCTCGTGGCTCAGGGACAGGTGGGTCTTGACCATCATGGTGCAGTAGTCGGCATACTTCGGATCGGTCTCGAAGCGCTTTGCCTTCTCGAGTGCCAGAGGAGCCCAGTCTACGCCGTCGGCGCCGTAGACTTCCTTCGCGATCAGCTCAACGCGCTGACGCAGCGGCATTTCGAGCGGATAGAGGAACTTGATCTCGTTCTTCTCTTCGCAGGCTTCCATAACGGTCTGCGCCAGCTCCAGCGCGCCCTCGCCGCCGTAGCGCCAGTGGTTGGACAGTGCGCAGCGGACGCCCTTTTCCTTGCAGAGCTTGCGGATGAGCGCGATCTCGGCCTCGGTATCAGTATAGAACTGGTTGATGCAGACGACCGGAACGATGCCGGACTTCTTGATGGTATTGACATGATGGAACAGGTTCTCGCAGCCCTTTTCCAGCAGCTCGAGGTTCTCCTCGGTGTACTCGGTGGGCAGAGGACGTCCCGCAACGACCGCCGGGCCGCCGCCGTGCATCTTCAGTGCGCGGATGGTCGCGACCAGAACGGAAACGTTCGGGGTCAGGCCGGACAGACGGCACTTGACGTTCCAGAACTTTTCAAAGCCGATGTCGGCAGCGAAGCCGGACTCGGTAACATGGTAATCGAAGAGCTTGAGGGCCAGACGGTCGCCGATGACGGAAGACTGGCCGATGGCGATGTTTGCAAACGGGCCGGCGTGGATCAGCACGGGCTGATGCTCGACGGAGTAGCACATGGTCGGGTTGATGGTGTTGCGCATCCATGCGGTCATTGCACCGGCGACTTCGAGGTCCTCGGTGGTGACGGGCTTGCCGCTGCGGGAGTAAGCGACGACGATCTTGCCGATACGCTCGCGCAGATCCTTCAGGTCACGGGCGACAGCAAGAATTGCCATCAGCTCGGAGCCGACGGCGATGCCGAACTTGGACTCCATGAGGTAGCCGTCCTTCGTGCCGCCGATGCCGATAATGATGTTGCGCAGGCCCTGCGCGCAGAAGTCGAGAACCCATCCCATCTCAACGCGCTTGGGGTCGATGTCAAGGCGCTTGAGGCCGCGCTTTGCAAGCTGCTCGTCATTGTAGTTGCGCTCGTGCTGCATACGGGCATTGAGCGCAACCATGGCGAGGTTATGTGCGTTCATAATATCGTTGATGTCGCCGGTCAGGCCGAGAGAGAATTCGGTCATGGGCATCAGCAGAGCGTTGCCGCCGCCTGCTGCGGTACCCTTGACATTCATGGTCGGGCCGCCGGAGGGCTGACGCAGGCAGCCGCCGACATTTTTGCCGAGTTTACCGAGGCCTTCGATCAGGCCGAGGGAGGTGGTGGATTTTCCTTCGCCCAGAGGGGTCGGGGTAATCGCCGTGACTTCAATGAACTTGCCGTCGGGCTTATCCTTCAGGCGGTTCATGATCTTGATGAAGTCCAGCTTCGGGGTCTTACCATAGGGGATGATTTCATCCGGCAGCAGGCCCAGCTTCTCCCGGAAATATTCGACCGGGGGGAGCGCCTTTTCCGCTTCTTCTGCGATCTGCCAGTCCTTGTAGACTGTCGGATCGAGCGTCACGCGGCCGTTTTCGTCCACGTACTTGCCATCTTTGAATTCGATTGCCATAGAGTTTTCCTCCTTGTTTTCCGGGATCTTTCACTACCCCCGGAAAAGAATTTCTTTGGTGCTGCGCATCCTTCATCCGCGCACTCAGCACCATTCGATACAAAAGTATCGGTACGTCTGCATTATAGCATTCGTACCGATAGAAGTCAATATAATCCGGGAAAAATCTGTGAAAAATCCGATGCCTTTTTGCGGTTTTTCAGACCTTTTCCACCTGTGCATTTTCGCGCACAAATTGCAGGACCTTCGCACCCACGACGCTGCGCTCCAGTGCCTTTGCAAACGCGGGATCGTAGAGATTGTCGAGCTGCTCCATGGTGATGTGGTTGCGGCGGCAGAGGCTCTCGCAGGCGTCCGCGATGTCCTGCGCATCGGCGTGGATGTCCTCCAGCGCCGCGATCTTGTCGATGGCCGCGCGGATGCGCACGCGCTGCTCGGCCTCCGGCTGAAGCTCCTGCCGGAGCTGTTCCTCGGTGCTGCCCATAAAGCTGCAATAGTCCGCCAGCGTCAGTCCCTTCTGGGAAAGCTGGGCGCGCAGGGTGTCCAGCTCCTCCTCCAGCGCCTCGTCCAGCTCCTCCTGCGTGGGCGTATGGTCCAGCGTCGCCGCGGCCTGACGGATCAGGCGATCCTGAAGCTCCATCTCGGCGCGGTCAGCATAATACTGCCGCAGGCTCTCTGCGACCGCCTCACGCATGGCGCCCATAGATTCGCAGCGGCCGACCTCGCGGGCGAAAGCATCGTCCAGTGCATAAGGCTTTTTCCGCCGGATCTCATGGACGTCACACTCAAACTTGGCGTCCTTGCCGGCAAGCGCCTCGTGCGGGTAGTTTTCCGGGAAGGTCACGAGCACCGTCACATGATCACCCGCGTTTTTCCCCAGAAGCTGCTCCTCAAAGCCGGGGATAAACATCCCGCTGCCGAGGGTCAGCGTCTGATTCTGCGCCGTGCCGCCCTCAAAGGCCACGCCGTCGCAGGTGCCGATATAGTCCAGCACCAGCTCGTCACCCAGCGTGGAGGGTCGGTCGGTGATGACCGTGACCTCCGGCGTCTGCTGGCGCAGGCGCTCGATCTGGCGGTCAACCTCGGAGTCAGTTACCTCGACGTGCTCCAGCTTTCCCTTCAGATTTTTGTATTGAAACTCCATATTTTCTCCTTACATTGCCATTTTCAGGGACGAGATCAGCAAATCGCCCGCCACAACGCGGTCCTCCGCGGCAAAGCCGTCGGCAAAGTTCGCGCTATAGAGCAACTGCGCATTGGGAGGAAACTCTTCATCCCCTTCCCAGACGATCAGTCGCAGGCGGTAGTTATCCAGAAAATCGAATTCATAGGCCGCGTCGCCGTGATGCAGCGGCAGACCGCCCAGCTTTTCCGCGGCGGCGCGGAATTTTTCCACGCGCGTGCCAAAGGTGAAGGCCGCGCGCGTCAGCACGCGCCCGGTAAAGGGCTGAACATACAGTTCCCCCCACGGCATCTCGCGGAAGGTCTTGAACTCCGGCGTGGCCGGTGTCCGCTTGCCCTCCAGCAGATAGCGCAGCAGGAAGGTCTGCGCGGGCAGACTGTGCAGCGCAAGGCCGTCGCCATCGGCGCGGATAGCGAAACCCGGATGCTTGATATAATAGGTCACGCCCAGCAGCCGGACAGCAAATTCGCCGTCTGAAAAGTTCACGCCCAGCCGCGCGACGGCCTCCGCAGGGTCCAGCGCGGCAAACTTCTCCCGGTAATGTTCAAAAGGAACTTCTTCCTTGTGGTTTTCGACCTGCATCTCAGTCCTCCAGTCCTGCAAAGCGGGAAGCGTCGGTGTGCGGCAGGAAGCAGGCAGCCACAAAGGCGTCCATATAGCCCGGATGGGTGGACAGCTCCATGTAGGTCATGTTTTTGGCGACCTCCTCCACCTTCTTCGCGGCCTCGTCGGACAGAGCCATGGCGTAGGCGCCCGCCTGCGAGGAGTTGCCGATGTAGTGGAACAGCTCCAGCGGTACATTGGGGAACATACCGATGCGCACGGCGTTTTTCATATTGATGCCGCTGCCGATGCCGCCGGCGACATACACGCCCTCGATCACGCTCTGGTCCATATCCATGGCGGAAAGCAGCGTGTCAATGGCGGAATAGATGGCGCCCTTGGCGCGGATGAAGTTGAGAATATCCACCTCGTTCAGCGCGACCTCACGGCCGGTGGCGGATTCCTCCGGGAAGGCAAGGATATAGCGGCCGGTGCCGTGGTGGTCGCGCGCCACGCGCGCGCCCTCGCGGACGAACAGGCCCTTGGAATTGATGATGCCGGTGCGGAACAGCTCTGCGATGGTATCGATGATGCCGCTGCCGCAGAGGCCAACGGGCTTCTGTCCTGCCTCGCCGATGATGCCGAAGGTCGGCTGCATGGTGTCCCGGTCGATCACGCAGGATTCGATCGCGCCGTCCGTCGCGCGCATACCGCAGGAGATGTCGCCGCCCTCAAAAGCCGGGCCTGCGGAGCAGGCGCATGACATCAGAAAGTCGCGGTTGCCGAACACGATCTCACCGTTCGTGCCGAGGTCGATAAAGAGGGACAGCTCGTCCTTGTTCCAGATCATGCCGGCAAAGGTGCCCGCGGTGATGTCGCCGCCGACATAGGAACCGATGTTCGGTGCGAGCAGAATGGGCGCATTGGGATGCGCGGGCAGGCCGAGGTCGCCGGCCTTCAGGCCGTCCCAGTGGAAGAACGCCGGGATATACGGCTCCATGCGGACGGGGTCCGCGTCCACGCCCACAAAGAGGTGGTTCATCGTGGTGTTGGAAGCCACGCACATGCGCAGGATGCGCCGCGCCGAGAGCTTGGCGTCCTTGCACATCTCCGCGATCAGAGGCACCAGCGTTTCCTTGATGATCGCGTCCTGCAATTTCTTGCGGCCGCCGGGCTTGCCCTGCTCGATGATACGGTTAATGACGTCCGCGCCGTAGCGGATCTGGCCGTTGCCGCCGGAGGCCTTGGAAAGAAGCCGACCGTCCTTCAGGTCGAACAGCACCGCGGAAACGGTGGTCGTGCCGATGTCGATAGCAAGGCCGCACATGGGCGCGTTGTCATCCTGCCCGGTCACGTCGTAGACGGTGAATGTGCCGTCCTTCTTTTCACCAAGGACGCGCACCTTCCATTCCGCATCGCGCAGCGCCTTGGGCAGGCGGCTCATGGGATAGAACGGCAGCTCGATTCTCTCACAGCCGGTCGCCTCCTCCAGCGCCCAGGTCAGGCGCTCGTTGTCCGGCATGGTATCCTCCAGTGTCGGCTCGGAAAGCGCCAGATCGACCGCGCAGTAGTTGTTGTCCAGACGGATGCCCGCTTCCTTCACGCCCGCGAGCAGCGCCTCAAAAATGGCGACTTCCTCGCCGGTGGAGAGGTCGGCGGTCTTCATGCGGCTGCGGTAGGCCGAAGCGATGTCCGGCACCTGCACCGTCACGTCCGAGCGGGCATAGGTGCAGCAGGAGAGCCGCCAGCCGTCGGCATATTCCTCATCGGAAATGTGGGAGGTCTGCAAGCCCTCCACTTCACCGGAGATCAGCTTCACGCGGCACTTGCCGCAGGAGCCGTTGCCGGAGCAGGGCGCGTCGATGGCGACATTGGCTTTTCTTGCCGCCTCCAGCAGCGTTTCCTCCGGTGAAACGCTGATCTTCACCGGCGATTCGCCGTTTTCAAAGGTAAAGGTCAGTTCAAACATAGGAATTCTCCACTTTCTTTATTGTTTCGGCACGACCGCAAAGACCACAAGGTCGCGGTCACCGTTATTCTTCATGACATGGGTGCTGCCCTTCGGGCAGTAATGCGCCTGACCGGCCTCGACGGTTTCGCTGACACCGTCGCAGACGATGCTGGCCGTGCCGGAAAGGACATAAATGATCTCGCAGGAGTCCTCATGGGTATGCTCTCCGATGGAGGAGCCGGGACGCAGGCAGCCGCGCATGATCGTGCAGGCTTCGTCCCCGGTGAAGCGGCGAATGTAGCTTCCCTCGCCGCCTTTGAAATTCTTCTGTTCCGTTTCGGTAAGTTTGGAAAAATCGATCAGCATAGGTTTGTTCTCCTTTTAAGAAGCGGGAGGGCACAGGCCCTCCCGCTTTGTTTTCGCTCAGGGCTTCGCGGGTTACATCAGCGGCTCCAGACCAAGAACCGGATGGTTCTTCTCGGTCAGGAATTCCATCAGCGCGTCGCAGTCCTCGCAGACGGTTTCGTCGGCGATCATATCGGAGAAGTTGTCAATGCCGTAGAGCTCCTTGGCCGTCTTGTTCAGTCGCTCAGCGACGTCGTCCTTCAGCTCCTTGGGCATCCAGACGATACGCTCAATGCCGCCCTCGGCAGCGATGAACTTCTTCGAGGAGATGAAGTGGCGGCCGTGGCCCATATAGCCCGGCGTCTGCACGCCGCCGCCGGTGCAGGAGGCCAGCTCGCCGAAGGTCATGCCGACCGGCGTCATGCCCTTGTACTCACGGTTGACGACGATGAAGCCGTTGGAAACCGGCTCGATGCCGCAGATACATTCAAAGCAGCCGCAGGAGGTCATCGGGTCTTCCAGAATGGAATACAGCGTGACGCTCTCGACCGCGCCGTGGGTTGCTTCCTTGACCATCTTGTTGACGGATTCATAGCGGCCGGTGCGCTCGTCGAGGCAGCCTTTCTTGAAGATGGGCTGGCAGGGACCCTGCGGGTTGAGCTCGTTGGTCGCCTTGGCATCCAGCCACGAAACTGCGCCGCACAGACCCAGACGTTCCGGCGTGACCACGCAGCAGTGCGCGGGCGCGAAGGACTGGCAGAGGATGCAGGTATAGTAGCGGTCGACGGATTCGTCTGTCATGGAGGACAGGCGGTCGTCTCTCGCGTTGTAGCGCGGCATGGCGACCTCGTCGCGGAATTTCTCGGCCTCGGCCTCTTCGGTGATGAAGGTGACCTGGCACTTATCGACAACGGCATCGAAATCGTCCATGATCATGTGGTACAGCACCTCGCCGAAGTGGCGCAGGCGCAGGCCCTTTTCATAGGCGTCGTTGGAAACACGCACGCGAACCTGATTGCGCTGGCCGGTGTGCATGACGCCTTCCATATAGTTGAACCAGGTGTGGATCTTACGCTCGATGACGGACTCGAAGTCAGGCTGCATCTTCGCACCGGAAACCTGAACATAGGTCACAAGCGCAAGGTTCTTTTCGCCGCCGTCCAGGTCCTTGCCGATGATGGTGATCTTATGATCCTCGACGTTGTCGGACATGGAGACCAGCTCGGCCGTGGCGTTCTTGCCGGACCAGAACTCGTTGTGCATATCCGCCTTACGGATGATCTCGCCCTCGAAGGCAGCGGCAAAGGCCACCGGGATGGGCAGCTCCTTGGACTTGATCTTGATGTTGCGCAGCTCAAGGGAGCGCTTGACGGTCAGGTCATGGTCGCAGACGGACTCCAGCGCACCGGGCACCTGATTCTCGCCCAGATCAATGTCCACGACGACCGGGAAGCCCAGAGCAATCGCGCCCGCGCCCGCGGAAACGACCACGTTGTCGATGGGGCCGAAGGTGTTGACAAAGGCGGGAACTCTCGCCTTGGTGTAGGCCAGCAGTCCTGCCAGATCGCCGGGCTGCACATTGCCGAAGATCAGCGCCGCACGGATGGCGACGGTGACGACATGGATGACGCTCGTCACGTCGTGACCCAGCGGGACGACACGGAACTCCAGACCCATCTTCACGCCGCCTTCGGCGCACTGCTCGATGACATCGCCGACCATAAAGGTCATGATGCCCTTGGACTGGTAGTCCTTGACGACCTTGACGACGTCCTCGGCATTTTCCGCCTTGCCCAACACGACCGCCACGCCGGGAATATCGCCCGTGACCAGCGGCACGCCCAGAGAACGGATGACGGGGTCGGGAACAAATCCGATGCCGGAATCGGCAGCGTAGGGATCGCCGCCCTCGACATACTTCAGGCCCTCGAGAATTTCTGCGCCGACGGCGGTAGCAAGGCCGGCATTGAGTGCCTGCGCCAGATCCTCCTGATTGGTGATCAGGCTCTTCATGACGCCCACGCAGGCGGGCAGATCACCCAGCTTCGTGACCTTCACGCCCGTGGCGGCATAGATCGTCGGGAAGAAATACGCAGTGTCCGGGAACGCGAGTGCTTTGTCTGCGCCGTATTTGGCAATTGCATCATTGACCGCGCCTTCGGTCAGGCCGGCGACGGCATTCGAACCGCCATAGATAAGATCGGTTAATACACTCATGTTGCTTCCTCCTGAAAAAAATGCATTTTATGATTCATAAACCGGTTTGCCCCGCGGGCACGCCGGAGTATTTCAGGGTTTCCGAAAAAGCGGCTTCACCCAGCCCCGTTTTCGCGGGGCTGGGTGGGGGATATTTTGCTTAGATCTCCAGATAGCTGTCGGAATACAGCTCGTTGTTCTTGAAGATGTCGCAGGACTTGATGGTCTCCATCAGCCGCAGGTCGTTCGGGTTGACGATGGCGGAGGTCAGGCCCTGCATCATCGCCATGGCGACCAGCGCGGAGTCCATGATCGGACGCAGCGCCTTCGGCGCGCCGTTGGAGTTGTTGGACAGACCGCCGGTGGACTTCAGGCCCTCGTCGGAGAACAGCTTGATGGCGTTCAGAACGTCCATCTGCTTGTCCTGCATACCCTTGACGACAAGGAACAGCGGGTCGAACCACAGATCCTCGGCCTCCATGCCCAGCGCCATGCCGCGATCGAGCATGGTATGGCAGTGGTGCATACGCTCGTCGTTGTCCTTTGCGATGCCGTCGGCGGAGCACAGGGCGATGACGATGGCGTCGTTGGCAGCCGCCAGATCAATGTTGGAGATACGGGAGCCGGCATCGGCGGAGTTGACGATGGGCTTGCCGTTCGTGCGGTTGTAGACGCGGATACCGGCTTCGATCGCCTTCTTGTTGGCGGTATCGAGGGCCAGAGGCACGTTGTTGAAGTTTTCCTGCAGCAGCTTGACCGCCCAGGTCATCAGCTCCGGGCCGTTGGATTCCGCAGGGCCGATGTTGACGTCCAGATAGGTCGCGCCGGCCTTGATCTGCTGCGCGGCACGCTCGAGGATGGGATCGGGATTGAAGGTCGCCATTGCCTCGCGGATAACCGGGCTGATGCAGTGGATGCGTTCGCCGATGGTGACGAACTTCTTGGATTCGACATTGCGGGTCTTGTAGGTCACGCCCATATCCTTGTGCGCGATCTCCGGAATGACCAGCTTGCTGAAGTCGATGGGAGCATTCTCGTCCACGGCGGGCTTCTTCTCTTCTGCCGGCTTCTTGGAAGCGGCGACCGCGGCAGCGGCCTTGATGTGCTCGCCGTCCTTGAGGAACTTGACGATCTCGACCGCCTCACGGGTGCCGACGACAACGTTCCACTCAGGCAGCTTGTCCTGAATTTCGCCCTTCATGACCGCGACCTTGCCGGGGATGACCAGCGTGCGGTTGTGGATCTTGGAGGCGATGTCATATTCGTCAAAGAACTTCTTGACGGAGGAGGAGGAGAACTTGCCGGCGGCCCATGCGGTCAGGACGGACATGCCGGAGGCGTCCGTGATCAGCAGGTTGACCGGCACGTTGGAACGCTCGATCTCGCCGGAAACGAGGAAGTAGGTCAGCGCGAAGTCGACCGTCATCATGCAGGGGTCGTCGGGCGTTGCGCCGTTCATCGGGTAGATGCCGGGCGCAACCTTCATCGGCTTCTGCGGGTCGGTGTAGACGTTCTGGCGCAGGCCGTACAGCGGCAGAGCCTCGGCGTAGCGCATCTGCTCCATGACGATGATGGAGCCGTATTTCAGAGTGAACATCGCGGCCAGAGCGGTTTGCAGATGCAGGTCGCCCTTCGCGATCTTCGCCAGATTGACGATGGAGGGATAGCCGAAGGTGCGGTCGCCGTCCTTGAGGGCGGTGCGGCGCACGAGAACGGCGTTGGCCAGCGTTTCCTTGGCGTCCTTTCCGGTCACGTCGAGAATGAGGTTCTTATTGCCTGCGGCTTCGAGCTTGGCGACGGTGTCGTGCAGCTCGGCAAGGTCATTGCCGCGCACGCCGAGGACGACGCCCGCTTCCGTGGCGATCGCGCTCATCTCGGCAAAGTTCTCCGCGTTTGCGCCGTTGAGGATGGGCTTGCCGTCCTTGCACAGGGCCAGCGCCTTCTTGGCGCAGTCGGGGCATTCGCAGTCGAGGATGAGCGTGCGGTTCGTGGCCATTGCCTTCTTGACAAGGTCTTCCCACTTGTCGGCGGAGTCCTTCTCGCAGTGGACAAGGACGAATTCGACATACTCGCGCTCGCCGATACGCTCGTAATCGACCTTCTGCGGGTCGGCCAGCTTCTCGTCGGCCTTCGCCTCGTCCATGCAGGTGCAGACGGGAACGGCGAAGCGGTTGCGGGAAACGAAGGTCTTTTCATGACGGAACAGGACAGTCTCGCCGCCGAGCTTGATGTCGCTGCCGACGGTGAGGGTCTTCATGGGAGGCGCGGTGGCCTCGGACAGCTTTGCCTTGGCTTCCTCGGAGAAGTACGGGCATTTATCAATGGATACCGCGCCCTGTGCGACCTTCATGCAGAAAGCCATACACGTGGGGCTGCCGCATTCCTTACAGTTCTTCTTGGGAGAGAGCTTGAAAATATCCAAACCTTTCAGTGCCATAGTTGTTTCCTCCTTCCGCTCAGACCAGCGCTTCGATCATGGTCGCGATGGCCTTGATGGCCGCCGGATGACGCATGATGACAGCGTCGGAACCGCCCGTCAGGCAGGCGGATGCCGTGGTGATCTCCATCTCAATGCCGCGTTCCTCCGCATCGCCCCATTCGGGCATATCCTTCTCGGACATCACGGATTCCTTCACGCTCCACGTTTCCGGAGAAACGGGGGTGATGATGGGCATCTGGAGCTGGTCGTCGCTCTGCGCCAGCGCAGCGGCGCGGATGCGGTCGAGGGTGGAAGCAACGTACTCATAGCCGTAGCCTGCGGCGGCGGAACCGGCGTTCATCACGATGGAATCCGCGGGCACGCCCAGCTGGGTGAGCAGCACGTTGAGCTGTTTTGCAAGGTTGATGTCCACAGCGGACTCCGCGCCGACCTTCTGGCCGTAAGCCAGAGCGACGGAAGCACCGACGGACTTGTAGTCCTCCTCACGGGCGGAGAGCACGAGAATGTTCTTGCCCTGAAGAGCTTCGGAGATCTTGGAAAAGAGGTCTGCGTCCTTTTCGATGTTCTTGCAGCCCATGATGACAATGGGCATCGTGGTCGCTTCCGCGACGGATTTCGCAAGCTCGACGCACTCTTCGACGGACTTGTTTTCGCCGTTGGGGTCTGCACCTTCCAGATGCAGGCAGATGAAGGACGCGCCGTGCATCGTTTCGACGCGCTTCGCCATGTCGGCCACGGTCTCGCAGCCGGCATAGAATTCCTGAAGGCCCTTCTGCGGATAGGCAGCCAGACCTCCGTCGGTCAGCTCCACGCCGATCTTCGGTGCGTTCGCAATGGGCGCATCGAAGGCGTAGAAGGGCAGGACGTTATTTCCGCCGAGCTTGACAGCCTTGTCCCCAGTGCCGATGGTGACGGTGCTGATCGACGAATTGAACGCCTGCTTTTTTGCTTCAAAAGCCATTATGTGTTCCTCCTGAAATATATGTTTGCAAAGAATTGGGAATGACTGGTTTACAGATTCAGCTTCTGCATCACGCCGCGAAGTGCCTGCTTCATGGCGCTGCTGTCGGGGATCTTGGAGCTGGGCTTGCCCTCGCAGTCGGCCTCATACACGGCCTCGTCCTGCGGAAGGACACCCACGAGATCAAGGCCGTGGGCTTCGATCTCCTCGCGCACGCCGGCGTTCAGTTCGCCGTTCGGTGCGCGGTTGACGATCAGGCGCATGGTGCCCGGCTTCAGGTTCAGGTCCTTGACCATCTCCGCGATGCGCGCGACCGCCTGAATTCCCCGGCGGGAGCAGTCGGAAACGAGAAGCAGCGTGTCCACATGGGGCAGCGTGCCTCTGGCGATGTGCTCCATGCCTGCTTCATTGTCGATGACCATGTAGCGGTAAGCGCCCGCGTACTTGTCTACCTGCGTCTTGAGGATGCCGTTGACATAGCAGTAGCAGCCCTTGCCCTGGGTTCTGCCCATGACGAGCATGTCGAAGTCGTCCTCCTCGATCAGTGCAGAGTTGAAGCGGTATTCCGCATAGTCCGCCTTGGTCATGTTCTTCGGGATGACGTCGCCGCGAAGCTCCGCCTGCGCGATCTCCTCGCGCACCGCGCCCAGCGTGGTCTCCACCTCGACGCCCAGGACCTCGTTGAGGTTGGAGTTCGCGTCGGCGTCCACCACCAGGAGGGGCGATTTCCCGGTCTTGATGAGGTAATCAATGATCATGCCGCAGACGGTGGTTTTGCCGACACCGCCCTTACCGGCAACTGCAATGGTATGGGTCATGGTATTTGCTCCTTTGCGCTTCACACACGGGGGGGACGGGAGATCCCGTCCCCATGGGAAAGCATTTTGCTTTAGATTAAGTCGAGCAGACCGGCTTCCTTGGCGATGCGCGCGACGTCGTCGTACTTGTTCAGCGCATACAGATGGATGCCGTTGATGCCGCAGGCGCGGTACTCGTCGATCTGACGGATGGTGTATTCGATGCCCGCTTCCTTGAAGCTGGCCTTCTTGCCCTCGACGTCCGCATCGAAGCAGGCATCGTCGCCCTTGGCGGTCTTGAGGCCGACGGAGAAGGGGTTCGGGAAGATCCAGTTCTTGGAAATGAGCTCGCAGAGTTCGCGCGGCATCACACAGCCGTTGCGGGACAGCGCCATGTTGATGGTGGCAGCCTGATCGAGGATGGGCATGATACCCACATCGACAGGCATCCAGATGCCGGCGGCGCGGATAGCATCGAGCCAGTAACGGAACTGATCCATATCCCAGCAGAGCTGCGTCATGATATAGTCGGCGCCGTTGTCCTGCTTCTGCTTCAGGAAGGAGATGTCCGCCTCCAGGCTGCGGCAGGCAATGTGGCCTTCCGGGGAGCCGGCGACCGCGATGGTGAACTTGTCGCCGAATTCCTGACGGACGAACTTGACAAGCTCGGTGGCATAGTGCAGGTCGCCGCCGGTGCCCTTCCAGCCGAAGGGAAGGTCGCCGCGCAGGGCGAGCATATGGTCGATGCCGTTGTCCAGATAGGTCTGGAGCTGCTCCTTGATGCCTTCCTTGGTGTTGCCGATGCAGGTGAAGTGCGTCACGGGGGTGCACTTGCCGTCGGCCTTGATCTTCTTCAGGACCTCAAGGTTCTTGCCGACATTGGTGCCGCCTGCGCCGTAGGTGCAGGAGATGTAGTCCGGGTTCAGGGTGTACAGCTTTTCCAGCACACCGCCCTCGCCGCACAGTTTTTCCATGCCGACGTCGGTCTTGGGGGGGAATACCTCAAACGAGAATGCATTGCGCTGCTCCATGATTTCAGCTACGCTCATGGTTTTAGCCTCCTAAAATATGTATATTTTACGCAGGTCATCCAACGGGATGCTGCGCATTCCGATACGACTTTATCGTATCACATTTCCCCCTCAAATTCAAGAAGTATTCACAGGAAAGGATGTAAAAAATGTGTGGATTTTCGGTTTCCCTTTCCGACCATCCGGACGGCCATCCGGATATTGCCCCGCCGCCAAGGGAAAAAGCGTAAAGGCCGGTGCCTGCACACGGAACGGCCTGCCCGCAAGGGGCACACCGCATCCCTAAGGCGGCAGAGCCGCCAAGGGCTGCGCAGAAGGCCGTTCCCTACGGGTGCAGATGGGATTTTGAGTTGACGCGTAGGTGCGCACAAATTTCAAAATCATCCCGCAAAAAAGCGCCCTCTTCCAAATGAAGAGGGCGCAAAGCTCAGATTCGGAAGGTCAGGATGCCGCGTTTGTCGTGGATGACGTTGCGCGGGCAGACCATGGCGCAGGCACCGCAGGACAGGCATTTGTCGGCATAGATGAAGGCGCGGTTTTCCGAAACCTTGATGGCCCCGGCGGGGCAGGTCTTTTCGCACAGGCCGCAGCCGACGCAGCTCACGTCGCATACATCCTTGCAGCGTGCGTCCTTATTGGAGCACAGCACCACGATGGGATTGGCCTCCAGACGCAGATGGATGACCCGCTGAGGGCAGGCCAGATAGCACGCGCCGCAGCCGATGCACTTGCTCTCGTCCACCTCGGCCACACCATAGGCGTTGAGGTAGATTGCACCGAATCGGCAGGTGTCGATGCAGGTGCCGCAGCCGGTACAGCCGTAGCTGCAAAGATCGTAGCCCTCCGGGCTCTGCTTGGCGCGGCAGCCGCCGTTGCAGTGGACGCAGGCCACCTTTGCAGGAAATTTCTTCTTGACGATCATAAGGCTTCTCCTTTCCGCCGCTTATCTGCGTTCATAGGGCGTATGCTCCAGCGGCAGGCTGAAGCGGCGCTCGCCGTCAAGCCGGTAGTACGCTTCCGCGATAGCCGGCGCCGTGGGAATGGACGTGATCTCGCCGATGCCGATGGCGCCGCAGGCGATATCCAGTCCCGGTTTATCCAGCACGATCGCCTTGATCTCCGGCGTCTGGTGTGCACGGAACAGTCCCAATGTGCCGAAGCGGGAGATCGGCTTGCAGTGCGCGTCGATCTCGTACTGCTCGGTCAGGGCATAACCCATGGACATGACCACGCCGCCCTCGATCTGCCCCTCGCAGGACAGAGGGTTGACTGCCTTGCCGACGTCATGTGCGGCGACGATCTTTTCGACATAGCCCGTATTCTTGTCCAGAATACACAGCTGCGTGGCATAGCCGTAGGCAACGTGGGACACGGGATTCGGCACATCTGCGCCCAGCGGGTCAGTCTTTGCCAGATACTCCCCGTAGAACTCCTGTCCCTTCAGGTCGGCGAGCGTTTTGCCGACCTTGGCCTGCATCAGCTTCACGCAGGCGCGGCGGCAGGCCTCGCCCGTAATCATTGTCTGGCGCGAACCGGAGGTGTCGCCGGAGTCCGGTGCGATCCACGTGTTGCTGCGCTCATAGACAATGTCCTCGCGCTTGAGGTCGGTGTTCGTCACGATCATCTGCACCAGAACGGTGCCGAGACCCTGCCCGATGCAGGACGCGCCGGTGTAGATATGCAGCTTCGCGTCGTCCTCGACGATGAGCTTGCAGCGGCCCCAGTCGGGGATACCGACGCCGACACCGGCGTTCTTCATCGCACAGGCCAGACCCACGGGCTTGCCCGCTGCGACAGCCTCGTCATAGTAGGGCTTGACGGCCTCCAGTGTTTCCACAAGGCCGGTGGAGCCGTCGACGATCTGGCCGTTCGGCAGCACACCGCCCGGACGGATGGCGTTGCGGTAGCGGATCTCCCATGGGGAGATGCCGATTTTCTCGGCCATCATGTTCAGAAGCGTTTCCGTAGCAAAGCAGGTCTGCGTCACGCCGAAGCCGCGGAACGCGCCCGCCGGGGGATTATTCGTATAGTAGGCCGTGCCCTCGATCTCAAAATTCTCGTAGGCATAAGGACCGGCGGCGTGCGTGCACGCACGCTCCAGAACCGGGCCGCCCAGAGACGCAAAGGCGCCCGTGTCGGAGCAGACGTTTGCCTTGACGCCCAGAATTTTGCCGTTTTCGTCGCAGCCCATGGTGAAATCCATTTCAAAATGGTGGCGCTTGGGATGAACCAGAATGGACTCCTGCCGGCTCAGCTTGACCTTGACGGGCCGGCCGGTGCAGTAGGTGATGAGCGCCGCATGATGCTGGACGGACATATCCTCCTTGCCGCCGAAGCCGCCGCCCACCAGTGCGTTCTGCACCTTGACCTTTTTGCTGCCGAGCAGCAGACTGCACTCGTGCAGGGTCGTGTGGGAGGACTGGTCGCTCGTGATGAGCATGACGTCGCCGTCGGCATCCCTGTAGGCGACGCAGCATTCCGGCTCGAGGAAGGCGTGCTCCGTCCACGGCGTGTCAAAATGCTCGGTGATGACGTACTTTGCGCCGGCGATCGCGCCTGCCGCGTCGCCGCGGCTGACGTGCTTGTGCGCCTGCACGTTCGTCGTTTCCTCGTCAAAGACCATCGCCGTATTCGCAGCGGCCTCCGCGATGTTATGTACCGCCGGAAGGATGTCATAGGTCACCTTGACGAGTTTTTTCGCCTTCTCCAGCGTTTCCTGATCCTCCGCGACCACCAGCGCGATCGCGTCGCCCAGATAGTGCGTCATGCCGCCGATGGGGATCAGCGTGTACTGGTCGTGCTTCAGATGGCCGACCTTGTTTTCCCCGGGGATGTCCTCGGCGGTCAGCACCGCCACCACGCCCGGCAGCTTCAGCGCCGCGGAGGCGTCGATGCCCGTTACACGGGCGCGGGCGTGCTTGCTGCGCACGGCGGAGCCGTAGCACATTCCCTCCACATAGAAGTCATCGGGATATTTGCCGTAGCCGAGCACCTTTTCCTCCACGTCCACGCGGTGGACACGGCTGCCGAGGCGCCAGTCCGTCGCAGAGGGCAGAGGAATTTTTCCCTCGCGGAAGATCTTGCCCGCCAGCCGGATGGCGTCGATGATCTTGACATAGCCGGTGCAGCGGCAGTAGTTATTGCGGATGGCAAAGCGGATCTGCTCGTCCGTCGGATCCGCGACCTTATCCAGCAGGCTCTTGGCGCACAGCACCATGCCCGGAATACAGAAGCCGCATTGCACCGCGCCGGCCTCGCCGAAGGCGAAGGTATAGGCCGCTTTCTCAAAATCAGACAGGCCCTCGACCGTCAGCACGTGCTTGCCGTGCAGGCGTTCGGTATCGGGAATACAGGCACGGCAGGGCTCGCCCTCGATCAGAACGGTGCAGGCACCGCAGGCGCCCTCGCTGCATCCGTCCTTGACGGACGTGAGGCGCAGCTCGTCGCGCAGATAGCGCAGGAGCTTCTGTTTTTTGGCAACGGTGACTTCCTTTCCGTTGACATAGAAAATAGACATAGCGCAGGACCCTTTCTTGTCAGTTGTGCATTTAATACAAATTATATCCGATATACAGGTACTATTTTTGGACTATAATGCATTATACAATAAAACGCCTCTGCCCGCAAGGCAGAGGCGTTATCTTTTTTGAAAAATAACCGGACAGAACATGGAAAACACGGCTGAAATAGATTGTTAGATTTCACTTTCCGCTATCTGCGAAAAATTATTCGGCATCGCCGAACCCGCAGAGATACCGCACCGCGCGGCGATAGCCCTCGAAGCCGAGCCCCTTGTAGGTCTTTTTGCAGGCCATCCCCGCATAGGAAAGACGGCGGAAGGGCTCGCGCGCGTCCACGTCCGACAGATGCACCTCCACGGCGGGAAGCGCCACGGCCTTCAGCGCGTCCAGAATGGCGACGGAGGTGTGCGTGTAGGCGGCGGGATTGATGACGATGCCGTCAAACACGCCGTAAGCGCCCTGAATCCAGTCCACCAGCACGCCCTCGTGGTTCGACTGGCGGATCTCGACCTCGCAGCCGGCCTCCTGTGCCGCCGCGCGAATAAAGTCCTCCAGCGCGGCATAGCTCTGCTTCCCATAAATATCCGGCTCGCGCAGACCCAGCAGATTCAGGTTCGGGCCGTTGAGTACCAGCAGTTTCATCGTCTCAGCTCCTTGATTTTTTCCACAGCCGCTTCCGGCGTGGCTTCATTCTCCACGCAGAAATCGGCAAAGCGCCGGTAGGCCGACTCGCGCTCGCGGTAAAGCTCCGGCAGGCTTCGGCTCTGGCTCACGGGGCGGCCCTCGACGGGCAGCTCCGTCAGACTGCGGCGCAGCCAGATGATCTCGCCGTTCTGGTGAAGGAGATCATAGTTTTCCCCGCGCGTTACGCAGCCGCCGCCCGTGGCGATGACGCAGCCGGAGCGCTTGCCCAGCTCCGCCAGCACCTCGGTCTCGACCGCGCGGAAGGCCGCCTCTCCCTTTTGGGCAAAAAAGGCCGGGATGGAGCAGCCGAGCTTTTTCTCGATCTCCCCGTCCGCGTCGTAAAACGGGCGCCCCAGCGACACCGCCAGAAGGCTGCCGACCGTCGTCTTGCCGCTGCCGGGCATTCCGACGAGAATGAGATTGTGCATCTGCGCCTCCATGCGGCGCAGGATGTCCGTGCAGGCTGCGTCCGGAATGTCCCGGCCGGTAAACAGCTCCGCGGCGCGCTTGGCCTGCGCCACCAGCATGGAAAGGCCGTTTTCGCACCGGATGCCGCGCGCCGCGGCATCCAGAAGCAGGCGCGTGCGGGCAGGGTTATAGATAAGATCCAGCACGCACCGGCACTGCGGCAGCTGCGCAAGGTCGATCAGGCGCGCGCCGTTGTTCGGGTACATCCCCACGGGTGTGGCGTTGACGACCAGCCGTGCATCCGCGTGCCGCGGGAGCGTGGCATAATTACTCTCCCCGCGGCGCGACAGCACCGCCACCTCCGCGCCCGCCGCGCGCAGCACGGCCTGCACCGTCTGCGACGCGCCGCCGGTGCCGAGCACCAGCGCTTTCTCTCCGGGTCTGATCCCGCCGCCCCGCGCAAGGAGCCAGCGGAAGCCGTCGAGATCGGTATTGTCGCCGTAGAGCGTGCCGTCGGAGCGGCGCAGGAGCGTGTTGACGCTGCCCATTTCGCGCGCCGCTGCGGACAGCTCCGCGCAGTACGGGATCACCGCGCGCTTATAGGGGATGGTCACGTTCAGGCCGTCGAACTCCCCCGCCTGCAAGAGCTCTCCCAGCTTCTCCGGCGCGACCTCAAACAGCTCGTAGGAATAATCGCCCAGCAGCGCGTGGATCTGCGGAGAATAGCTGTGCGTCAGGTGCTCTCCCAGAAGTCCGCAGCGCATCACACGACCTCCGAATAACTGCCGAGATAGGTGAACTCCTCGCAGATGCCGTCCAGCTCGCACATGAGCTGAGCGAATTCCTCGGAGTAGACCGACGTCTCCAGATCGAGGTAGAACTGGAATTCAAAGTCCCGGTCGGGCATAGGGCGGCTTTCGAGCTTTAAGAGGTTGATGTCCAGCGCGTACAGCCGCGCAAGCACGCGGTACAGCGAGCCCGGCTTGTGCGCCAGCACCAGACGGATGCTCGTGCGGTCTGCACCGGGGTAGATCTCCGGCGTTTTGGAGATGCACAGAAAGCGCGTGTGATTGTTGCCCTTGTCCTGCACGGCGTAGCGCAGGCAGGTCAGGCCGTAGAGCTCTGCGCACTGGCGCGAGGAGAGCGCGGCCACATCCGTCCGGTCGGACATCGCGACGCGCTGCGCCGCGGCAGCGGTGTTTTCGCAGCAGGTCACGCGGACGTCCTTTCCCAGCGATTTGAGGAACTCCGCGCACTGGTTGATCGCCTGCTCGTGGGAAAAGACCTCGTGGATCTCCTTCGTGCCGGGCTTGGCTAGCAGGCAGTGGTCGATCTTCATGCGCACGGAGCGCACGATGTAGAAGTGGTGCTCCAGCATCCGGTCATAGACCTGCCGGACGGAACCGGCGGTGCTGTTTTCGATGGGCAGGATGCCGTAGCGGCAGAGGCCGGCCTCAATCGCGGAGAAAATGCCGTCAAAATTGCGGAAGAACTGGATGGACGGTGCAGAAAACAGCCGCTCGCAGGCAAGCTGGGCATAGGCGCCCTCCACGCCCTGACAGGCGACCGCCGCCTGCTTTGGAAACACCTTGGGCGTTTCCTCGATGGCCCGCGTGATCGTGCGGTAGAGGTCGGTGTCGCTGCGGTAGAGCGCGCCCTGATAGGTGCGGCTCAGCTCGAACAGCAGCGAATACAGCACGCGCAGATAGCGCTGCATCTCCTCCGGCGCGCCTGCGGAGATGGCGGCCAGCTTTTCGCGCTCTCTGGCGCTCTGCAAAATGGGCAGGCCGTTTTCCCGCTTGTACTCCGCGATCTGCGCGGCGATGTCCATGCGCTTCTGGAACAGCTCTACCAGCGAGTCGTCCACGGCATCGATCTGTGTGCGTAATTCATCCAGATTCATAAATTTCCCTCCAAAAGTGCGTCCAGAATGGCAATTGCGGCGGCAGCCTCGACGCAGGGGACCGCGCGCGGGACGATGCAGGGATCGTGCCGGCCGTGAATTTCAAGAACGGCGTCCGATTTTTCCGAGAGGCGGACGCTTTCCTGCGGGCGGGCGATGGACGGCGTGGGCTTGACCGCCACGCGGAAAATAAGAGGCATTCCCGTCGTCAGGCCGCCCAGAATGCCGCCGGCGTTGTTGGTGCGCGTGCGAACCGCGCCGTTTTCCATATAGTATGGGTCGTTATTCTCACTGCCGCGCAGTCCGGCGCAGGCAAAGCCGCTGCCGAACTCCACGCCCTTGACCGCCGGGATGCCGAAGAGGATCTGCGACAGGCGGTTTTCCATCCCGCCGAACATGGGGCTGCCCAGCCCAACCGGCAGACCGGTCACGGCACATTCGATGCAGCCGCCGACGCTGTCGCCCACGGCCTTTGCTGCGGCGATCTCGGAGAGCATGGACGCCGCGCTGGCAGCGTCCAGCACGGGAAGCGCCCCGGCGGACACCGGAAGCTCCGGCTGTGTGGGTGAAAAGCGCCGGTCAGCCGCCGCACCGATGCGCTCGATGTGCGCGCCGACGGCAATGCCGCGCTGCCGCAGGTATTGCAGGCAAAGGCCGCCCGCAATGCACAGGGGCGCGGTCAGGCGGCCGGAAAAATGTCCGCCGCCCGCTGCATCCTGCGCGCCCTGCCACTTGACCTGCGCCGGATAGTCCGCATGGGAGGGCCTCGGCACGTCCGCGAAGGCCGCGTAGTCGGCGCTGCGCGTGTCCGTGTTGCGGATGATCGCCGTCAGCGGCGCGCCGCAGGTATGGCCACCGGCGAGCCCCGCAAGGAACTCCGGCCGGTCCGGCTCGCGGCGGGCCGTCGTATGCGCGCCCTGTCCCGGCGCGCGCCGCGCCAGAAAAGCGTCCAATTCGTCAAAATCGGGCGAAAAGCCCGCCGGGAAGCCCTCCATGCACACGCCGATGGCGGGCGCGTGGGACTGCCCGAAAATGGTGATCCTCAAAGCGGACCCGAAGCTGCTGCTCATCGCTCGACCTCCTTTGTCATCTTTCGATAGTCCGTCCAGAAGCGCGGATAGGATTTTTTCACCGCCTCCGCACCGCGCAGCGTGATGGGGCCGCGGCAGACACCCGCGGCAATGGCCGCCAGCATGGCGATGCGGTGGTCGTTGTGGCTGCTCACGAGTCCCCCCGTGAGCGTTCCGCCGCGGACGGTCAGGCTGTCCTCCCCCTCCGCCGCCTCGATGCCGAGGGCGCGCAGGGTCTGGGCAATGCTGCGCAGGCGGTCGCTTTCCTTGATGCGCAGACGGCCGGCGCCGGTGAGGCGCGTTTCGCCCGCAGCGCAGGCAGCCAGCAGTGCAACGGGCGGCGCAAGGTCGGGGATGTCGGACACATCCACCTCGCAGGCCCGCAGGGGCGCGGGAAACACCGTCACGGCATCCGCCGTCTGCCGCACCTCCGCGCCGAACGCGCGGAGAATGTCCGCGATCTTCCGGTCGCCCTGCGCGGAATCCGCCGCAAGGCCCGTGACCGTGAGCGGCCCGGAAACCGCGCCCGCGCACAGCCAGAAGGCCGCATTCGACCAGTCGCCCTCGACCGTCAGCCGTCCGGGGCTGCGGTAGCGCTGACCGCCGGGGATATGCCAGCCGTCCGGCGCCGGCTCTGCCGTCACGCCGAACTGCGCCAGCGCGTGCAGCGTCAGGTCGATATAGCCGCGCGACTGCGCCGGGCTGGTCAAGACGATCTGCGAATCCGACGGCAGCAGCGGCAGGGCAAAGAGAAGCCCCGAAATAAACTGAGAAGAAACGTCGCCCGGCAGGCGGAAAACGCCCGCGTGCAGCCGTCCCTCGCAGCGCACCGTGTCAGGCGCGGGGCGCGAGAGCGTGCAGCAATGCGCCTCCAGCTCCTCCCACAGGGGCGAGAGCGGCCGCTCGGCCAGACGGCCGTGCAGCTTAAACTCGGCGCACAGCCCCAGCGCGGCGACGACCGGCAGCAGAAAGCGCAGCGTCGAGCCGCTCTCCCCGCAGTCGAGCGTGAGGTCGCCCTCGGCGTAAGCCAGCGGGCGGACGGTGAAGGCGTCGGCGGCATAGCAGACCGACGCGCTCATGGCGTTCAGACAGCGCGCCGTGGCCTGAATGTCCTCGGAAAGCTCCGCGCAGGTCAGGCGCGTGGTGCGGTCGGCCAGCGCCGCGCACAGAAGCAGGCGGTGCGCCTGCGATTTGGACGCAATGGCTTCGATCGTCCCCGAAATGCGGACGGGCGGCAGGGTCAGCTCCATTGCGTCAGCCCCGCTTCCATGACCGATTCCAGCTCCGAGACCGGCAGGCGGCACAGCTCGCACTTCCCCACCGCCGTGGGAACAACGAGCGTGACCGTATCGCCCTGCCGCTTTTTATCCGCAAGGGCGGCCTGCGCCAGCTCCTGCGGCGTGAACTGCGTATCGAGCGGCAGGCCGAATTTTTTCAGCACCGCCAGGATCTCCTCCCGGTCCTCCTTGCAGTAGGCGCGCGCCATGACCGCCGTACCGATGGCGACCGCCGCGCCGTGCGTTACCGTGTAGCCGCTGCATTTTTCCACCGCATGGCCGACGGTGTGGCCGAGGTTCAGGAGCTTGCGGCGGCCGGTTTCAAATTCGTCCTCCGCCACGATGTCGCGCTTGTGCGCAACGCAGCGCGCAATCACGTCCTCACGGTCAAAATTCAGTCCGTCCTGCGCCAGCCGGTCGAAGAGCGGACGGTCGAAGAGGATGGCCGTCTTGATGACCTCGGCGCAGCCCTCGCGGAAGGTTTCCTCCGGGAGGGTGTCCAGCGCGGCGATGTCGCACAGCACCAAGGCCGGCTGATGAAATGCGCCCGCAAGGTTCTTGCCCTCCGGCAGATCGACGGCCGTCTTGCCGCCAACGGAGGAATCGACCATCGACAGAAGCGTCGTCGGCACCTGCACAAAGCGCAGGCCGCGCAGATAGGTCGCCGCGGCAAAGCCCGCCAGATCGCCCATCACGCCGCCGCCGAGAGCGACGACGGTGTCCGTCCGGGTCAGGTGCTTGTCCGCCAGCAGGCGCAGGAGCTTCCCGTAGTTTTCCAGACTTTTCGACGCCTCCCCTGCCGGGAGCACCGCAGAATATACCGTAAATCCGGCCGCCTTCAGAGATGCCTCCGCGCGCTCCAGCCAGAGCGGTGCGACATTCGTATCCGTGACGATCAGCACGCTGCCCGACGCGAGCGCGGAAAGTTCCGTCCCCAGCGTGTCCAGCAGACCGCGTCCGATCTTCACATCATAGCAGCCGGATGCCTTGACTTTTACCGTTTTCATATTCCGTCAACCTCCTCCTTGCGCCGCTTGCCCGCCTCCAGTGCGGTGCACAGAGCGGCTGCGTCACCGTTTGCCAGCGCATCGCGGTAGACCTGAAGATTTTCCATCAGGGTGTCCAGCTCGGCTAGCAGAAAATCCCTGTTGTCGAGAAACAGCTCCGTCCACATGGGGGCGTTGAGCCACGCCACGCGGGTCAGATCCTTATAGCTTCCGGCAGAGAAGCCGCGATGCGCTCCCGCCGTGGGACTTTTGATATAGGCGTTGGATACAACGTGCGCGAGCTGCGAGGTAAAGGCGATCATCCGGTCATGCTTTTCCGCCGTGGTGACGGAAAACTGCCCGAACTGCGGCGGCGCAAGCAGCGCCTTCACCCGCTCGAGCAGGCGGATGTCGTCGAACACCGGCGGCACGAGCACCATGGGCGCGCCCTTGAAGAGGTCTGCGCGGCTGTACTTGAAGCCGGAAAAATGCGTGCCCGCCATGGGATGCCCTCCCACGTAGAGCCAGCCGCAGCGCTCCGCCAGACGGAAGCCCGCCTCGCAGATCTGCCGCTTGATGCCGCAGCAATCGACGACGACCGCGGTCTTTGCGATTTTATCCCCCATGGCTTCCAGATAGTCCGCCGCCGCCTGCGGGCAGACCGCCAGCAGCAGAAGCTCGCAGGAGCCGATGTTTTTCTCCGTGAGCGGCGCGTCCACCGCGTGCGCCATCTGGGCAAACTGCACCGTGGAAGCGTCCCGGTCGCAGCCCAGCACGCGGTGCCCCGCGTCGTGGTAGGCCCGCGCAAGCGAGCCGCCGATCAGGCCGAGGCCGAGGATGCCGACCGTCATACGAGCGCCTCCCGCACGCGGCGCATCCGCTTGGCAAGGTCTGCGAACTGCTCCGGCTTCAGGGACTGCGCGCCGTCGCACAGGGCGTGCATCGGGTCGTTATGCACCTCGACCATCACGCCGTCTGCCCCGCAGGCGACCGCCGCCAGCGCCATGGGCGGCACCAGACGGACCTTGCCCGTGGCATGGCTGGGATCAACGATGACCGGCAGGTGGCTCAGCTCGTGCAGCATGGGCACGGCGGTCAGGTCGAGCGTGTTGCGGGAGTAGGTATCGAAGGTGCGGATGCCGCGCTCGCAGAGGATGATATTCTGGTTGCCCTCGGACATGATGTACTCCGCGCTCATCAGAAGCTCCTTGAGGGTGTTGGCAAGGCCGCGCTTGAGAAGGATGGGCTTGTTCGTCCGGCCCAGCTCCTTCAGCAGGTCAAAGTTCTGCATATTCCGCGCGCCAACCTGAATGATGTCCACATCCGCAAAAAGATCAAGGTAATTCGCGTTCATGATCTCGGTGACGATGGGCAGGCCCGTGGCCTTCTTCGCCTCCAGCAGCAGGCGGATGCCCTCGCCCTTCAGCCCCTGAAAATCATAAGGAGAGGTGCGGGGCTTGAAGGCGCCGCCGCGTAGGATGTCCGCGCCGGCCGCCTTGACCTGCTCGGCCACATAGATAATCTGCTCCTCGGTTTCGACGGAGCAGGGACCGGCGATCATACAGAAGTTGCCGCCGCCGATCTTCACATTCCCGACCTCAACGACCGTATCTTCCGGGTGGAACTGGCGGTTGCACTGCTTGAAGGGCTCCGTGACGCGCTTGACGGACTCGACGATGTCGAGGCTTGCCAGCAGCTCCATGTCGATGCGGCTAGTATCGCCGATCAGGCCGAGGATGGTATAATCATGGCCCTGAGAGATATGGACATCCAGTCCCTGCGTGCGCAGCCAGGAGATGAGGTTTTCCATCTGGGCCTGTGTGGTTCCTTTTCTTAATACGGTGATCATCTTTTTCGCTCCCTGTCATAAAAAATAGGCTGCACGAAATGCTTTTCGTGCAGCCTTACAACACAGATTCAAAAGGACTTATTTGCAGCACGAAACGCTATTACTTTCCATAAAAAAGTAATAGTTAAAGTAATATGCAGCAAACGTCGAACGAAGCATGAACTCTGAGTCCTTTCTGTTGATACACGGGATTATACCACGCGAAAGCACAGATTTCAAGTGGTTTCCGCGTTTTTTTCGGCGGAAAGCGGGCGAATTTTCTTTCGGTAGAGCCGGAGCATCAGGAGAATGCTCAGCGCCAGCGAGGCGACCTCCGCAATGGGGAAGGCAAACCAGACGGCATCCATGCTCCCGCTGAGGGAGAGCAGATACGCCACGGGGATCAGAACGATGAGCTGGCGTGTCATGGAAACGTACATGCTGTACTGGCTCTTGCCGAGGCCCTGATAAACACCGTTGAAGATAATACACACGCCCGCCGCGAGGAAGGGGATACACATGATACGCAGAGCCGGCTCCCCAACGGCAAGCGTTTCCGCGTCCGGATTGAAGAAGTCAAGCAGCACATCCGGAAACGCCAGAAACAGCACCGTGCCGAGCAGCATCATGGCGGTCGCGCCCAGAATTCCATATTTGATCACGCTCGTGATGCGTTCTGGCTTGCGCGCGCCGTAGTTATAGGCGGAGATGGCCAGCACGGCGTTATTGATGCCGAACACCGGCATGAAGATAAAGCTCTGCAGCTTGAAATATGCGCCGAACACCGTCTTTCCGGTTTCGCCCAGCATAGACTGGGTCAGAGGGTCGTTAAAGCGGTCGAGCACCAGATTGAAGCTGTAGGTCATCAGCGAGCCGATGGCGATCATGAGCATGGAGGGGACGCCGATGCCGAGGATGCGGCCGATCATCTTTCCGCTGGGGCGGAAGCCCTTGAGAGACAGATGCACGTCCGTGTTTTTCTTCTTATTGAGCAGCACCGCAAGGAAGAAGGCGACGATCTGGCCGATCACCGTGGCGACGGCGGCGCCCGTGACCTCCATGCGCGGCAAGCCGAAATAGCCGAAGATGAGAATGGGGTCGAGGATGATGTTGATGATCGCGCCCGTTCCCTGTGTGATCATCGTGTAGGTCGTGCGGCCGGTGGACTGCAAAAGCCGTTCAAAAAGCACCTCGCCGAAGATGCCAAAGGAGGCAATGCAGATCACGCGGATATAGTCCACGCCGTAGGTGACGGTTTCCGGCTGCGGGGTCAGCGAGCGCATATAGGGCTCCGCGCCGAAAATGCCGAACAGCACGCACAGGAGCATTCCGCAGGCAGAGAGCACCAGACCGTTGAGCGCGGAGGAATTGACCTCCTCCTGATTTTTCTCGCCCAGCGCGCGCGAAAGCAGCGCATTGACGCCGACGGCCACGCCCGTCGCGATGCCGATCATAATATTCTGCACCGGGAAGGCAAGAGAAACCGCGGTGAAGGCGTAGTTATTCACATCCGAGATGCGCGAAACAAACACGCTGTCTACCACATTGTAAAATGCCTGCACCAGCATGGACAGCGCCATCGGCAGCGCCATGCCCAGAAGCAGCCGCCCCATCGGGAGGACGCCCATCTTGTTTTCTTTCAAGGAGCTCATCGTTCTTTTCTCTTTCTTATATAGATACTTATATAGATAATAGTCAAACACTATATATTATAAAAGATTATCCCCGGATTGCAATAGTGAACGTCGGAAAAAGGCACTTTCTTCGCTTTCCGGCAGACAATTTTCAGATGCGTCCGGCAGTTCTTCCCGTAAGCAGCAGAATTTTCGTCAAACTGCACAAAAATTGGTGAGATGCTATGCTTCCCCCGCCCATGTGTGATATACTGCAACAATAGAAAGGAGTCCTTTGCCATGACAACCGACCAGCTTCGTTCTCTGCTGACCGCCGACCCGTCGGCCGTCCTGGAGAGCGACAGAAGATTTTATTTCAAACAGATCGCGCAGGCCGCCGAGCTGATCGCCGCCAATGCGCGCCAGCGTCCCGTCGTCCTGCTCGCCGGGCCCTCCGGCTCCGGCAAAACCACGACCGCTCTTCTGATTGAGCGGGAGCTTGACCGCAAGGGCATGGAAACGCACACGCTCTGCATGGACGACTATTTTCTCCCCCTGACCGAGCGGGAGATCGAGCTGCTGCACCGCAACGAGCTGGATCTGGAAAAGCCCACACGCGTGGACATCCCCTTTTTTCAGCAGCAGCTCAGTCAGATCCTCGACGGGCAGGAGATCGAGCTGCCGCGCTATGATTTCAAGACCAGCCGCCGCGTCTTTGACGGGCGGACGCTCCGGCGCAAGCCCGGCGAGCTGATCATCATGGAGGGCATCCACGCCCTGAATCCCGACGTCACCGGCCACGCCGACTCTACCACACGCATCTATGTCAGCGTGCGCACGCGCATCACGGCGCAGGACGGCAGCGTTCTGCACCCGTCCAAGATCCGTCTGGTGCGGCGGATGCTCCGCGACAATCTCTGCCGCGGCCGCCCCTACGAGCAGACGATCGGGATGCGCGAGCGCGTGGACCACGGTGAGCAGAAGTACATCATGCCCTTCAAGCAGCACGCGCACTACAGCATCGATTCGTTCTACTCCGCCGAAATGGGCGTCTACCACACCTGCCTTGCCGGGGCGCTTGACCGGCTGGAGGCGGAATATCCCGACCTTGCCGACGCGGTGCAGGTGCTCCGCGAGCTGCCGGAGGTCGATCCGGCGCTGGTGCCGGAGGATTCCCTGCTGCGCGAGTTTATCGGCGGCAGCGCGCTCCCCTATTAAATCAACGGAGGAGATTCCATGAAGAAGTATATCGTCGCGCTGGATCAGGGCACGACCAGCAGCCGCGCCATCGTCTTTGACCGCGCGCAGAACATCGTCGCCTCCGCGCAGCGGGAATTCCCGCAGATCTATCCGCAATCCGGCTGGGTGGAGCACGACCCTATGGAGCTCTACTCCTGCCAGTACGGCGTCATGATGGAGGCCATCACGCGCAGCGGCTGCGACGTACACGACATCGCCGCCATCGGCATCACGAATCAGCGCGAAACTACGGTCGTCTGGGAAAAGGCCACCGGCCGCCCCATCTACAACGCCATCGTCTGGCAGTGCCGCCGCACAGCCGCGCTCTGCGACCGGCTGCGCGCCGACGGGCTGGAGGATTACATCCGCGACACAACCGGCCTTGTACTCGACGCCTATTTTTCCGCCACGAAGATCCGCTGGATCCTCGACCACGTCCCCGGCGCGCAGGAGCGCGCCGAACGCGGCGAGCTGCTGTTCGGCACGGTGGACACGTGGCTTCTGTGGAAGCTGACCGGCGGCGCCGTCCACGCCACGGACTACACCAACGCCTCGCGCACCATGCTCTTCGACATCCACCGTCTCTGCTGGGACGAGCGCCTGTGCGGCGCGCTGCGCATCCCCATGCAGATGCTGCCGCAGGTGCGCGACAGCAGCGGTCTGCTCGGCACCTGCAATGTGCAGGGCTGCGAGATCCCCATCGCCGGCATGGCGGGCGACCAGCAGGCGGCGCTCTTCGGGCAGTGCTGCTTTGACCGCGGCGACGCGAAGAACACCTACGGCACCGGCTGCTTCCTGCTGATGAACACAGGCGAAACGCCCTGCGTCAGCCGCCACGGTCTGGTCACGACCATTGCCGCCGGTCTGAACGGAAGGGTGACCTACGCGCTGGAGGGCAGCGTCTTTGTCGGCGGCGCAGTCATTCAGTGGCTGCGCGACGAGATGCGCTTCCTTAACGAATCGCGCGACGCGGAATACTACGCCGGCAAGGTCGCCTCCACGGGCGGGGTGTACTTTGTTCCTGCCTTCACCGGTCTCGGCGCGCCGCACTGGGATATGTACGCCCGCGGCGCGATCGTCGGCATCACCCGTGGCACGCGGCGCGAGCACATCATCCGCGCGGCGCAGGAATCCATCGCCTACCAGAGCATGGATCTTGCCGACGCGATGCAGAAGGACACAGGCGCGAAGCTCTCCGAGCTGCGTGTGGACGGCGGCGCGAGCCGGGACACCTTCCTGATGCAGTTCCAGGCGGATATGCTGAACTGCCCGGTAAAGCGCCCGGTCGTGCGCGAAACAACCGCGTTGGGCGCGGCCTATCTGGCAGGGCTTGCCGTCGGCTTCTGGAAAGATCAGGAGGAACTGAAGCGCCTGTGGCAGTGCGATGTGACTTTCCTGCCGCGCATGGACGAGGCTCGGCGGGAGGAATGCCGCCGCGGCTGGGAAAAGGCCGTCGGCCGCAGCCTCGACTGGGCGGAGCACTGAGGGAAATTGCCCCGCGTGCAATTTCAAAAAAATTCCCGGGCGACCTGCTGAAGCAGGCCGTCCGGGATTTGGTTTTTACCCTACCTCCGCAATCTGCGGGGTGATCAGGTTTTCCAGACAGAAGCGCATGATGGCGCGGCGGGTGACAATGCCGATGAAATCGCCCTTGTCGTCCACGACGGGAACGAAGTTCTGATCCGTCGCTTTCAGCAGCAGGCTCTGCATATCCGTCGAAACGGAAACGGGGAGATTGTCCTTGCGGTGGCCGATCTCCATGATATTGTGGTTTTCCGTGTCGCGCAGATCCATGCAGCACAGGTTTTTGACCGCCCACAACAGGTCGCCCTCGGTCAGCGTGCCGCAGTACGTGCCGCAGCGGCTGAGGATGGGCAGCGCAGTGTAACCGGAATTTTCCATTCGCTCCAATGCCTGACGGAGCGTATAATCATCATACAGATATGTACAGGTAGCCTTGGGAGTCAGAAAAAACAGCAGGTTCAAGATATCGCCTCTCTTTCCCGAAGCGGAGCCGTCGGGGTACTTCCAGCATTTGCCGGCAGCTTTATTATAGCACATCGGGAGGTCGATTTCTGTAAACAAAATATGAAGTTGCAAAAAGGCACCGAGAAAAACCTCGGCGCCTTTTGTGCAGTTTGCACAAATCTTATGCGATAGGCTGATTTGCAGCTTCGATGATCTTCACGAACTTTTCGGGAACCAGAGAAGCGCCGCCGATCAGGCCGCCGTCGATGTCCGGCTGTGCCAGCAGCTCAAAGGCGTTCTTCTCGTTCATGGAGCCGCCATAGAGAATGGTGGTCGCGCGGGCGTTCTTGGAGCCGAACAGCTTGCGGACGATGGAGCGGATGTGCTCGCAGACCTCTTCCGCCTGCTCCGGCGTTGCGGTGCGGCCGGTACCGATGGCCCAGATGGGCTCATAGGCGATGACCAGCTTGCGGCTCTTCTCTTCCGGCACGCCGGCGAGGGCCAGCTTGATCTGCATGGAGATCCATTCCTCGGTGATGCCCGCCTCACGCTGCTCCAGCGTTTCGCCGCAGCAGACGATGGGGGTCAGGCCGGCTTCCAGCGCGGCCAGCGTCTTGGCGTTGATCTCGGCGTCGGTCTCGCCCATGGCGCGGCGCTCGGAGTGACCCAGAATGACGTACTTGCAGCCTGCGTCGAGGAGCATACCGGTGGAAATCTCGCCGGTGTATGCGCCGGAGGCGTTGGCGTTGCAGTTCTCGGCGCCGATGCCGACGCGGGTCTCACGCATGGCGCGGACGGCGGCGGGGATGCAGACGGCGGGGACGCACAGGGCGATGTCGCACCAGCGGCCCTTGGGCAGAATGGCCTTGAGCTCGGTCATGAACGCCTTCGTTTCGGAGGGCGTCTTGTTCATCTTCCAGTTGCCTGCGATCAGGGTCTTACGGTATTTACGGTTCATCTTTCTTTTGCTCCTTATGAATTATTTGTCCTGCAGGCAGGCGATACCGGGAAGTTCCAGACCTTCGAGGAATTCCAGGGAAGCGCCGCCGCCGGTGGAAATGTGGGTGATCTTATCTGCAAAGCCGAGCTGCTCGCAGGCAGCCGCAGAGTCGCCGCCGCCGACGATGGTCACGGCGTCGCTGTCTGCCAGCGCCTGTGCTACGGCGATGGTGCCCTTGGCGAGCGTCGGGTTCTCGAACACGCCCATCGGGCCGTTCCACACGACGGTCTTGGCACTCTTGACCGCCTCGGCAAAGAGCTCGCGGGTCTTTTCGCCGATGTCCAGACCTTCCTTGTCATCGGGGATGGCGTCGGCGGCAACGGTCTCGACCTCGATCGGGCCGTCAATGGGGTTGGGGAAATCGGAAGCGACGACGGTGTCGACCGGCAGCAGAAGCTTGACACCCTTCTCTTCGGCCTTCTTCATCATGTCGCGGCAGTAGTCGATCTTCTCATTGTCCAGCAGGGACTTGCCGACGGAGTAGCCCTTCGCAGCGAGGAAGGTATAGGCCATGCCGCCGCCGATGATGAGGGTGTCGACCTTCTCCAGCAGGTTGTTGATGACGTTGAGCTTGTCGGAAACCTTGGCTCCGCCGAGGATGGCGACGAAGGGACGGGTGGGATCGGCCAGCGCCTTGCCCATGATGGAAACTTCCTTCTCGACGAGGAAGCCGCAGACTGCGGGCAGATAAGCTGCCACACCCGCGGTGGAGGAATGGGCTCTGTGCGCGGTGCCGAAGGCATCGTTGACAAAGATGTCGGCCAGAGAAGCCAGTTCCTTGGACAGCTCCGGATCGTTCTTCGTCTCGCCCTTCATGTAGCGGACGTTCTCCAGCAGCATCACGTCGCCGTCCTTGAGCGCGGCGGCCTTTGCCTTGGCGTCCTCGCCGACGACGTCGGAAGCCATAATGACCTTTTTGCCCAGCAGCTCGCTCAGACGGTCGGCGACGACCTTCAGGGACAGCTCCGGCTTCCACTCGCCCTTGGGCTTGCCCATATGGGAGCAGAGGATGATGCGCGCACCGTGCGCGATCAGATACTCAATGGTCGGCAGCGCGGCGACGATGCGCTTATCGCTCGTGATCTTGCCGTCCTTGGTGGGGACGTTGAAGTCGCAGCGGCAGAGGACTCTCTTGCCCTTGACGTCGATGTCCTTAACGGATTTCTTGTTGTAATTCATATGTGTACCTCCTAGAAATGTTTCATTTTTCCGAACTCACACAGATGGGGAAACTCCAACTGCCGCAGCGCTTCAAACACACCCACGGCAACGGAATTGCTCAGGTTCAGGGAACGGGCCTCCTCCCGCATGGGGATGCGGACGCAGTCGGCGCGGTGTGCCTCCAGAAAGTCCTCCGGCAGCCCCCGCGTTTCCCTTCCGAAGAAGAGGAAGCAGCCGTCCCGATAATCCGCCTCGGTATAGCCTCGCGGCGCCTTGGTGGAAAACAGGCGCATCTGCCCGACGGCATTGCGCGCGAACAGCTCGTCCAGATCTTCGTAAACGCGGACATCCACCAGATGCCAGTAGTCCAGCCCCGCCCGGCGGACGGCCCGCTCGGAAATGTCGAAGCCCAGCGGCTTGACCAGATGCAGCACCGAGCCGGTCGCGGCACAGGTGCGGGCGATATTGCCGGTGTTCTGCGGGATCTCCGGCGCAACAAGAACTACATTCAGCATAGGTCGTTCCTTGAATATGGAAGAAATTCAGCCGTTTCCCGCAGAAATTCTCCGGAAAACGCCACTTGGTTTATTCTATGATAAATCGACGCAAAATTCAACCGCCTTTCTCAATTTTTGAAAAAAATTTCACACATTTTTTGCGCGTTTTTCCCCGTAACTTCTCGTACAATTCCACAAAAGGCACCGCCGCAGAAAACTGCGGCGGTGCTCACACGGTCATTCCAGTTGGTCAAGATTCTTGCCGAAGCTCGTCAGGCAGTGCGCCATGAACCAGTCCAGCTCCGGCAGCCGCATATCCTCCAGCGCCTGCCGGGTCTGGGCCGCGGCGGACTCGAACTCCAGATTGCCCGCCTTTAATTCCTCGATGCACTTGATGTGCGCGGAGAGCTTGTCGGCGGCCTTGACGATGTCGTGTACGCTCTCGTCGGATTCGTAGACCAGCGGGGCGTAGCTCTCGCGCAGCTCCGGCGGGAGCATTTGCAGAAGCTTCGTGCCGCTGATGTGCTCGACCTGCTTGTAGGCGGTCTTGATGTCGGGATTATAATACTTCACCGGCGTGGGCAGGTCGCCCGTCAGGATCTCGGAAGCGTCATGAAACAGCGCGGCCACCGCGCAGCGCTCCGGCTCCGCCGGCAGGCCGAGGATGTCCCGGCGGATGAGCGCCAGCGCATGGGCAAGCACCGCGACCATGTGGCTGTGCTCCTGCACGTTTTCGGAAAAGGTGTTGCGCATCAGCCCCCAGCGCGTGATATAGCGCATCCGGGACACCAGCGCGTAAAACTGATATTCGTCCATAGCGGCTCCTCAGATCTCATCGTAATCGTATTCCGCCCGGCGATGCGGCCGCTGCGGGCGGCTCTGCACCGCGGCAGGACGGGGCGCGGGCGGGCGGCGGCGCGGCGGCGCAGCCTTGGGCGCGCGGTAATTCTCCCCGCGGACGGCCGCGGCCATTTCCAGATACAGCCGGTAAAAATCCTCCGGCGTGCGGACGCTGTCCTCCGCATCGTGCAGCCAGCCGCAGGTCTCCGGCGCCAGCCGTCCGAGATGGCGGACAAAGGGCGCTGCCGCGCCCAGCGCATCGGCAAAGGGCAGCATCCGGTAAAAATACTGTGGGTCCTGATAGATCAGGCGCTGCAGGGTGCCCTGATCGGCGCGGCGCAGGAAGCGCCGCAGGCCAAGGAGGCGCCGCGCCTGCTCCTGTCCCGTCTGCGTGCGCCGTCCGCCGAAGATCGTCGTCAGCGCACAGAAGCTCTGCAATAAAACATCCAGAAATACGATCATGCCCTTGCCCGCGAAATGGCCGAGCAGCGCGAGCGTCACCAGCGCGCCCAGTCCCATCGGCAGCCACACACGGCGGCCGCGGCGCAGGGCCATCAGGATCGCCCGCTGCACAAGGAAGTGCAGCGACCCGCAGACAAGCGTCAGAAGCACAAGGAACACCCAGCGCGCGCCGCCCGCGGGCAGCAGCACGTCAAAGAGCATCAGGCTGACCGCCAGTCCCGCGGCAAGGCCGATGCCCCGCAGGACAAGCGGACTGCCGCTGTGCGGCGAAAACAGGCGGCGCAGCCAGCTTCTGCGGACGGAAGCCTTCATCTGGCCGGCAGCCGCACGGAAGCGCAGGCTGCCCGCGTCGCAGACGTCGCCATTGCGGAAGATCGTCTTGAAAAACTTGCGCTCGACCGGCTTGCGTTCATTGCCCATCTCCATCTGTTTATAAAGGAGCACCCGCCCGCGGCGGCTGCGGACGATGCGCACATAGCCGAGATTTCCCCAGTGCGCGACCACGCCAGCGGGGTCGGCCGGCGCGCCGTAGAGCTGGCAGGGCACTTCGCCGGCGGTGCTGTCCGTCCCGGCGGTCTGCTGCTGCCGCGGCAGGATCAGGCCATAGCGCAAAAGAAAGAACCAGTAGGCCAGCGCGGCCAGAAGCAGGACGAAAAACAGCAGCGTATCCAACTTCGCCGTCTTGCCAGGCAGATTGCCCACGCGGAACGTCCCCGCCGGGAACTGCACGTCCATCTGCAGCGTTTCGTGATCCTTGAGCGCCTCGATGGACTGCGCGGTCACGGTGTTCTCCGTCACATCGATCTTCAGATAATTGTCGATGATGTCCTCATAATAGCCGCTCGTCCACTCCGGCGCAGTGGTGACCGCCGCCGGGAACGCCACACGCAGCGTCATGCTGCCAATCGCGTATTCCCAGCCGGTCTGCGGCGCATAGAGCCGGAAGCGCTGGCCGGAGGAGGTTTCCGTCACGCCGCTTGGCAGCGTGTATGTACAGGAAAAGCTCTGCTTGCCGGAGAAGCCCGCCGGATTGGAGAGGGTGAGGCAGGTCGCACCGTCCACCGTCGTTTTTTTGTAAGCCCAGCCGGAAAGAACGATGTCCTTCGCCCCGGTGCCGAGCGGGATCTGAAGCTCCTGCACCGCCGCGGAGAATTCCACCTCCGCCGTCATCGTGACCTGCGCGGTGCCGTCCTCGCCGACCGTGACGTCGGTATTCAGGGCGGTGATCTCCGCGTCCGCGGCCCACGCTGCGCCCGCAAGGGCAAACAGGCAGAAAAACAGAATCAGAATTCGCCGCACGGCGATCACCTCCCCATCATAAAAGTCATTCATACGATAGCACAATTCCGGGCAAATTTCAACTTGCTTCTGCGATTCTTCCTGAAAAAGGCGAAAATCCGACCCGAACGCGGGAGAATTGTTTTCTCTTGCGGCGCATGGGGAACTATGATATAATGAAAGCATCTTAAACTGCGGAGGGATCCGACATGGAACGACCCAATGAAAATCTGTTTTCCTATCTGCGCTGGCGCGGCGATCTGTCCTTTGCCGCCGCCCCTCTGAACGAGGTGGACGCGCTGGCCTTCGCCGTTTTTTCCTATCTGGACTATTCCGCCGTTTCGGACGGGCTTGATCTGAAAAGCGCTGCCGCCGTCGTAAAAAAGACGATGGTGTCCCCGCGCACTTCCCTGGTCGGCCGGCTGGAAGCGCTGGAGCAGGCGGCGCAGACGCCGCGTTTTTCCGGCGTCACGGTTTCTCATTATAAAACCATCCACGACGAGGCGCAGGGGATGCAGTTCGCCGCCGTGACCTTCCGCCTGCCCACGGGCGGCGTCGTGATTGCCTACCGCGGCACGGACGACACGCTCATCGGCTGGGAAGAGGACTGCCGCATCGGCTACGCCCCCGTCATCCCGGCGCAGAAGGAGGCCGCCTATTACGCCCGCGAGGTCTGCGATGCCTTTCCTCGCGTGCCAGTCTGGATCACCGGGCATTCCAAGGGCGGCAATCTGGCGGTCTTTGCCGGCGCATACCTGCTCGCCCGGCAGCAGAAGCGGCTCGTCACGGTGTATAACAACGACGGGCCCGGCTTCTCCGCGCGTTTTCTCGCCGGGGACGGCTATCGCGCCGTCGCACCGAAGGTGCGCAAGTTCCTGCCGGAGTCGTCCATCGTCGGCGCGTTTCTGGAGAGCGAAACGGAGTCGCACATCATCGAAAGCAGCGGCGTTGCCATCAACCAGCACGACCCGCTGACCTGGCAAATCAGCGGCAGTCATCTCGTCGCCGCCGCGGAGCGTTCCTCCTTCGGCCGCCATTCCGACGCGGTGATCGACGGCTGGCTGGAAACGCTCTCTGACAGCGATCGCAAGAAGCTGACCGAACTGGTGTTCACGGTGCTGCATTCCTCGGACAATCACACGCTGGAGGACATCAAGAACACGCCCCTGTGGGCAAATCTTTCCTCCATGGCGCGCACCTACGCCGGGCTTGGCAAGGAGCAGCGGCAGTTCTTTGACGACGCGGTCAAGCGCCTGATGCTTCAGGTCAAGGAAGAAGCGCTGCGCGGACGGAAAAAGCGCGCCGCGGCGAAATAAACAATGCAATAACGCCCGACCGGCCGGACAGGATATGCTGTCCGGCCGATCGGGCGCTGTTTTTTTGCAAGGCTGCGCTATTGACGCTCAAAGCCGAGGTATCTGGTTCCCTGAAATGTGAGCTTTCCTCTGTCCCCCTCCACGAGCAGGCCGTATTCGCTTCCCGCCATGGGCAGTTCCATCCGGTCCCCGCTTTCGACCTGAAAGGTCGCATAATATGTAGTAGAGGTATGATACTGCATCCTGTCGGCCCCGCCGTGGTGGTGCGTCACATTGGTTCGCTTCGCCACGACCGTCGCCGGGACGGTCAGCCGCGGCGCTTTGTTATTTCTGCTCCACTGCCTGAGTCCCCTGACCATGCTTACGACGATGACAGAAAGGACCAATGCAAATACGATAAAGAACATCACGTAGAATAATTGGAAGCTTCCCATGAATCCCATAGTTTTTCCTCTTTCAAAAGCACTTCCCGCTTCTCCGGCCGCAGGCGTCGCCCGTTCACAGCCCTCCGGCGGCCGGAGGTTTAATCTCTCCTCTGTCTGCCGCCGACGATGATGATCAGCCGCAGAAGCTGCGCCAGCGACGCGCTGAGCGCGGCAACATAAGTCAGTGCCGCAGCCTTCAGAACCTTTTTCGCTCCCTGCTGCTCCTCCGGCAGGAGAAGCCCGCAGCGCTCGATGGCGGCAACCGCACGGCGGCTGGCGTTGAACTCCGTCGGCAGCGTCACGAGCTGGAACAGCACGCACAGGCTGTAGCAGGCCACGCCGATCCACGCAATGAGGTTGAAAAATTCCGTATACGGTGCAAAGATGCGCAGTCCCGGCAGCAGAAGTCCCAGAATAACCAGCGGAACGGACAGCTTCGAGCCGATATTGGTAGCCGGAATGATGGCCGCGCGGATGCGGATGGGCAGATAATTTGCGGCATACTGCGCCGCGTGACCCGCCTCATGCGCCGCTACGCCTACCGCCGCGGGCGTGGCTGCGTCATAGACGTCCTGCGAAAGCCGGATGACCTTGTTTTTCGGGTCGTAGTGGTCGGTAAGGTTGCCGGACACGTATTCAATGCGCACATCGGTCACGCCGTTGGCGTTCAGCACGGCGCGGGCGGCCTCCGCCCCGGTCATGCCGCGGGCGTTGCGCATTGCGCTGTACTTTTTGAACGTGCTGTTCACCCGCGCGCTCGCCCAGAGGGAGAAGAGCAGCGCCGGAACGACCAGCACCAGATATGACCAGTCAAAATAATAATAAAACGGCATAATAAAACCTCCTTACTGCGGGTCCATCGCCTCATGAAGCTGCTGTGTGATCGCGCCGCGGAAAATACGCCCGGCGTGCGTGTGCAGCGTGTTGAGCGCGCCGGCGGAGTGCTTCATCTCCACCTTGCCGGACATGAAAAGATCCTGATCGAGGATATATTTGACCTCCTTGTCCTCCACGCCGCTGCGCTTGACCAAACCGGGACCGACGTGCAGCTTCAGCCTGCATCCGCCGGCCAACGACATCTCCACATCCTGCGAAGCGCGCTGGAAGGCGCTCTCGCGCACGTCGTCCTCGCCCAGCAGGCCCAGATAGGCCGGCTGGAACAGCGCGGAGAAGGGCACGTCTTCCACCTCCAGCGCCCGGCGGGAGAAGATGTTGATATAGCGCAGGCCGATGCGTTCAAAATACGCCGGATGGTAGACCTCGATAAAATCCGCCAGCACCTCGTCCAGCCGGTGAGCGAAGTCCTCCCAGCTGGAATAGGCAGGCGTCGCCAGCGACACAAAGCTGCTGGTCAGATTGACCTTCCAGCGGCCGTCGGCACTCACAAACTGAAAATTGATCACATCGGGCTGCGGCTCCGGACGCACGCCCTGCGGCGTCTGCGTCAGCTTGGGCGGCTGCTTTTCCACATTGCGGGAATAGCGGGGATAGTTTTCCCGGATCCGCTCCTGAAAATCCGCGGGCTCCGATGCGCCGATGCGCAGAATGGTCGGAAAACGAAGCTGGCAGATCACCTCCGCAAGCTGCGCTTTGGCATAGTGGACGTGTTCACATTCCATAAACATGATGCATCGCCTCATTTCGTTTTTTCTGAATTATAACACGAAGACCAAGCGGATGCAAGCGTGCGCGGCCGCGCATAATTTCTCCTTTTTTCCATAACCTAGGAAAAATATCGCATACGGAGGACGGGCAATGGATTCTCTTTGGATAAAGACCAGCGAATCGGCGGCGCGGCCACCGCTCTACGGCGACACGGAAACCGAGGTCGCGGTGATCGGCGGCGGCATGGCGGGAATTCTGACGGCGCTCTTTTTGCAGGAGCACGGCGTGCACACGGTGGTGCTGGAGGCCGGACGTACCGGCGGTGGTACGACCTGCCGCACCACCGCCAAGCTGACGGGCCAGCACGGCGCGATCTACGCGGAGCTTCTCGAGCGCTTCGGCCGGGAAAAGGCGCAGATGTACGCGCACGCCAACCAACGCGCCATTGAAAACTACCGCCGCGTGATCGAAAAATACCACATCTCCTGTGATTTTGAGGAAACGGACGCCCTGCTCTACTCTCACGCCCATGAGGACGTGATGCGCCGCGAGGCCGAGGCCGCCGCATCTCTTGGGCTGCCCGCCTCCTTCACGAGCCGTCTGGAGCTGCCGCTGCGCATCAGCGGCGCGGTGCGTTTTACGGGGCAGGCGCAGTTCCATCCGCTGAAATTTCTCTATCCTCTGGCGGATCAGCTGACGGTCTACGAGCGCACGCCCGCCGAGCGCGTGGAGGGACACACCGTTTTCACGCCGAAGGGGCGCGTCAAAGCGGACAAGATCGTCTTTGCCTGTCACTACCCCTTCGTCAACTTCCCCGGCCTGTATTTTGCGCGGATGCATCAGGAGCGCTCCTATGTGCTGGCGCTGGAGAACGCGCCCCTGCCGCAGGGGATGTACTACGGCTACGAAGCCTATGCCTATTCGCTGCGCCGCTGGGGAAACGTCACGCTCCTGGGCGGCGGCGCGCACCGCACGGGCGAAAACCCAGACGGCGGGCACTACCGTGAGCTGCGCGAGGCGGCAAGGATCCTGTTCCCGGAGAGCCGCGAGATCGCGCACTGGTCGGCGCAGGACTGCATGACCGCCTCCGGCGTGCCGTATATCGGGCAGTTTTCCCGCAAAAATCCGGATTTCCTGATCGCGACCGGCTTCCGAAAGTGGGGCATGACCAGCGCGATGGCAGCGGCGGAAATTCTGACCGGACTGATCTGCGACGGGGCGCACCCGGACGCCGCAATCTTCGATCCGACGGTGCTTTCCCAGCAGCGCGCGGACAAGGTGGCCGCCGAGGGCGCGCACGCGGTGAAGGGTCTTGCCCACCGCGTCCTGCACGGTGCTTCTCCGCTGCCGGAGGAGCTTCCGGTCGGCCACGGCGGCCCGGCGCTGGTGGACGGAAAGCAGATGGGCGTGTACCGCGCCTCGGAAACGGAATACTATGCGGTGGACCTTGCCTGTCCGCACCTCGGCTGCCGGCTGGAATGGAACCCGGACGAGAAAAGCTGGGACTGTCCCTGCCACGGCTCTCGCTTTGATTACCGCGGCAATCACCTGAACGTTCCGGCGCAGACGGCGCTGGGGAGCTGCCGTCTGCCGCCCCGCCCGGACGCAAGGGCATGATGAAAAGCAAAACCGGCGCACCATGGGTGCGCCGGTTCTTATGTTCCTTTACCGTCCGGCGCGCAGGACGCGGCCGGCGGTCTCTCCCGTCCACCGGCCGTGCAGGATGGCCGGCCGTCCGGCGACCAGCACGCAGTCCATGCCCACGCTCTCCTGCCGCGGCGCGGCGTAGGTCGCCTTTTCGTGAATGTCCTCCAGACGGAACACGTTAATGTCCGCGTCCATCCCCTCGCGCAGCAGACCCTTGCCGTGCAGGCGCATGGCCTGCGCCGGGAGCGAAGTCAGCTTGCGCACCGCCTCCGGCAGGGTGAGGATCTTCTTCTGCCGGACGTATTTCTCCAGAATTCTCGTGCATGTCGCATAGACGCGGGGATGCGGCAGGCCCACCGTCGGGTAGGTGCTGTCGGAGATCACGCTGGAATACGGGTCGCGCAGGATGGTGCAGATGTCCTCCTCGCAGGTGATGCGGTCAATCATCGTCACGCCGCAGTGCTCGTCCGCCAGAAGCTCGCAGACGCAGTCCACCGGGTCGAGCCGCATACACTTGGCCGCCTGTGCGACGGTCATGCCCGTGAGCGCCTGATGCTCCGGCAGATTCAGGGTGGACAGGACGATGTTGTCCCAGCCGACCATCTGGGCAATATTGTCAAAATCATGGCCGGAGCGGATGCGCTCACGCAGAAGGTCGCGGTTTTCCTGCTTCCGCAGCCGCGCGGCGATCGCCTCCGTGCCGCCCTCCAGAAAGTCCGGCGGCAGGATGTGCAGCAACTGCGTCGAGCCGGCGGTGTAGGGGTAGACATCGCAGGAAACGTCCATGCCCTCCTGCCGCGCGCGCTCCATCAGCTCCAGCGCATGCGGGATGCGCTTGCCCCAGTTGCGCATTCCCATCGCCTTGAGGTGGCTGATGTGCAGCGGCGTGTGCAGCGCCCGCGCGACGGTGATCATCTCCTCGACCGCCTCACAGACCATGTCCCCCTCCTCGCGCATATGCACGGCGATGGGAACACCGCTGTGGTCGAGAGGCGCGAGCGCGCGGATCAGCTCTTCGGTGGAATAAAAGCACTCCGGCGCATAACCCAATCCCAGCGAAATGGCGAACGCCCCCTCTGCCAGCGCGCGCTCCAGCCGCCGGTGAATGGGCGTGAAGTCCTCCGGCGCCTCGGCGCGATAGCCGCATACGTCCGTGCGGACGGTGCCGTTGCCAACGAGCATCCCGACGTTCAGGGGAAGCGGGCGCTTTTCCAGCGCGGAAAGGTATTCGTCCATCGTGCCGGTCGGGATGCCGCCCGTCTCACCGCCCGTGATAGGCTGCAAATAGTGCAGGATCTCCTCCCGGTGCGCCGCGCCGAAGGGCGCAAGCGACAGGCCGCAGTTGCCGTTGAGGATGGTCGTCAGGCCCTGCCGCAGCTCGGCATGGCCGAAGCCTTCGCGGAACACCTCTGCGTCGCCGTGGCGGTGAATATCCAGAAATCCCGGCGTGACGCAGAAGTCGGCCACGTCCAGCGTTTGCGCCGCCGGGCCAAGGTCGTGCCCGATCGCGGCAATTCTTCCGCCGGAAACGGCGAGGTCGGCCGGGACGCCCTCGCTGCCGCTGCCGTCGAGAAGCAGGCCGCCTTTCAGGATCAGATCAAACATATTACATTCCTCCCGCGCCTATCATAACACCGCCGCCGCAAAAATCAAGGGCGTTCCGGCTTGATTTTTGCGGAAGCATTGGATATAATAAAGAAAAATGACACTAGGAGGTTCTTTTTATGGCAACCAAAATCGAAAAAACCACCATTATCGGTGACGTTCTGGATATCGCTCCGCAGACCGCTCCCCTGTTCATGGCCATCGGTATGCACTGCCTCGGCTGCCCGTCATCCCGCGGCGAGACCGTCGAGGAAGCCTGCATGGTCCACGGCGTGGACGCCGACGCCTTCCTTGCGCAGGTCAACCGCTTCATCGAGGCCAGCGAGGAAAACAAGTAAACAACCGAAAAGGAGAGGCGCTCGCCTCTCCTTCGTTTTACAGGAGATTCTATGAAGCTACCCATCTCTGACCGTCTGCGCTGCTGCGCGGCGCAGGTGCCGCAGGGCAGCCGCGTGGCCGACATCGGCGCAGATCACGGCTATCTCGGCATTTTTCTGCTGCAAACGGGGCAGGCAAAATTCGTCCACGCCTCGGAGCTGCGCGAGGGGCCGCTCCATCGGGCGATGGAAAACGCCGTGCGCTACGGCGTGGCGGAGAAAATGCGCTTTTCTCAGGCGGACGGTCTGGCCGCCGTCGACCCGGACGAGATCGACACCGTCGTCTGCGCCGGCATGGGCGGCGACCTGATCACACAGATCATTTCCGCCTGCCCGTGGCTGCGCGACCCGCGCTACCTGCTGATCCTTCAGCCCCAGTCCTCCGGTGCCGACCTGCGCCGGGCACTGGCGGCGCTGGGCTTCGGCATCGAAAAAGAAGCGCTCGTCCGCGACGGCGGATTTTTATATCAGGTGCTCAGCGTGCGCTACGGCTGTGCCGCACCGCTGACGCCGGGCGCGCAGTACGTTTCCCCCGCGCTGCTCGCCTCCGGCGACCCGCTGCTGCCGGACTATCTGGCCCGCATTGAGCGATCGCTGGCGCTGACGGCCGAGGGCATCCGCCGCGGCGGCGACCCGGCAGATGAATCGAAGCTGCATTATTACGAAGCCGCGCTCCGCGAGGTGCGCGAGATGAGGAGGAGCTATGAAAACCGTTCGGGAAATCCATGAATTTCTGCAAACGCTTGCCCCGGAATCCATGCAGGAAAGCTGGGATCACGTCGGCCTGCTGTGCGGGAGGGCAAACGCGCCCGTCACGCGGATCCTGGTCGCGCTCGACCCCTTCCGCGCCGCCTGCGAGGAGGCGAAGGCGCTGGGCGCGCAGCTTCTCGTGACGCACCATCCGGCCATCTGGGAACTTTCCGCAGTGAATGACGGCACGGCGCAGGGGCGCAATCTGCTGTTTCTGATTGAAAACGGCATCGCCGCGCTGAACGCGCACACGAATCTGGACAAAGCCCCCGGCGGCGTGAACGACTGCCTCGCAGCCGCGCTCGGCCTTGCGGATGTGCAGGTCGTCGACCCGGAGGGAACCGACGGGCAGGGCCGCCCCTACGGTCTGCTGCGCTGCGGCAAGGTCTGCGCGCAGAGCCCCGCCGCATTTGCGCAATTCGTCAAAGCAGCGCTTTCCTGCCCCGGTCTGCGCTATGCGGACGGCGGCCGGGAGATCCGGACCGTCTTTGTCGGCGGCGGCGCGTGCGCCGGGGAGCTTGCACGCGCGGCGGAGCTGGGCTGCGACGCCTTCGTCACCGCCGACGTCAAATACAACGCCTTCGCCGACGCGGTCGAGCTGGGCGTGACGCTGATCGACGCCGGACATTTTGAAACGGAGAATCCCGTCTGCGCCTATCTCGCGAAAAACCTGCGGGCGCAGTTCCCCGAAATCGAGGTCTTTGTGTCAAAAACGCACACAGACCCCATAAAATTCGTATAAAATTCTTGTCAAGCCGCTTTTCATGTGCTAGAATAAAACATACGAAAACTTTATCAGAGAGGAAGCATACTTATGTCCGGACATTCCAAGTGGCATAACATTCAGAAGACGAAGGGTGCGCAGGACGCAAAGCGCGCTGCCGCTTTTACCAAGATCGCGAAGGAGATGTACGTCGCCGTGAAGGAAGGCGGCGGCTCTGCCGATCCGAACTATAACTCCCGTCTGGCGACGGTCATCACCAAGGCCAAGGCCGCCAATATGCCCAACGACAACATCAAGCGCGTGCTGGAGAAGGCGGCGAGCGCCGGCAGCGGCGACTCCTACGATTCCATCACCTATGAAGGTTACGGCCCCGCCGGCATCGCCGTCATCGTCGAAACGATGACCGACAACCGCAACCGCACCGCGGGCAATATGCGCCACCATTTCGACAAATACGGCGGAAAGATGGGCGCAAACGGCTGCGTTTCCTGGAACTTCAGCAAGAAGGGCGTTCTCGTTATCGACAATGAAGACGGCGACTACGAAGAGGACGACGTCATGATGGACTCCATGGACTGCGGTGCGGACGACTTCGAGGCCGAGGACGACTGCTTCACCATCTATACCGATCCCGACGACTTCAATGCCGTGGCCGACGCGCTGAGCAAGAAGGGCTATTCCTTCGTTTCCGCGCAGATCGAGATGGTCCCCGGCGAATACAAGAAGTTGGAAAATCCCGACGACATCGCCAATATGGAAAAGATGCTCGACATCTTCGAGGATGACGACGACGTGCAGAACGTCTGGCACAACTGGGACAGAGATTAAAATCATAAAAAACGGGGCGCACGCCCCGTTTTTTTTGCCCTATCACAGCGGGCGGCGCGATCGGAAGGAAATCTTACTCTTGACAGCGCCGCTTTGCCGTGCTATAATCAAACCGCTTGTTTTGTAACTAATGTTATAAAACGCATTTGCGCAATCGTCTTCATCGGAGAAAGGAAGATTCTATGCCCCCGAAACCGAAATTTACCAGAGAGGAGATCGTCGCCGCCGCGCTCTCGCTGCTGCGTGAGCAGGGGGAAAGCGCCCTGACCGCCCGCGAGATCGGCAAGCGCCTCGGAACCTCGTCCTCGCCCATTTTCACCACCTTCAAGGACATGGAGGAGCTCAGGGCCGCCGTACAGTTGGAGGCAAAGGCCGTCTTTGACCGCTACATGGAGGTCGCGAAGGCGTTCTTTCCCTCCTACAAGAAGCGCGGGATGCAGTGGGTCAAATTCGCGCGCGAGGAGCCGATGCTCTTCCGCCTGCTTTTCGAGCAGCACAGCCGCGACGGTGCCGACCTCGACCGTGCGCTGAGCGAGCTGCCCTTCGGCCGGGAAAACGACCTTGAGATCATCATGCGCGACTACCACGCCACACATGAGCAGGCCGCGCATCTCTTCCGCCAGATGTGGATCTACACCTACGGCCTGTGCGTCATAAGCGCGGCGGGTATATGCAGCCTGACCGACGCCGAGATCGCGGCGCTGCTGGGCGAGATCTTCCGCGGAATGATCCATATTCTGCACGAAGACAGCGACATCACGAAGATTCAGCCGGTGCCGGACGCCTCCGAAGCGGGAGATGCGCTGCGCCGCCGGTCCCCCGACCTGCGCGGGAAAGGAGAAGAATAAATGGAACACATTATAGAAATTGAGCGCCTGAACAAGCGCTTCGCGGAGGTGCAGGCCGTGCGCGACCTGTCCTTCCATGTCCGGCCGGGCGAGCTGTTCGCCTTCCTCGGCGT